>JBKOWY010000065.1:0-21072 GCA_046724655.1 Actinomycetota bacterium
TCCGCTAGAACCGCTCAAGACCGCTTCAAACGAGTAGCAATTGGAGTAGCAGGCGGCGCCTCGATGATTCTCAACCTCGTTGAACGAGAGTGTGGACCCTCACATACGTGCCTGCTTGTGTCTTCGCGAGGGCGCTGCGGAGCTCCGTAGCGTCTGAGGTCCTGGCGGGTTGGCTCTCGATGTGCCTGCCGTCGGCTTAGCGTCTGGCTTTCTGAAGTGAAACTCCCGGCTTCAGGCGGCATCGTTGATGGTGACGCTGTAGCCGCGAGCGTGGAGCTGGTGGACAAGCGGGCGCGCGTGCTGTTCGGGTCGGAGGCGGTTGAGCCAGTCGCTACCGAGGTCGTTGTAGGGCACGCGGTCGCACACGATGTGGAACGCAGCAACGAGGATGGAGTGGCCGACTGCCTTGGTTGCCTTGGCTGGGCCGCGCCGGCCGCGGAGTCGGCCGCACTGCGCGGAGTGCCCGCTTCCTCAGCGCCTGCTTATTGGCTCCAAGCTTCCTGAACACCTGAAGGCGACCCTTCCAGCGACCGCCCCCAACGGATCATGACTAGTCGTCAAAAAGGACTATTGGTCGGCGGCGCGTAGTTGCGTTCGCGGTTCCGCTCGCGGCGTCGCTGTGGTGCTACCCGAGGCACTAAGCCGACCGTCACCCTCCGCGCCTTCAACCTAACGCCGCAGGATCTCGAGCGCCCGAAACTGCTCGAGCGCCTCCGGGTTGGCCAACGCCTCGACGTTCTTCACAGGCCGGTCGTGCAAGACATCACGCACCGCAAGCTCAACAAGCTTGCCGCTCCTGGTCCGAGGGAGATCTGTGACCGCGATGATGTGGGCCGGGACATGGCGCGGCGATGCGCTCTTCCGGATGCGTTGTCGGATCTCCGCGGTCAGCTCATCAGTGAGCTCGTGACCCTCGGCCAGCACGACGAAGAGCACGATACGGACGTCACCGCGCCAGTCCTGTCCTACGGCTAGGCTCTCGATGACCTCGTCGAGGGCCTCGACGTGGCGGTAGATCTCAGCGGTGCCGATGCGCACCCCGCCAGGATTGAGCGTCGCGTCGGAACGGCCGTAGATGATGATTCCTCCGTGGTCTGTCCAGGCCGCGAAGTCACCTTGGTGCCAAGCCTCGGGAAAGCGCTCGAAGTAGGCAGCCCGATATCGGTGGTCACCGGGATCGTTCCAGAATCCCAATGGCATTGAAGGAAACGGGGCCGTGCACACGAGCTCGCCTCCCTGGCCAGGAGGGAGGCTGCGTCCGTCGTCGTCGTATACGTCGATCGCGATTCCGAGGCCAGGGCGCTGGATCTCCCCAGGCCAAACAGGGCCGGTGGGGTCGCCGGCGACGAGACAGCCGCAGAGGTCGGTGCCGCCCGAGATCGAAGCGAGATGGACGTCGGGCTTCACGTGCTCGTAGACATACTCGAAGCCCTCGACGGCGAGGGGCGACCCAGTCGAAGTGATCGTTCGCATGGTGGCGAGGTCGTGGCTCTTGCCCGGGCGCAGCCCCCGCTGGCGACAGGAGTCGAGGTACTTGGCCGACGTGCCGAAGAGCGTGATGCCGAACTCGTCGACGAGGTCCCAGAGGACGACGCCATCGTTGCTCGAAGGTGAGCCGTCATACAGCACGGCGGTCGCCGCGGTCGCAAGCACGGAAGCCAGCCAGTTCCACATCATCCAGCCGGTGGTAGTGAAGTAGAACACCCGGTCGCCCGGCTTCACGTCGCAGTGGAGGCGGTGCTCGACCAGATGCTTGATTAGGACGCCCCCAGCCCGGTGCACGATGCACTTCGGGAGCCCTGTCGTCCCTGAGGAGTAAAGCACGTACAGCGGATGATCGAACGGCAGCGACGCGACCTCGACGCCACCGGGATTCGCAGACGGCAGCCACTCCGTCCACGACACCGAGCCGCGTACGGACGAGAGGTCCGGCTCCGGATCGATGTAGCCGATGACCACGGTGGTGCGCACCGTCGGCAGACGTGACGAGATGACAGCCAGCCCGTCGCGGCAGTCGTAGATCTTTCCTTCGTAGATGTAGCCGTCAACCCCCACGAGAACGACCGGTTGGATCTGTCCGAAACGGTCGACGACGCCCTCCACGCCGAAATCGGGCGAACACGATGAGAAGATGGCGCCGATGCCCGCGCAGGCAAGCATGAGCGCGATCGCCTCGGGGATATTGGGCATCCACGCAGCGACGCGATCGCCCCGCCCGACGCCCGCGCGGCGCAACCCATCCTGGATGCGAGCAACGAGATCGTGGAGCTCTGACCAAGCGATGGCGCTCCGGGCGCCGTCCTCTCGGGCGAAGAGGATCGCTGCCGAATCGTCGTTCGGGCGAAGAAGATTCTCGGCAAAATTGATCGTTGCGTCGGGAAAGAACCGCGTCGCCCAGAACGGAGCCGTGGTCTCGACGACGCGTTCTCCCGGGTTGCCGAGCACGCCCGTGAAACTCCATATCGAGGCCCAGAACCGATCCGGGGCACGGACCGACCATTCGTGGAGCGACTCATAGCCTGTGAATTGGATGCCATACGTCTCCGCCGCGTAGGCACCGAATGCCCAAAGATCTGAGGCAAGCACGCGATCCGATGAGGGGGTCCAGATCGGGTGCGTGGATCGTGGATCGCTCATCGATGGCCCGATAGCGACGGAGCTGGCGTAATGGTCCCGGAGACTTCGCCCAGGCTGATGACGGGCCGATCATCACCGCCGCCCCAGCCTCGCAAAATGACGCGATCGTGGTCTCTGAGAAAGGTTCGCTCCGTCCCGTCGGGCAGCTCCAGCGGACGCTCCCCTCGCCATGTGAGCTCGAGGAGGCTGCCTTCGCTCCCAGGCGTCGGTCCCGAAACGGTGCCCGACGCAAAGAGGTCGCCAGAGCGAGTGGCAGCCCCGTTGACCGTCGCATGCGCGAGCTGCTGGGAAGCCGTCCAGTACATGTCGGCGAAACCGCTACGGCTCACCACGACTGGCGCCATTCCGGCCGCGCGCATCGCCTCGCTCTCGATCTGGACTTCGAGATGCAGGTCGAAACCCCAGGGCTCCGATACGCGCAAGTAGTCCGCCACCGGCGGATCCTGGGTCGGTTGCGCCACACGGTACGGCGCCAGCGCCTCGAGACTGACCAGCCACGGCGACATCGATGTTGCAAAGCTCTTGCCCAGGAATGGACCCAGTGGTTGGTACTCGTACGCTTGAATGTCGCGGGCTGACCAGTCGTTTACCAGGCAAAACCCGTAGATGTGATCGGCGGCGTCGGCCACTCTGATCGCAGTCCCGCGATCATTGCCCACGCCGACCACGAAGCCGACCTCCAGCTCGATGTCGAGCGCCGTGCTAGGTCCTTCGATGGGCTCCCCGTCGATCAGACGCAGACCGCGCGGCCGAGGTATCTCCTCATCCGAGACGACGATCGTTCCCGAGCGGCCGTGATAGCCAACGGGGAGTCTGCGCCAGTTGGGATACAACGGCTCGGTGCCGCCACGAAACAAAATGCCCAGGTTCGTGGCGTGGTGCAGCGATGAATAGAAGTCGACGTAGTCGCCGATCTCAACGGGTAACACCATCGTGAGATCCGCCTGGGCGACAGTGGCACCAGCGAGTCGCTCGGCAACGGAGTGATCAGTCAACAACTCGGCCAGCCGTGTGCGGAACATCTCCCACGTGGGCCTGCCCGCGGCCAGGAACGCGTTGAGAGTCGTTGCCTCCCACATGCTTTCCGAAATTCCGGAGCCACTTAGGAGGCCACTCTGGGCCACGGTCGCGAGGTCCAAGGCATGGTCGCCAACCGCCACGTATGGCCGTGGGGGTGTTCCTGACCGCACGGCGATGCCGAGCGGCAGGTTCTCGAGTCCGAATCCGCAGCCTTCCGGAATGGGGATCCAGGGACCCGTGTCGTGCATATCGGCGCTCAGAGCCACGCGGGAATGGGTGGGAGAACCCCTATGGACGAGGTCAGCCCGGTGCCCTTCCCGCGCCCGATAAGCCACTCGAGCAAGTCGTGAGCCGGACCCTGCACCACCACCACCTCGTCCTTCGGCCTTGGACCGATAGCCCACCTGCCGGCGGAGTCCGTGGCCACAAGTTCAATTCCGCCGCAGTTCGGGCGAGCGGTGAAACCGTCGGTGACTTCCTGTAGGAACGCCGCTACTAGCGCCTCGGGAAAATCGGCGAACGAGGCTCCGGAGGCCAGGTCGACGGCGTGCACCCAGACCTCGCGGCAACGCATCCAGGGCACCTCAGCCGCCGGGATCGCGCGTCCCGTGCGCGTGCGCACCTCCACCGTCCACGCCGACGCAGGCAGCGCGTCAACCGCGTTCGCAAACCGGCGCTCCGCCTCGTCGAGGTCGAAGCGAAGCGCCTCCGGCGCCTCGGCGGCGGTGTCTTCGACATCGGCATCGCGCCGCGCGGCGCTCTCGTACATCGGGGTTTCGACGCCCGTGCGCGCCCAAGTCAGCAGATTCCCGAGCGCGTCGGCGTTCCGGGCGACGTGGGCGATGACGTGTGCTCTGGTCCACATCGGGAGCAGGGATCGCTGGCGCAGCTGTTCGTCCTGCAGACCGCGAACTTGGGCGTCGAAGAGCGACGTGCCCTCGTTCATCCAGGCGCGCACCGTCTCAAGCACCAGCCGCTCGCTCGTCCCTCCACCGGCCGGCATGGTTTCCGCCATTTCCCGGACCCGGTGCTAGAGGTTGCCGCGGCGGGATTGCTCGCGTTCGATCGCCTCGAACAGCGCTTTGAAGTTGCCGGCCCCGAAGCCACGGGCGCCGACGCGCTGGATGATCTCGAGGAACAGCGTCGGGCGGTCGGCGATCCCCTCGGTGAAGATCTGGAGGAGGTAGCCGCTGGCGTCCCGGTCAACGAGGATTCCGAGCTCGCTCAGGGCGTCCCAGGGCAGGGGAACGCCTGCCATCCGTTGGCGCGCATCGTCGTAATACGTGGCCGGGACGTCGAGGAAGCACAGCCCACGGTCGCGCAGCGCCCGAACGCTGGTCACGATGTCGTTGGTGCGGATGGCGATGTGCTGGACGCCCGGTCCGCGGTAGAAGTCGAGATACTCCTGGATCTGGCTCGTCCGCAGGCCGGGCGCCGGCTCGTTCACCGGGAGCACGACACGGCCGCCGTTCCACACAACGGTCGAGCGCAGCGCCGAGTGCTCGGTCGAGATCTGCTCCTCGTCGAAATGCGTGAGCTCGTCGAGCCCGAACACCGTGCGGTACCAGTCCACCCACGTCCCGAGCGCGCCCTCGGGAACGTTGGCGACGACGTGGTCGATCTGCGTGAGCCCGACCGGCGGGCCGACCGGCGAAGGAAGCCGGGCCGCCTCGTATCCCGGCGCGAACGGGCCGCGGTAGCCATCGCGCTGGACGAACGTGTGCGTCGTGTCGCCGTACGCGGCCACGGTCGAACGGGTCACGGACCCCGAACGGTCGCGTCGCCTGTACGGCTCCCGCACAGGATGCGCGCCCCGTGCCGTCGCGGCCGTGAACGCGCCGACGGCATCGTCGACGGCGAAGGCGACATCCCGGACGCCGTCGCCATGCCTTCGCACGTGCTCGGCGATCTCCGAATCCGGGCGCAGCCCGCTGGTGGCAAGGAGGCGTACGGCACCTTGCTCGAGGACGTACGACGCCCGGTCGTCGATGCCCGTCTCGGGGCCGCCGTACGCGACGACGTCGAAGCCGAGCGTCGACGCGAAGAACGCCGCAGCGTGACGAGCGTTGCCGACCCACAACTCGAGGTGGTCGAAATCGAGCAAGGCAGGCGCGGTGGCGCCGTCACGCGCCGTGCGCGCATCGAGCGTGGTCACGACACCCTCCCGGCTTGTCGATCCTCGTCCAGGCCGCGCCAGAAGGCGTACACGCCGTCGAGCATCTGGGTGGCCCCGCGGAGAAACCGTTCCTCGTCGAAGCCGGGTGTGTCGTACACCTCGCGTAGCTCCTCTTCGGTGTGCGCGGCGTGTTGGTCCTCGAGCTGGTCATGGAACGTCCAGAATCCCAGCGGGAGATCTGGACACTCGCGCTCCTTGAACGCGCGCAACCCTTGGATGAGCTCCTTCCAGAAGCCGGCCGCAGCCCAATGCTCGACCGCGAACGACGCGCCCTCACCGGTCGAGGCGTCGTCCGAGCCGTAGAGGCGAAGGAGCTCGTCGCAGAAGAACTCCGTGCTCGAAGTGGCTTGCCGGCGCGTGCCGAGGTCCTCGAAGCGAAGGCCGAGAGGCTCGGCGAACTTCAGCAGCCACTCGAAGTGCGCGGCTCCGAACCGGAAGGTCCCGCCGTCGACGGTCCCCTCGGCGCCCACGATCTCCGGGTCGGTGCCGGGCTCGAGTGGCTTCGCCGCCTCGGCGTGCAGCGGTCGGAACACGACGCCGAGCTCGTTGAGGAGAATCTCCTTGCCAGCGCGGTACGTGTCGAGGTCGGGCGCGTTGATCACCTTCCGCAGTTGGGCCTCGATGAACAGGTGGCTGAAGACCGAGAACTGGACAGTGAGGTGGCGGACGTCGTCGCGGGTGGCCTCTCCCTTCGCGAACCAGGTCGTGTACGGGTTGGCGACCACCACGGGGTGATGGCGAACGACGTCATCGGCACCCGCCTGGAAGGCGGCGAAGTCACGACCAGGGGCGCTGGCAGCATCCATCGGCGGCTCCGGCACAGCGTCGGTCCGAGATCCGGGCGGACGATCTGACACCGTCATCTGTACCCGATCCGCAGAATCAGTCAACAACGGCGGGAATAGTTGGGCAATCTGTTCACAAATCTCGGTGTGAGCCGTACGATCTGGCCACGATGACCAAGGCCCTCGACGAGCTCGACGGCCGGCTGATCGCGGCGCTGGCCGAGCATCCGCGGGTGGGCGTTCTCGAGCTGGCTCGGATGCTCGGGGTGGCACGGGGCACCGTGCAGGCCCGGTTGAGCAAGCTCGTCGACCGCGGGGTCATCACGGGGTTCGCGCCGGACGTGGACTTGACGGGGATCGGGTACGAGGTGCTCGGGTTCACGTCGATCGAAATCGCCCAGGGTCGTCTCGTCGACGTGGTGGCGCACCTTCAGGACATCCCCGAGGTGCTCGAGGTTCACGCCACCACCGGCCAGGGCGACCTGCACTGCCGGGTGGTGGCGCGTACGAACGAGCACTTGCAGCACGTGATCAACCGCATCTTGGAAGTGCAGGGCATCAACCGCACCACGACCGTGATCGCGCTCTCTGAGCAGATCCCGTTTCGCGTGCTACCGCTCGTGGCGCGCGCCGCAACCCGGGAGGACACCGATGAATGAGGGATTCGTGCGCCCGCAGTGGATGCGGGGGCGAGCGTCGCGGCAGGCACACGCAAGGCTGCCCGACGGCACCGTCGAGGAGGAGCATGGCCGCGAAGGCTTCAGCGGACCCGCCAGTCACCTCTACCGTCTCCACCCGCCAACCGGGTGGGCGTCGGTCGAGGGACCGCTGCGGCCGGCCGCGCTCGACATGCGCAAGCTCGACAGCATCGACGCCGACGCGATGCCGGTCACGCTGCTTGCCAATCACGAGGTGCGTGTGTCGTGGTGGCAGCGGCCCGCGAGAACCCCGGATTGGTTCGTACGCGACGCCGACGGAGACGCGCTCTATCTCGTCCACGAAGGCGAAGGGCGAATCGAAACGGAGTACGGCCCGCTTGCGTACCGCGCCGGCGACTACCTGCTCGTCCCGCGTGGCACGACGCACCGGTTCGCGCCCGAGTCGCCAACCCACCTGTTCACCGTCGAGTCGCTCGAGGGCGCGCTGTCGTTGCCCGACCGCGGGCTGCTGGGCCGGCACGCGCTGTTCGACCCGGCGGTCGTCGAGGTGCCGGAACCCGAGCCGCACGACGAGGCCGGCGAATTCGAGGTGCGGATCGTGCGCGCCGGCGAGGTCACACGAGCCGTGTACCCGTTCCACCCGTTCGACGTCGTCGGCTGGAAGGGCGATTTGGCGCCGCTACGACTCCATGTCGACGACTTCCGCCCGGTCGTGTCAGCGCGGTACCACCTGCCGCCGTCGGCGCACACGACGTTCGTCGGGCCGGGATTCGTGGTGGCGACGTTCGCGCCGCGTCCGTTCGAGGAGGATCCCGACGTGCTGCGGGTGCCGTTCTTCCACCGCAACACCGACTACGACGAGGTGATCTTCTACCACCGGGGTGAGTTCTTCAGCCGGGCCGGGATCGAAGCAGGGATGCTGACGTTCCATCCTGCCGGCATCCACCATGGACCCCAGCCCCAAGCCGTCGAGCGGGCGGCGCAGCGCCCGCCGGGCGGGCACGCCGACGAGGTGGCGGTGAATGTCGACGCGCGGCGGCCGCTCCATCTCACGCCGGCGGGCGCGGCGATCCGCGTCGAAGGGTACGAGCGGTCCTGGCGCGGGCAGTGAGCCTCGGCGCGCCGGAGCGAGCGCGAACGCTTAGGCGAGCAGGGCCCCGAGCGCGGCCAGCTCGTCCCACAAGGCGGCAGGCAGCTTGTCGCCGAGCGATTCGAAGTGCTCGTGGAGCGGACGACGGGACTCGAACCCGCGACCCTCACCTTGGCAAGGTGATGCCGGTTTCTGCTGGAGACCTCTGGAACCGCTGGAGTCGAGGCCCCCGACTTGCGTCCTCCGGTGGAGGCCGCTGGAACCGCTCGAAGCCGCTGGAATGGAGTAGCAGGCGGAGTAGCGAGCGACGTCGCAACCGAGGAGTCCGCGTCGACGGGGATTCTCGTCGCGTTCGCGTCGCCGCGGCGACACAAACCCGAGCACACGCGATCCCGGGCGGGCATGGCTCATCGCTGTATGACGGCGCTCCTGCGCGGGGCTACTCCCGCGTCTACTCCCGAAGAGGGCTTCGACCGGGTCACTGCGTACCGTTACCGGGCAACGATGCTGTTGGGACAGAGGAACGCGCGTGAGGGCCGTCATCTACGACCGCTATGGATCCCCCGACGTGTTGCGGGTCGACGACGTTCCGGTGCCGTCTCCAACCGACGGGCAGGTGCGTGTCAAGATCGCCGCAACGTCGATCAACCTCAGCGACTGGGAGTGCCTGCGGGGTTCGCCCCTGCACGCGCGCCTCGGCGGGCTGCGCTCGCCGGCGCGTCGCACGCTCGGTTCGGACATCGCCGGATGGGTCGATACCGTCGGCTCGGGTGTCACTCGCTTTCACCCCGGTGACGTCTTGTACGGCGACAATCTCGCGCTGAAGGGCGGCTTCGCGGAGTACACGGTGGCGCCCGAAACCGCGCTTGCGAACAAGCCTGCCGAGCTGACTTTCACCGAGGCATCGACGATCCCCCAAGCGGGAGCGATCGCGCTGCAAGGCACCGACGGCGCGGCCGTCAATAGTCGCGTGTTGATCAACGGCGCCGGCGGCGGCTCAGGCTCCTTCGCGATCCAGCTCGCCAAACGACTCGGTGCGCACGTGACCGGCGTCGACAACGCCAGCAAGCTTGACTTCATGCGGTCGCTCGGTGCTGACGACGTCATCGACTACCGCAGTGAGGACTTCACCGATCCCGACGAGCCGTACGACCTCATCCTCGATCTCGTCGCTCATCGATCGGTGTTCGCCTACCGCCGAGCACTCGCTCGCGGCGGCCGCTACCGCTGCGTCGGCGGGTCGGTGCGAACGCTGCTGCGCGTCCTCACGATCGGCCGGCTCGCCGGCCGGCTCACCCATCGCTCGTTTGGAGTCCTCGCCGTAAAGCAAGGCCCCGCCCACTTCCAACCACTGGCCGACCTGCGCGTCGCCGGCGACATCGCCACCCGCATCGACCGCACCTTCGGACTCGACGACGTCCCTGCTGCCCTTGCCTACGTCGGCGAGGGACACGCCCTCGGCAAAGTCGTCGTCACCGTGAACTGAACGAGCGCCCTCATCGAGCGCCTCACGTCAACCCGGCGATTGAATGCTTGAGAAGGTCAGAGGTGGAGACCCGTGATGATCCAGATGGCGGCGCCGAGCCGCACGCCCTGCGCGTCGGCATGCCCGCCCAGGGCGGCGCGCACGGCCGTAAGAGCGGCCGGTCGGTCGCGCTCGGCGACGGCGCCGAGGACGGCCCGTCCGACCCCGGTGTCTACGAGCCGCTCGACCGCCTCGTCGGGGTTGGGGCCCAGCGGCAACATGACCCGAATCGGGTTGACCTCGATATCCCTGTACCCCGCTTCGCGCAACACCGCGGTGATCGTGTCGGCGTCCGACTGGGCGAACATGCCGGGCACGCCTTCGCTGACGTCGGGAATCGTGATCCAGCGCAGCAACGCGGCACCGGGGACGGCGAGCCAATCGTTGGCCTCGAGTGGCTGCCACGTGGCGAAGCAGACGCGCCCGCCAGGACGGAGCCCACGACCGATGTTGGCGAACGCCGCTACCGGGTTGTAGAAGAACATGGTGCCGAACCGGCTGATCGCGACGTCGAACGGCGACGGGAACGCGTGCGCCTGCGCATCGCCCTGGACGAGCGTGACGTTCGTGAGTCCTGACGAGTCGAGTCGGCGTTGCGCGATCGCGAGCATGGGCTCTGTCACGTCGATGCCGTAGACCGAACCGTCAGGCGCGACCTCGTCAGCAGCCCGCAACGTCGTGGCCCCGCAACCACAGCCGACGTCGATGACAGCGTCGCCCGGTACGAGCCCAGCGGCCGCGAACAGGGCGTCGGCGACGGGGGCCATGACTCGGTCAGCCGCTACAGGATCGTCTGCCGGCGAGTGATCGGCATCCGTCACCGGGACGTTGGCGCGACCTTCACCCCCGGGATCAAGAATGCAGACCTCGTCGCTGGCGTCGTCGCCTGGATCCGTGTTCCTGATCTCGGTCATTGATCGTCGACCTCCAAGAGTCCGCGGAGCGCGTCCGGAACTGTGGCCTCGTCGGTGATGCCCAGGCGCTTCCCGAGCGCGTGGATCGTGAGCCGCCCGGTGCCGTGCGCGAGCAGGCCCCGACCGCGGGTGGCGAACGCAACGAGCCGGTCGGTATCGACGCCGGTGGGCCGTTCGGCCATGGCCATGGCCACTGCGTCTGCGATGGACTCCGTCGCCTGAGAGAGCGTGCGCAACAGGTCGAGGACGCGCCATGCGTCGTACCCGGCGCCAACCGCGTCTGCAGTGAGTTGCAGAAGCGACGGGCTCGGCACGCAGTAGCGGTCTGGCCCGCACTCCTCCACGATGCCGGTCGCGAGCAGATCCTCGAGCCTGACGGGGGCGAGATCGGGCAGTAGCCGCGCGAGTTGGTCGCCCGTCGCCGGCGCGCCCGGTTCCTCGATGTGGACGAGCTGGTCCGGCGCCAGACCGAGCACCTCGCCGAGATCACCGCCGTCGCGCCACGCGGCAAGGAGATCCCGGATGCCGGCCAGCGAGTAGCCCCGTTCCTGAAGCCGACCGATCAGGCCAAGCCGCGTCAAGTGGCTGGAGCCGTATACGCCGACTCTCCCCCGCCGCTCCGGCGGAGGCAACAGTCCGATCGTCTGGTACTCGCGGATCGTCCGCACCGGGAGCTCGGCGCGACGAGCGAGCTCGTCGACCGTCAGCTCGACCGGCGGCTCCGGCTCCCTGATCGCCATCTGCGTCATGAGGGCGCTCTTGCGGCCACCGGGAGACTCACGGCGATAACCGTACCGGTAAATACCTGAAATGTCTACGGCGGTCCGGGATCGATGCGGCCATGGCGACGGATGGTCCGTGGCTGTCGCTGAAACCCGAGATTCTTTGGTGCCGATGTCGTGTCGGCGCCTCCTCCGATCGTCTCATGGGGTGGAGGCCAACGCCTCGGATCCGGATGAAGGAGAAAAGGAGCTGAACTGATATGTCGAAGACGAAGCCTGACCCGATCCCCGACACGTACCGGCGAGTGACGCCGGCCCTGGTGGTGAACGGAGGCGTGAAGGCGCTCGAGTTCTACTCCGAGGTGCTCGGCGCCACGGAGCGGATGCGCATTCCCGGTCCGAACGGCACGATCGCCCACGCCGAGATCCAGATTGGCGACTCGGTTGTGATGGTCGATGACGCCTCACCGGAGATGGGCACCGAGGCGCCGCCGTCGGGTGGGCTCGAGGGCTCGCCGAGCTCGCTGTACGTCTATGTCGAAGACGTCGACGCCACCGTGGAGCGCGCAGCGGGGCTCGGGGCCACTGTGGTGCGGGCGCCGGAGGACCAGTTCTACGGCGATCGCAACGGTTACATCATCGATCCGTTCGGCCACGGCTGGACCGTCGCGTCCCATGTCGAGGACGTCGCGCCCGACGAGATGATGCGCCGCGTCGCGGAGATGCTGAAAGGGGGGCCGTCATGAACCCGATGGTCTCGTATCGACGCGCCCAAGACGGGTTCGACAAGATGCTCGCCTCTGTTCCCGCCGCCCGGTGGGACGTACCGTCGCCGTGTGCGGGCTGGACGGTCCGCGACATCGCGGGGCATGTCATCTGGGCACAGGACCAGCTGCGGTGCTGGTCGACTGGGGAAACGTATGGCGGCGTGTCGGGCGGGCCCGGCTCGCCGCATCCCGGCGAGCTCGGCGGTGACGACCCGCTCACCACCTGGCGCCGGGCCCGCGCCGCTTGCGCCACGGTGTTGACCGACGAAAACCTCGATCGGATCATCTCGCTGCCTGGCCTCGGCGACCGACCGATCTCTGCGATCGTCACCATCGTGTTCAACGACACGTTCATCCACACCTGGGACATCGGCCATGCGTTGGGCGTCGACATGCAACTGCCCTCTGACCTGGTGGCCTCGTCGCATGCCTGGGCGCGCGACAACATCCTCCGCGTCCCGGGCTTCTTCGGCCCCGAGCTGGCCCCACCGCCCGACGTCGACGAGCAGACCCGCTGGCTGGCGTTCCTGGGGCGCGCCGCCTGGCACCCCGTCAAGGCGATGGCGTAACAAGGGAGTCGCGACATGAGATACGTGCTGTTGTTCGTCGAGACCGAGCAGTTCGAGAAGGACCTCGACGCCATGAGCCCCGCGGATCGTGACCGCGCCTTCGCGCTTGCCGGCAAATGGTTCGCCGACCACGCCGACAAGATCTGCGCGAGCGGCAGCAAGCTGCAAGGCGCCCACACCGCGACGACCGTGCGGCTTGACGGCGGCGTCGAACCGATCATTACGGACGGCCCCTTCGTCGAAGGAAAAGAGGTGGTGAGCGGCTACTGCGAAATCGACGTCGCCGACCTGGACGAAGCGCTGCGCATGGTGCGCACCTGGCCCGGCTGTCCGGTCGTGGAGATCCGGCCGATCGAAGCGTGAACCAGACCGACCACCTAGTCAGACACTCAGACGACGCGGAGGTGAAAGCCGCGCTCGCCGGCGTGGTTCGGGAACACGCCGGCCGGGTGGCTGCTGCCCTGATGCGGATGACCGGCGACTTCGCCGCCGCCGAAGATCTCGTCCAAGACGCCCTCGAGACCGCGATACGGCGATGGCCCATCGAAGGCGTCCCGGCCCGTCCCGACGCATGGCTGTTCACCGTCGCCCGCAACCGCGGGATTGACGTGCTTCGCCGCGAGAACAGCTACCGCGCCAAGCTGGCCCAACTGCACTGGCCGCTCGAATCCTCCACCGATGACCGGCTGCGGCTCATCTTCACCTGCTGCCACCCAGCCCTGGCCCGCCCGGCTCAGATCGCTCTCACCCTCCGGGTCGTGTGCGGGCTCACGACCGCGCAGATAGCCCGCGCCTTCCTGGTGCCCGAGACCACCGTTGCCCAGCGCATCACCCGCGCCAAACGCAAGATCACCGAGGCGGGCATCCCCTACCGCCTCCCGGACCCCGACGAGCTCGACGGGCGCCTCACCGAGGTGCTCGCCGTCATCTACCTACTGCTCAACGAGGGCTACCTCTCCACGGCCGACCGGGCCACCACCCCCGACCTCGTTGACGAGGCCGAATGGCTCGCCTCCCTCCTCCACAACCTGATGCCCACAGAACCGGAGGTGGCCGGGCTCCTCGCCCTCATACGGCTGCACCGTGCCCGCGCCGAGGCCCGCTTTCACCCCGACGGTGGACTGGTCGTGCTCGCCGACCAGGACCGTTCACAATGGGATCGCGCCGCCATCGACGACGCCACCCGGCTGATCACCCAGGCAGCCAAGCGACAGCAACCCGGCCCCTACCAACTCCAAGCGGCGATCGTCGCCTGCCACGCCGAAGCCCCAAGCTGGGAAACGACCGACTGGGAGCAGATCGTCCTGCTCTACGACATGCTCCTGCACCTCGCCCCCTCGCCCGTCACACGGCTGCACCGAGCCATCGCGCTGCGCTACCGCGCCGGACCGCAGGTCGCCCTCGCCGAACTCGACGAGCTCGCCGACGCTCTCGACCACTACCACTTGTTCCACGCCACCCGCGCCGAACTCCTCCGCGCGCTCGGCCACCCCTACCAGGCCCGGGCCGCCGACGTGCGCGCGCTGGAACTCACCGCCAACCCCGCGGAACGTGCCCTGCTGCACCAGCGCATCTCCTGGGAACCGGACTGAGATCGGCAACAACGCGATCCAAGCGCGGTGAGACCCCGATCTCCAGGCCATTGATGTGCTGGTTTGTGGAGCGGACGACGGGACTCGAACCCGCGACCCTCACCTTGGCAAGGTGATGTCGTAATCCGCTGGAGGCCGCTGTGACCGCTGGAGTCGAGGTTTGCGCGCCGCGGTTTCCGCTGGAGACCGCTGGAACCGCTCCAGGCCGGTACAGAGGAATAGCAAGTCGAGTAGCAAGGTGTACACTCGCGTGTGAACGTATGTAGCCACAAGCGGTCGAGCTGGTGCGGAGGAGGGCCGATGGCGGTCGAGGTGGGCGTGCGAGAACTACGGAACAACCTCAGCCAGTACCTCGAGCGGGTCCGGGCGGGCGACGAGGTGCTCGTCACCGACCGTGGGCGGGCCATCGCTCGTGTGCTTCCCCTGAAGGGTGAGCGCACCCTCGATCGGCTGATCGCCGACGGGCTTGTGACCCCTGGCAAACGACCGAAGCGGGCGTCGTCGCGCCCCCTCAAGACCGCCGGCACCGTCTCGGACCTCGTGGCCGAGCAGCGGCGGTGATCGCCTATTTCGACACGTCTGCGCTCGTCCCGTTGATCGTTGCCGAGCCCGGCTCCCGGGTCGCGCGCCAGCTGTGGGATGACGCGTCTCGGGTGGCCAGTGTTCGTCTCGTGTACCCCGAGGCGCGCGCCGCGCTCGCGCAGGCGCGGCGCGATGGCAGGATCGCCGCGCGGCAGCTGCGACCGGCCGTGCGCGCCTTGGACGACTTGTACCTCCAGCTCGACGTGGTGGAGGTCGACGAGGCGCTCGCGCACGACGCGGGCGAGCTCGCCGAGGCGCACGCCCTCCGCGGCTACGACGCCGTGCACCTCGCGGCCGCCCACCGGCTCGAGGATGCCGAGTTGGTCCTTGCCGCGGGTGATCGTGCGCTGCTTGGCGCCGCCAACCGGTTCGGCTTGAGCACGGCGCTCGTCGGCGGCCGCGGCTAGCGACTCGCGCTCGCGAAGCAGTTTCATGGCCCGATCGTGAAGCTGCGCATGCGGTCGTGGACCCGCAAGGGATTGTCGGCCAGATACGTCTGGGTCGTGCCGACGTGGTGATGGCGTAGCACAAGCCGGATGTCCTGGACGGGCACGCTGCGTGCGTCGAGGGTCCCGGCGAGGGTGCGCCGGAGGTCATGCGGGCGAAGGTCGGGGATGTCGATCTGGGCGCCCCGGGCGCGCACGATGCGGCGAACGCCTTCGCGGCCCAGTCCGCGGCTTGCATCGAGGCCCGCGGCGGCACGAGGACCCCGTGGCGTGTGGAGCGCCGGCGCGACCGGGACGTCGGCGATCGCCGGCCCCACTTCAGTGAGCACGCGGTCCTGCCAGCAGGTCAGCGCGTCCGACAGTTGGGGTGGGACCGCGAGCCGATCGGGGCGGCCGCCCTTCCCTGGAAAGACGAGCCAGTCGGCCGCCAAGTCGACGTGTCGCCAGCGCAGCGCGCCGATTTCGCCCGCACGTAACCCGGTGAAGATCCCCAGCATCAACACGATGCGATCCCGCTGCTGCAGCAGAGGCGCCCCCTCGGTCGTGGCCAGCAGGCCGCCGATCTGGGCTTCGGTGAGCCAATGGGGTGTGCGGACTCGGCCGGGCCGGATCCGCACTCGCTTGGCGATGTCGTGGGAGGGGTCGGTGTCGATGCGCCCGGTGACGCGCGCCCAACCGAACAGCGACTGCAGGCAGATCCGGTACGCACGCACCGTCGTGGGCGCCCAGCGCGGCCCGGCGTCGTCCTGCTGGGTCAGAAACGCGACCAGATCATCCGCGCCGAAGTCCCGCAGCTGCTTGTCGGGATGGCGCCGCTGGAGTTGCGCATACGTATAGCCCCACGTCTTGCGAGTGTCCTCGGAACGAATCGCACAGGCGCGCTCGGCATAGAACGCCGCCACGGTGTCGGGCCACAGCGGAACATCGGATGCACACAACACGGACTCCTCTCCGGAGGGGACACGTCGCCGGCATCCTCACCCCTCCCCCACCGCCGCGCGCGGACCCCGTTCGCTCCGCCAACCGAGTTGCGTGGCAGCATCAATATGTCCTTGCTTCCTCGGACGGGAATCAACTGATTAGACGCTATGCAGCCGCTTGAGGCGCAGCGTCAAGCACGGGTGGTCGCGTCGTTCGCCGAGTACTTGGCCGAGGACGTCGCTGGCCAGCCCGGCCGGGCGCTCGAAGCAGTGGAATCACTAGCCGAATGGTGCGAGGGCGACCACAGCCTGATGGCGCGAGCTCGCGCCGAGGTGCTGCGGGACCAAGCAGCAGCGGGCGGCGCCGAGCGAACCAAGCACGCCGCCGTCCAACTGCTGGATCTCGTCGCTAGCGCGTCGTAGATCGGCGCCGACAACCGTTTCGTAGGCGTCCCTGGCGTTGCGCGGGCGCGCTCCTTGAGCTTGTCGAGATAGAACTCCGGCGCCCGGTCCTGGTCGGTGGTCCTCACGCTTGCGTGTCGCACGACGCGGCCCCTCAACCCCGCCCATGAACACGCTGGGGTGAACTGGCGCGAGCGCATTGTGTCGCACCTGCATCAGCAGCACGCCACGCCGTAGCGTCGGGGTGTGGTCTGCCGCAGGGGCCCGCATTCTTGTGGACGGGCGGAGGCGGCGAGCCGGTCTTGCTCCTGCTGTTATGAGGGTGAGTGCCCTCCGCGCCTTATCAATTCGTTGCGCGGCCGGGTCGGATCAGCGACCACGCGGGCCTGCTCGGCGCCGACGACGGGCAACACCGACGCGTGAAGCAGACCGATCTGCGCCAGCAGGGACGCCTGATCCCAGTAGATCCGCTCGAACGCCACCTTGCCGTGCTCGAACCCGACCACGGCGACGTGCGGGACCTCGACCCGCCGGCCGGTTGGCGCGATCCCCGGCAGGATGGCATCCATCACGACGTCATGCGTGAAGCGGACGATGAACTCGTCGATCAAGATGTCGTCGCCTTGTGTGCGCGTAATCCGCTCCACCGAGAGGTCGGCCGGCCACTTCGTAACGAAGTGATCCCGGTAGAAGTCGCGCAGGTCCTGGTACCCAACACCGCCAGTCACGACGGGCACATGGGTGAGATAGGGCTCCGCCGTCATCGTCTCCATCGTCGCGTCGGCGTCATGCTGCTCGAACTCCGCCGCCATGTGCGCGTCGAACACAGCGCCCAGATCGACCCGTGCGTTCTCGCTCATGACTCCCCCTCCGCGCGAACACGAAACGGATGGTACCCACGCCGCCAACGGCCCCCCACGGGCTGGAACACTGAACACTCTGCCAGCTCAGCGCGCGACCCAACGCGCGAGAACGTGACGCGAGGTCGCTGGACGACGAACGCGTCGGCATAGGCGACCCAGTGCTGTCCCTCCTCGCCTCCGCATGCCTCTGCCTGGTCGGCGTTTACGATTCCGCCATCTGTGTCCACCGGGGTCGTCTTCGCAAGAGATGAACGGACCAGAATCTCGAGCAGCAGTGCGCGCCAACGCCTACGCAGTGTGGCGTCGCCAAGCTAGCTCTGGGCTGTCGACGACGGTGTGCCGCTCAAACGCAGGGCAGGATGGCCGTCCCCTCGCCTAACACCAGGGCGCGGCGCGATCCCCGCAACCGCAGGTCGCGCGCACCTCGGTGGCATTGAGACCGTGTACGGTGTCGACGTCTGCCGTGAGGTTCGCTCAGAGCATCCGGAGATCCGATGCGTGATGCTCAGCGCGTTCGTCGATGACGACGTTGTCGATCAATCGATCCTGGCAGGCGCGTCCGGGTTCGTGCTGAAGCAGATCAAGCACGGCCACATCGTGGACGCCGTGCGCCTGGTCGCGAGAGGCGAGGTGCTGTTCGGACACTCACGACGAGCGCGGGCTCTCGAACGCATCGACGATGGCCCCGATGGACATGCACGGCGTATAAGCAGACTGGCGTGGCCTAACTAGCAGCCCGGCGCGGCTGGGGCTCGCGGTCCGCTGACGCGCGCGTCAGTCGCAGGCCGCGAGCAGGCCGCCAGGATCTCTGGTCGGTACGCCGACGAGGAGCTGGGCCTCGAGATTCTCTGCACCAAGGCCGGCGCCGGCTCATTGTCGATCGGCGACGCCCCGCTGCCCCTCAAGGACGCCAAGCCGCTTCCCTCGTCCGACTGAGCGGCGCTCGCCTGTGGCGGCGTCTATGCACTGGGGCCTCATCGACGAGATCATCCCGTCGTAACTCTTACGGACAGCGACGGTCTCAGCTCACAGCCGTAACCAGCCGGTGTCCGGCGTTCCGGTGTTCGATCAGTCCTCAGAACGTCCGGAACTGATCGGGAACGGCGGAACTAACCGGAGCCAAAACCGCAGGTCACGCGGCATGTACCGGCGTAGCCGCAGGTGAGCGCGTCGGAAGAACGAAATCCGGCGTACTAGCGGTTGGTAGCCGATCCGTTCGATCAAAGTACGCCCCGGTTACGTCGACGGCGGCCCGGCCGTGCGTGAGGTACCGAGGATGTCGGTGAGGGTCTCGGCAGCTTGGCGGTCGCCGCCCAGCGCTGCGTGCGCATAGATATAGATACTGAGTGTGTCGACGCGCGTGGGTGGCTGAGGCGCTGAGACGGTGGCGATGGGGACGCCGGCGGCGAGCATCTGCGTCGCCATGAAGTGCCGCAGGTCGTGGAGCCGGAAGTGCGGCAGCCCGGCGCCGCGGCGGGCGTGGATGAACTGCTTGGTGACCCAGTTCGGCTGCCACGGCCGTGCCCCGTCGGCGTCGTTGCTGAAGACGAACGACTCGCCGGTCAACTCCACGGAAGCGCCGCGGGCGCGGCCCTGCACGTCGTCTCGGTGGACACGAAGAACGCCGACGGTGTCGCGGTCGAGCTCGACACGGTAGTTGCGGTGCGTCTTGGTGGGCCGCAGGACGGGCCGTCGGGTCCGTCGACCACCGACGGGGTGAACGCGATCGCGACACCCGGGAACAGATCGCCACCGCATTCCTCGCGCTTTTAACGGCTTCGCCATCGAACGACTCGCCGACCCCGAGGCCGCCCCGACGAACTCCTCGCAGACGCCGTCGCCGCCCTCCTTCGCGGCTTCTCAAACACACCCGCGTAAGGATCGACGCGGCCCATTCATGTCGTGGTCTCGACTCACCACGACATGCTGTTGTGCGCCTCGATCTGCTCGATCAAGCTCTTCGGGTCGCGGTGACGAGCCAGGTCGCGCCCTCGAGATGGAGACCCTCGGAACCGAACCGGGGTTCGAGGATCTCGAGCACCGCGCGCATCCCGCGCTCGGCAGCTTCCGGGTCGGCATCGGCGAGGATGTGGCGGACGACGGGCAGAGCGCGCAGGAACCGCTCGAACTCACCGGGCGTTGAGCCTGGAAGCTTCATGCTCGCACGCCGCTCCTTCACGCGAGTGTCGGCGAAGCCTGCAGATTCGAGGATTGCCTCGATGCGCATGGGCTCGGCGAGTGAGAAGGGCCCCGGTGCTCCCCCTTCGCCGAGATCGGGCAGCGGAACGTGGGCGGCGAGAGCCATCCCCGGCAGCGCGATCCACTCGTTTGCCAGCATCTCCTGCCAGCACACGAACGCGATCCGGCCCTCCGCCTTCAATGAGCGGCCGATGTTGGCGAAGGCCGCAACAGGATCAGCGAAGAACATCACCCCGAAGCGGCTGATCGCGACGTCATGGCGAGCAGGCTCAAGCGGATAGACCTGCGCGTCGCCGCGCACGAACCCCACGTTCGTGAGCTCCAGCTCCCGGGCCCGCCGACGCGCGACCGCCAGCATCGGCTCCGAAAGGTCAATCCCCAGCGCGAACCCGTCGCGGGCGCGACGGGCCGCTTCGAACGTCGTGGCCCCGCAGCCGCAACCGACGTCGAGGATCTGTTCGCCGACTGCGATCGCCGCCGCCCCCAACAGCCCATCGTTGAAAGGCCCCGACATGGCGTCATACGCGTCCGCATAGGCGACCCAGTGCTGTCCCTCCTCGCCTCCCCATGCCTCGGCCTGGTCCGCGTTCACGATCCCGCCATCTGTGTCCACCGGGCTCCTCTTCGCAAGCGACGAGCCGGACCAGAATCTCGAGCAGCATCTGCGCGCCAACGCCTATGCCGTTTGGCGTCGCCACGCTAGCGCTGGGCTGTCCACGACAGACTGCCGCTCAAACGCAGGGCGGTATGGATGGCCGTCCCCGTCGCCCAACGCCAGGGCGCATCCGGCGCCATCCCCGGACCCGCCGGTCGCGCGCACTTCGGTGGCATTCGGACCGACAGGAACTCTCATTGGAGGTCGGTCACCTTCTGGGACTCAGAGACGCGAGCCCATTACGGTCCTGTGCACAACGAACCGACGCGGGGTGCGCAGAAAGACGATCGCCCTCGCGGAGTCAACACGAGAGCCGCACGCTCACGGGGTGGAATAGCGGCATCAGTAGCAACGGGCTTCCGGCGCGGTGAGGCCCCGGTCTCCCGGGGCCTCTGACCTGGTCTTTTGGGAGCGGACGACGGGACTCGAACCCGCGACCCTCACCTTGGCAAGGTGATGCTCTACCAACTGAGCCACGTCCGCGCGAGGCATCGAGAATAGCGCCCCTCCCCTGGCGCACCCGAGGGCTGGATAGCCTGCGCCGCATGC
>JBKOWY010000039.1:0-19881 GCA_046724655.1 Actinomycetota bacterium
TACCTTCGCTCCCAGCGTCGCCGGCGACGCCCGATTCGCGCGCTGGCTCGCACGCTGCGAACGCCTGTCCCAGCCGCCGCAGGAAGCCTATTCGCGCGCTCGCGCCGCCCTGGAGGTTGACGTGCGTCATCTCCTGGGGGCGATCCGGGTGCCGACGCTGGTGGTGGTCCGCGCCGCCTGGCGAGGCCGCGAGGCAAGCCGCTACGTCGCTGAGCACATCGATGGTGCCCGCTACGTCGAACTCCCCGGCGAGGACCTCTTCTTCTTTGTGGGCGACACGGCACCCCTCCTGGACGCAATCGAAGAGTTCGTGACGGGCCGGCTTTCGAGCCATGACGTGGATCGGGTGCTGGCCACTGTCCTATTCACCGACATCGCGCGCTCCACCGACCAGGTCGCCGGCATGGGCGACCGGCGATGGTCGGAGCTGTTGGCCACCCACGACGGCCTCACCCGCGCCGAACTCGAACGCTTCCGCGGCCGAGAAATGACCAGGACCGGCGACGGGTTCTTGGCTGTCTTTGACGGGCCGGGACGAGCGGTGCGCTGCGCCTGTGCCATCCGCGACGCGGTGCGCGCCATCGGCATCCAGGTGCGGGTGGGGCTGCACACGGGCGAGATCGAGCTGCGCGGTGACGACATCCGCGGCATCGCCGTCCACATCGCCCAACGCGTGCAGGCGCACGCCCAGCCCGACGAAGTCCTCGTCTCCCGCACCGTCGCCGACCTCGTGGGCGGCTCGGGCATCCCGTTCGCCGATCGCGGCACCCACGCGCTCAAAGGCGTCCCTGACCAATGGCGATTGTTCGCCGTCGAAGACCCACGTCTGGGAGCCGACGCGACAGGCGAACTCGCTTAACCTACGGACATGCGCGCACACAGAACGCGCGCACCGAAGGACACGATTCCCACTCGTGAACACGCACATAGCGGCACGACTGCGCGCTCGCGACGGTCACGGTGCATGCGGCTGCGCTGGCGCCAGCGTGAGTTGTCGCCGGTGGAAGTCAAAGTGCTCAGTCGGATAGTGGAAGGCGTCAGCGAGGGTCATGTACTCCTTGAAGAAGGGATCCCAGCGCGTCGGGTAATGGATGCCTCGACCAAGGCTTGCTTCGCTTGTCCGGCCGAGTTTGCTGACGAGCGAGGCGGTGACGCGGTCGAACTTCGCGCCCATCCGTCGATGGTTGTAGAACCTCGCGCCCAGACGCGAGCCCCAGTAGTTGATGGCGTTGAATGGGCGGGTGGACGCATTCAACACGAACGCGAATCCCTTTGTGACCGAACGCGGTAGGAACCCCAACGCCTCGGCCATCCGGATTAGAACAGCCACGACCATGTAGCCAAACAGCATGTGGAACAGCAGTTCCTCGTTGTTCCAGCGGGTGCCGTTGCTCGGCCGCGCGAGCCCGCCCGGGGTTGCCGAGTCCAGGATGGCGTGGAAGGTCTCACGGCGCTGGCGCAGCTCATCGCGAATGCGCTGGCGATCAAACGCTGATTCGCCTGGCGTATTGAAGGATCGGTCGTCGCAGGTCACCGTCGTGCGCGGAGCGCTACGCGAGGCGGGTAGTCGCCGTCACCGTGTTCCTCGAATCGCTCGAGGGTCAGGGGTGTGTCGAGGAATGCGCGTAGGAGCTCGTCGAGCGGCAGGTGTACGGCGCCCACTTTGGCGCGCAGGCCATCAGAAGAGATCCCGGGTGCCTCGGTGTATCTGCGCACTTGCCGGTAGCCGGGATGCAGCACTGGTACACCCCGCGCCGCGACGAAACGAGAATGCGGGCCGACGAAGCAGGGATGCAGGCCGGCGTAGACAAAGACCCCACCGATGCGAAGCACGCGGGCCCCTTCACGCACGAGTTCGGCGAAGTGATCGACGTCACTGTGCGAGAACATCGACACCACGGCGTCGAAGTGCCCGTCCCGGAAGGGGAGAGACGACGCGTCCCCTCGGATGAGATCGGCGCCGTCGCCGACGCGTTCTCCCGCCAGGCGGAGCTGGTCGCCCGAGATGTCGATGCCCATAACGTCCCAGCCGAGTGCGAGGAGGCCCGATAGGTGCAAGCCAGTACCGCAGCAGAGGTCGAGACAGCGTCCCGATCCTGAACCGAGCAGCCGAGCGATGACATCGCTCGCGGCCAGCGTGAACTCCGCGAGGTGTTCGTCGTACCATTCGGCCAACCCGTCGTAACGCACGTCAGCCTCCACGCGCCCATGATGCCACCGCGCTTCGCCCTGCCTAGCGGCCGACCACCACTCCGGTCGACGGCGCACGATGGGCGACCCCCGAGTCTCGCCTACAGGTCGGGCCGAGCTGCGTGGTCGATCTGCAGCAGCTCGACTGGCGCGCCGTTGATCTCGATGAACGCAACCGCCACACCAACGCTTGGGCTGTTGGGTTCAATGATGACGCGGTGTCCCTGGGGTGCCGTCGGGAGGTCGTCTACTTCGAAGGCGACGTGTGGCACGGTCTTGACAAGGTCGGGGTAGGGCGCATCGTCCCAGTAGCGCTGCCACTGGATACCGAAGGGGTTGTTCTGGTGATCGCTGACCGTCATCTTCAGATGCGGGAGCGGGATCTCGCCCTCGAAGTGACCGGTGGTCGGTATGCCGAAGTGGTCGAACTTCATCGGTACGCCTCCACGCGCTACGTGCCGGTTCTGACCGGAACAAATTTGCGCGCTTTTTGCTGGATAATCCGGGTTGCGGGCCCGACGTCCTTCTTATCGCCGGACGACTCGACCGCAGCGGGGCGTCGGTGTGTTCGGTCGACCGTGCGACGACGGTACGGCGCCATACGAGCGCGTCGCAATCGGCAGCTGTCCTTTCCGTCGCGGAGCCATGGGGAACGGCTGACCCTTGGACTCCTCGACGCCGGGGTGGTGAGAACCCGCGAATCGAGAGCTCGTCAAGAGGCCGCGCGTGCTGGACAGGGGTGGTTGTCCGCGGTCCCGCTCGGTCTGCCAGCCGGCCAGGTGAGGGCCATACCGTCGAGATATGCGCGAGGAGGATGTCGGTGACCGGCTTATGTCGGCGCTGTCCCGCCTCGACGCAGTCGCCGACGAGGTGACGCCCGACGAAGCCCTGCACGCGATCGACGCCGCGACTCTCGAGGTCTTCTGGCGGGACTGGCCACAGATCAACGCCTGGGCGGGGTTCCTGTGGCAACGGCTTGACGAGGATCTCGCGGGACCGGCCACCCCGCCTCAGGATCCCGACCTGGATGAGGTGGGAGAGAGCCGGTGATCGCGGACATGGTCGTGTGGTAGCCGAATGAGAATCCGGTCTTCCAGCACCAAGCCAGAAACTGGTCCGCTGGCAGCGGAAGACGAGGTAGTGGTGGCTGTCGATGCCGCGCTCAGGTTCATCGCACGCCAGCAGTGGGTTCGGCGCCGGACCGCGGTTGTCTTGCTCGAGGCGGTCCGTGATGTAGCGCGCGATGCAGGGGCTCCCCAACGTCTGTACGAGCTCGTCGATGCCGCACTCGATGGCTGTGACCAAGATCGGACCCTCGCCACGCCGCTGACAGACGCGTTGCTCGACATTCGCAACAGCTGCCACGTTGGCGGGACGCCAGCTCGCCCGTTGCGATGAGGCCTGGCGCTCACGGGGCCGCCGCGGAGCTAGCCTCGGCGGCGCGCCGTAGGGAAAACCGCTGCTTGTCACGCGGTGCTGCGTTTCCCAGCCAGCCGGTGAGTCGCACATCCCTCGTTAGCGCGACCGATCCGAGACCCACACCTATCGCCCGATATGGCGCGTCGAGCACCGTTCCGTAGGCCGTCGTTATGTGCGAACGAGCAATTGAGTACCGCGACTACTTCACCGCCGCTGTCTGCGCCGTGCGACGGGCGGCGTCGATCACCGAGCATCCCCTTGCTTTGCTTGGCTGATGTCAGGTCCTTCCTATTCGCAAAGCCCAATTGCGACGTACGCTGCTCCGGTCGGCCCCAACGGAGCTGGTGAGGACAGGGAGACGGGGGCAGCGATGCGGCGGTCCCGGTCGGTCCTTGTGGTTGTGGTGTTCGGCGTTACGGGCGCGCTGGTGGGGATGGTCCCGGCGGGGGTGTCGGCGGTAACAGCACGGGCGCGGTGTCGGGCGATTGCCTTGGTTACCAACAGCGGCAGCGGCACGGTGTCGACGATTGATGTGAAGACGAGGACCAAGAACCCCACCGACATCACGGTCGGCGAGAGCCCGGGCGGGGTGGCGGTCACGCCGGACGGCAAGACCGCCTTCGTCGTCCGCGGCAACCTCGGCGCAACGGCCTTCGGGGGCGCGGGTACCCCCAGCGGCGATTCGGTGTCGACGATTGATGTGAAGACCAGAACCAAGAACCCCACCGACATCACGGTCGGCTTGGGCCCGGGCGGCGTGGCGGTCACGCCGTGTCGCCGGTGACGGGCACCGACAACCCGCGGGAACTCCGCGTCGTGTCGCCCGGGCCAAGGCGTCGGCAAGACGGGAGCTGGTGAGGACAGCAAGACAGGGGCAGCGATGCGGCGGTTCCAGTGGGTTCGTGGGGCTTTGGTGTTCGGGTTGGCGGGCGCGCTGGTGGGTGTGGTCCCGGACGGGGTGTCGGCGGCGGTAGCACGCGGGCGGTGCCGCGCGACCGCCTTCGTCACCAACTACGGCAGCGACTCGGTGTCGACTATTGGTGTGAAGACGGGGACCAAGAATCCCACCGATATCCCGGTCGGCTCGAACCCGGTCAGTGTGGCGGTCACGCCGGACGGCAAAACCGCCTTCGTCACCAACGTCGCCAGCGGCACGGTGTCGACGATCGATGTGAAGACGAGGACCAAGACTGCTGACATCAGCGTCGGCACGAACCCGGCTGCGGTGGCGATCACGCCCGACGGCGAGACCGCCGTCGTCACCAACGTGCTCAGCGACACCGTGTCGACGATTGATGTGAAGAGTAGGGCCAAAACCGGCGACATCGCTGTTACGCATCCCGGTGGGGTGGCCATCGCGGCGGATGGCAAGACCGCCGTCGTCACCAACCAGAACAGCGGCACGGTGTCGACGATTGATGTAGAGGCGAGGACGAAGCACCCCACCGATATTCCGGTCGGCTCGTTCCCATTCGGGGTGGCGATCACACGTGACGGCAAGACCGCTGTCGTCGTTAACGCTGGCAGCGGCACGGTGTCGACAATTGATGTGGAGACGAGGACGAAGCACCCCACCGATATTCCGGTCGGCTCGTTCCCATTCGGCGTGGCGATCACACGGGACGGCAAGACGGCAATCGTCACCAATAGGAGCAGCGACACGGTGTCGATGATCGATGTGAAGACGAGGACCAAGATCATCGACATCAGCGTCGGAACGTTGCCCGCCGGGTTGGCGATCACGCCAGACGGCAAGAGCGCCTTCGTCGCCAACGTCGTCAGCGGCACAGTGTCGATAATTGACCCGAAGACGAGGACCAAGGGTCCCGACATCAGCGTGGGCGCGGAGTCGAACGGCGTGGCGGTCACGCCGTGTCGCCGGTGACGGCCACCGACAACCTGAGCGGGTGAGGACAGCGAGCCGGGGGGTGGCGATGCGGCGATTCCGGTGGGTTTTTGGGGTGTTGGTGCTCGGGTTGTCGGGAGCGCTGGTGGGTGTGGTCCCGGCCGGGGTGTCGGCGGTGGCAACACGCTCGCGGTGTCGTGCGACCGCCTTCGTCACCAACAGCATCAGCGGCACGGTGTCGACGATCGACGTCAAGACCAGGACCAAGCACCCCACCGACATCCCGGTCGGCACGGGCCCGTTCCGGGTCGCGTTCACGCCCAACGGCAAAACCGCCTTCGTCACCAACAACGGCAGCGGCACCGTCTCGACGATCGACGTGAAGACCAGGACGGGCGTCGGATTCTGTCGTTGCCTTCGGCGTGTGACGGCTCGAGGACATCCGTCGCGACCTCGGACTCCGGGTGCGTCGATGAGTTTCGGGCCGGGGCTGTGTCAGTAGCTGGTGACAGAGCGAGAGAGGGAGGTGCGTGATGCCCGAGATCGGGATCGAGCTCACGATCCTGCTGACTGATATCGCCATGGGTGAGTCTGCCCGCTGGCATGACGGGCGGTTCTGGTGCTCCGACTGGGTGGCCGGGGAGATCCTCGCCGCGGAGGTCGCCGGGCCGCGGGCGGGCGAGCGGGAGGTCGTTGCCCGGTCGACATCGTTCCCGTTCTGCTTCGACTGGCTGCCGGACGGCCGGATGCTGGTCACGGGTGCGCGCGGCCTGGAACGCCTCGCACCCGACGGCTTGCTGGTACCGCACGTCGACTTGACGGGACTGTCGATCTACGGGTGGAACGAGGTCATCGTCGACGGTCGGGGCAACGCGTACGTCAACAACGTCAATTTCGAGGTGGGCTCCGAGCCTGACTTCGAGGTTGGCTCCACGACCGGCCTCATCGCGCTTGTCACCCCCGAGGGCGACGCCCGCCTCGTCGCCGAGGGCCTGGCCTTTCCCAATGGCATGGCCCTCACGCCCGACGGCTCGACGCTCGTCGTCGCCGAGTCCTTCGCGTCGCGCCTGGCGGCGTTCGACATCGACGTCGACGGCGGCCTGTCCAACCGTCGGGTATGGGCCGAGGTCGCGGCCGACGGCATCAGCGTCGACGCCGAGGGGGCGATCTGGTGCGCCTCTCAAGACGCCTGCCTGCGAGTACCGGACGGCGGCGAGGTGTTGCAGCGCGTCCCGCTCGACCGCGCCGGCTTCTCCTGCGCGCTCGGGGGGCCCAACGGCACCACCCTCTACATCGTCGCCAACGAGTGGAAGGGCTTCGACAAGATCGGCAAGGGACCCCGCGCCGGCCGGGTGTACTCAGTGGAAGTCGAGGTACCCGCTCCAGCGGCATATGCAGCGACGCGACCGCGTGCCCCGCAGTAGGGTCGCGCGGTTCACCGACACGCTGCACAACGTCGCGCCAGAACGACCGGGTGGTGCCAACGGGTCAGCACGCATAGCGGCACGTCCGCGTCGGTTGCGCGGTGCCAGGACAGCCGTGCCGTTATGCATCAGGGTGGTCTGGTGACGGCGGCGTGATGCGGTGGAGCATCCAGACGTTCGGTTCCCAATAGCGGCCGGTAGCGTCGCGCGCCTCGAGGGGTGCGAGCCCTCCCGGGAAGACGTATTGGCCATCAGCTGGGAACTCGATGCCAGTCCAGGTTGCCCACTCGGAGACGGATCCTGTGATCCTCATCGAGTGTGGTTCCGGTCGGAGGGTCGTTGCCCCAACGCGGCCGTGCACGCGTAGCCAGGGGTCGAACGGGAGGCCATCGTCTCGCGTCCATGTCGCGTACTGCTCGATGGGGATCAGGGGATAGCGGTCCTTCCAGCTGGCTCAGACCGGCGCTACTAGCGCCTCGAGCCCGGCGTTGGCGGTCAGGTAGGTCATGGTTTCGATGACGAGTCTGCTAACGCCGCGTCCCTGCCGATTGGGGACTACCTCTGCCGCGAGCGCGGAGAGCGCAGTCGGTGGGGCTGGGTCGCGTATTGCCCGGACACCCATGGCGTCGATACCGGCGGGCAGGTCTTTCAAGGTCCCGTCCCAGCAAAAGGGAATCGTGCGCCTCCGCGCGATGACCTGCTCGGCCTCGGTGTCCCAGATGAGGAACTGCAAGTGCGCGTAGCGGGGGACAAGGACTCCGAAGTACTGACCGCGGGGGTCGCCGTGCTGGTTGTACTCGGGCCAGAACGCCGCGAGACACGGCCTCAGCTTGAACCCACAGGTCAGGACGGTCGTCGGCCGTGACGACGACGAGACCACCCGCCTGATTGTCAGGAGTCCGGCTCATGGTGTTCCGAAGACCAAGAACGGGTGCCCGACGTGCTGCCCAACCGGATCTCTGGTGCTGGCAGCGTCAGCGCTCCGACCCGGCCAGCAGACCCTGGACGAAGTAGCGCTGGAACGCGAAGAACACGATCAGCGGGACGATCATCGACAGGAAGGCAGCGGGGGCGATTATGTCGATGTTCGTGCCGAATTGCCGCGTCTGGCTACGGATCGCCACCGTCAGCGGCGCATTCGCGCTGTCGGCGAACACGAGGCCGACGAGAAGGTCGTTCCAGACCCAAAGGAACTGGAAGATCGCCAGCGAGGCGATCGCGGGCAGCCCGATGGGGAGCACGACGCTTCGGAACACTTTCAGCTCACTTGCGCCGTCCATGCGCGCCGCTTCTAGCAGCTCGCGGGGGATCCCGGCGAAGAAGTTGCGGAGCAGGAACACGGCGAACGGCAGCCCGAACGCGATGTGGAAGAGCACCACACCGCTGAGGTCGCCGAAGATCCCCAGGCGGCCGTAGAGCTCGGCGACGGGAATCAGCGCTACCTGGATGGGCACCACCAGCAGTGCGACCAGGCCGACGAATGCCCAGTCGCGACCGCGGAAGTCGATCCACGCGAACGCGTATGCAGCGAGCGAACCGATCAGCACGACGCCGAGGGTGGCCGGCACCGTGATGAACACGGTGTTCCAGAAGGCGTCGACGATCTGGGGCGTGTCGAGGATCTGTCGATAGTTCTCGAACGTCACCTGGCTCGTGTGGGTGAGCGCCGTCCACCAACCGCTGTCAGCGTTGTCGGCCTCGAGCCGAGCCGACGCGATCAGCAGCCCGAAGGTCGGCGTCAGCCACGCCAGCGCGATCACGATCAGCAGGATGTTCAGCGGCCCCTTCGCGACCGCGTGCCCGATGCGGCGTGCAAGCGGTTCGCTGGGAAGCCGCCGCGCGTTCGGACGTTCGGCGGCAGTGGTCGCCGTCATCGTTCCTCGGATCGGAGCCGCCGGATGTTGAAGATCATGGCCGGGATCACCAGCACGAAGAGGAGCACTGACAACGCGCTGCCGAGACCCTGGTCTTGCGCGCCACCGAATGAGACCCGCCACATCTCGAGTGCCACGACGTTGGCGTCGTCTTGCACCGACGGCGGCGCGATCACGAACACCAGGTCGAAGATCTTCAGGACGTTGATCATCAGAGTGACCAGCACGACGAGAAGCACAGGCTGGAGCAACGGTGCGGTGACCCGCCGGAAGACCTGCCATTCGTTGGCGCCGTCCGTACGGGCGGCTTCGAGAGTCTCGCGCGGGATGGCCGCCAGCCCCGCGCCGATGACGATCATGGCGAAGCCGATCCAGATCCACAGGAAGGACGCGATGATCGCGGGTGTGACAAGACCGGGTCCGAGCCACTCCACGCCGCCATACGGCTGGCGGAAGTTCGACCCCGCGAGGCGCACGCGGTATTCACCGCGTTCGAGCCCGTCAATGGTGAATGACCCGTCGCGTTCCGTCGTAGCGCTCCCCGCGACATCCCCCTCACGCACGGCATCCACGTCGACGCCGGGGAGTCCGCGCTCGCTCGGATCGACCACGCCTGGCCGTCCGCCGCCACCGCGAGTGAAGTCCAGCCACACCACTCCACGAAGCTCGCCCGACCGGCCGCCGCTCGGTGCTCGCGCGATGGCCGCGTCCTTCGGCACTTTGTCCGGAGTGAGTCCCACCACGCCGATTCCCACCGTCTGACCCGACCGGAAGGAGTCCACCGTCGCGAACCCTCCGTCCGCTCGGGGTACCGCCTGTGGTTGCGACGGGCGCGCGCCGGCCAGTTCTCCGGGCGCACGGACGGCGTCGACGACGCTGGTAACGACCGCATTGGCGAGTCCGCGTTCCGGTTCTTGTTCATAGACGAGGCGAAAGATCACACCAGCGGCGAGGAACGAGATGGCCATCGGCATGAACACGGCGACCTTGAACACGGTCTGCCAGCGCACGCGTTCGGCCAGCACCGCGAAGATCAGCCCAATCCCGGTTGCGAGCGTCGGCGCGGCGACCACCCAGATCGCGTTGTTCCGAATCGCGGTGCGCGTCGCGTCCTGCTCGAACATCTGGCGGTAGTTGTCGATGCCGATAAACGAGCTCCCGGCTCGATCGAAGAGGCTGCGCCCGACCGTGTAGAAGATTGGATAGATCACCAAGGCGCCCAACACGATCAATGCGGGCAGCAGAAAGAGGAGCGCGAGGCCCGGGCTGTAACCGATGCCGCGTTCACGCCGCGGGGGACGCGGCGGCGGACCGGGTGGGGAAACCGGCCCGGCAGGCGGCGCGGCAACCTCCGGCTCCGCTTGGGCCTGAGGGCTCGACGCCGCCGCCGGCGCCGAGCCCGCTTCGAGTCCGATGTCGCGTTGGCGCTTGTCGGCCACGCCGCTCAGCTGGTCATCCGCCGCTGGCGTACGCCTGCGCCGCCGCCGATTCGAGCTGCTGTGCAGTTCCATCGACGTTCGACGGGTTCTGCAAGAAGTCCTGGAAGATCTTCCATTCTCCTTGCCCATCCGTGGCGCCGAACGAGGCCGGCTGCTGGTCGGACATGTCGAACTGCACGTTCGTCGAGGTGACGAGCACGTTGGCGATCTGACGGAACGTCCGGGTCGAGTAGGCGCGGCCGGAGACCTTCGTGTTCGCCGAGATGTAGCCACCGGCCTTCGCCCAGGCCTCGGCGGCTCTCGGCGTGGCCAAGAACTGGATCAGCGCCTTGCCCGCTTCCGAGTCCTTGAAGAGAACGGCAACATCACCGCCGGTGACCACGGGAGGCGGCCCACCGTTGATGCCCGGGAACGAGAAGAACCTGGCGTCTTTCCCAACCTTGGCCTTGGTGTCGCCCGAGATCGTGGCGGCGACGAAGTCCGCCTCGATCTCCAGGCCCGCCTTCGGCGGGCTGGCGTACAGGTTCTGCACCGACTGCGGGAACTCGGTCTGCAGCGCTTCGTTGGTGCCGCCGGCAAGGAAGTCGGGCTGGACGAGCTGCGCCATCGTGCTCAGCGCCTGCTTGACGGAGTCGTCGGTCCAGGGGATCTGGTGCTTCGCCAGCTGGTCGTACTTTTGGGCACCCGCTTGCGCCAAGTAGATGTTCTCGAAGATGTCCGTGAGCGTCCACCCGTTGGCAGCACCGACGGACAACGGCTTCACGCCCGAGTCCGAGATGGTCTTCATATCCTGGAGGAGCTGGGCGAAGTCAGTTGCGGGCTTCACGCCGGCGTCGCGGAAGACCTTCGTGTTGTACCAAACGAGCGACTTGTTGGCGGCCTTGAACCACACGCCGTAGAGCTGGCCGTTCACCGTCCCGAGGTCCCGCCAGATCGGCGCGTAATTCGCGTTGACCTCTGTCCCCGCCACGTCCTCGATCGGCCGCAGCGCGCCCCGCTGAGCGAAGTCGCGCAGCAGCCCCGGCTGCGGCAGGATGGCGACGTCCGGCGGATTCCCGCCCGCGATCCGCGGCTCGAGCGCGGGCGCGATGTCGTCACCCGTCGACGTGAAGGTGACCGAGGCGCCAGTCTTCGAGCGGAACGCGTCGAGCACCTTCTTGAAGTTCTTCTGCTCGGTACCCGTCCATACAGCCGCCACTTCGACCTTCTGGCCGTCGAGTGGTTTGCCCCCGCCCCCGGGACGGTCGACATGTGTGCTTGACGCTCCGACTAGCAGCGCAGCTGCAAGGAGCGCCACGAGCCTTGCGAGTTTCGACATCTCGTCCTCCGTTGTCAGGCCTGCCCGTCTCCTCTCATCGTGGAACTCCCATTGCCGAGCGCGAGCCCGGACTCGAGGTCGAAGAAGTAGAGGCGGCTCGTATCGACCACGAAGTCGGTGACCTGTCCCTCCTGCGCCCGCGTGTCAGGCCGTACGCGCGCAATGAAATCCGTCTTCTCCTCGCCGGCGCGCTGGGCGAGCGTGGCTTCGCTGAGCTCGGCGCGTTCGCGTACTAGGTCACGTGTGTCCTCCGTGAACACCGGCTTGGCATCGATGGTGAGGTGCACATATGCCTCGGCGCCCATGAGCTCTACGAGCTCGACCGTGCCCTTGATCCGTCGGTCGTCGGCCGCGTCTCTTTCGAGGGCAGCGTCTTCGATGTTCTCGGGTCGAATGCCGAGCACGATCGGCCGGCCCATGTGCTCACGCAGCCGCGGGTGCGCGTCCACAGTCGATTCGGGGACGCGCAGCTCCTCGTCTCCGAAACGCGCGCGCAGGCCGTCGCCGTCGGCGGTTTCGAGCGTCGCTTCCACCAAGTTCATCGCCGGGGACCCGATGAACCCGCCGACGAACAGGTTCACCGGGTTTTCATATAACCCCTGGGGCTTGTCGACCTGTTGCAGGACCCCTCGCTTCATCACCGCAACCCGGTCGCCCATGGTCATGGCTTCCGTCTGATCGTGCGTGACGTAGATCGTCGTGGTGCCCAGGTCACGCTGGATTCGGGCGATCTCGGCTCGCGTTTGCACACGCAGCTTGGCGTCGAGGTTTGACAGCGGCTCGTCCATCAGGAACGCCTGGGGCTCACGCACAATGGCGCGTCCCATTGCGACGCGCTGCCGCTGCCCGCCGGAGAGGTGACGCGGCTTCTTGTCGAGGAGATCCTCGAGTCCGAGGATGCGAGCCGCTTCCCCGACCCGCCGTCGGATCTCCGCTCGATTCATTTTGTGTAGCTTGAGGCTGAAGGCGAGATTGTCCGCTACCGAGAGATGCGGGTAGAGCGCGTAGTTCTGGAAGACCATCGCGATATCGCGATCCTTCGACGGCATCCGGTCGACGACGCGATCGCCGATCCAGACATGGCCTTCCGTGATCGACTCGAGCCCGGCCACTAGCCGGAGAGCGGTTGTTTTGCCGCATCCAGACGGACCGACGAGCACCATGAACTCGCCGTCTGCGATCTCGAGGTCGAGATCGTGGACGGCGACGGTGCCGTCACCGTAGATCTTCGTGACCTCGTCGAGCGTGACGCCGGCCATCGGACTCCCGATGTCAACCAGTCGCCCCCGGGTGCCCGAGGACTACCCACTCTCGTCACAATCGAAACCGAGCCCGTTCGAGGGTTGCCTGTCGCGAGCGCAACCACCTCGAGGGCGATCGGAGACCGTTGCGATCGCCACCGTCCCTCCTCGGGACGAGCGCCGGAGTGGTTCAGGAGAACGCAGAGGCAGAGGCCAGCAACAACAGGCCGTAGAGACGCTCGATGCCGTTCGGGTTCGTTTTTGGATGCAAGCTGACGAGAGCTTGCTGCTCACCCAGCGACAGGGCGATGGTCCCCGCGCCGCAGGAGTGCAAGTCGTCTGCGAGCCAGTTCGGTAGCACGACGTGCGCAGTGCAGGCGAGCTTCGTCCCTGCTTTCAGGGGTCCGATGAGAAACCCAGACCCGGCGCAGACCGAGTGGTTCGATGAGCGCACCGAATGACGGGCCAGCCAGCAATCCAACGGATACAGAGCGGCACATCCGCGCTCATGTCGCTCTGGCGCACGGAACGCCGGTTACGTGTTCTGATTGTCTGTCGACGCGGTCGTCGTTATGTGCGGGCCTGAGCTTCTGCCGACCCAGATCGATGCGGCAAAGATGGCGCAGAGCGCCCGCGCCCACGCTGGGCTCACATCCGCGTCCCGGACTCGTGTGCTAGTTATGGACGGCGTGTCCCAAGAGGACGACCGTGAGCCGATGGCAGGCCACGGTCGTCGATGCCGCTGAAGGCGGGCCGGGTGCGCTTGGACAACTCGCTGCCGGGATCCACCGTGAAACGCTGGTAGCTGCATTGTCCGGCGAAGTAGGTGCCCCACGGCGCGTTTCGGTAATGCTGCCAGAGAGCCTCATACGTTCCCGGGAGGTTCGGGAAGGCCTGCGCGCAAACCGCGTCGGCTTGGCACAGCGCCACGTAGCGATCGAAAGCCTGGGCTAGGTAGGTCGTCGGGTCGGTCGACGAGCTCTTTCCGTTCGGTACCGCGTCTTGCAGCGTGATCGAGCGCACTGCTCCCGGCACGGTGTGCGCTACAAACAGCGCGGGAATCGTCGCATGTATCCGCTGGTCAGGTTGACGTGCTCGAGGTCGAGAGCACGGATCAGATCGAGCACGTCACGGCCGCCATCAACATAGGTATATGCGTCAACGTCGATACCCGACGCGGCAAAACGAGCGCGGCACCCGCGCAACGCCGCGCTGCCCTCCGTCACCGTCTGCGGGTCGCGAAGCGGTCGAGTCAGCGCGGCTGCTGCCGTATCCGCGCGCTCGGGGCACGTCAGTTTGGGATCGGAGCCTTCCCAACCCCGTTGCGAGACCTGAATCAATTCGGAATGGTCACGGACGGGCGAAGACGCCAGGTCCTCGGCACCGAAATCGACGGTGGGATCCCCGGTGTCGTCGTCGTTCCGAGCGGGTGCACGACGAACCTCGAGCTGCACCTTTCGGCCTTCCGGTCGAGCGCGATTCTCGGGGACGGTGAGGGTGCCGAAGCCGCGTCAGGCACCTTGTCACGTACATCCTGCGGGCACGGCGTGGCCGCGTAGCGCGGCGTGTAGCCGCGCGCTGCTGGTACCTCGATATCGGAGGAACTGCCGCCAGTCTTTGCAACCGCGGCAATGCCAACGAGGACGCACGCGCCCACAACGGCGGCGGCCACAGCGCGGCGCCGGCGCGGGTGTGATCTCGGTCGGGGTGGCACGGGAAGTGGACGGTCTCGCGCGACCTGCACGGCGGCGACAGGCACGGGCAGGCCCTTGAGGCTCAGCCGGCCCACCGACTCGAGGCGAAAACGTCGCCGACTCTGGACCAGCACGCGTACTACCTCCGTAGTGAGCGTTTGGCTCGATCGAGCCGCAGCGCACAATGGGGCGGCCTCGATCACCGGCGTGCCAAACCAGTCATCCTCGTCCTCTGTGACTTCGCCAGCGCTGATCCACGATCCGCAGGTACGCCGGGTCTTCTGGCTCGAGCTCCTCGACTGCTTCATGCATCGCGAGCGCGCAGGCCACCGCGTCCGCACCACTCTGGGAGAAGACCACCATTCGTGCCGTCACCGAGGACGCTTGACCTCGACGCCGTTGTGGGCCGCCGTCGTGCGCAGAGCGGTGAAGAACCGGCACCGGAAGGGATCCGCCGCGTCGTCCCCGAGATTGGTCTGACGCTCCGTCGACCCGACGAGATCGCAGACGCGAACCTCGCCGCCCGGGTGTGGCGGCCAACACCCTGAGCCAGTCCCGGCCTTGACGGCGGGCATAGCGTCGATGAACGCGGGCGGACCACGCGCCGAAGTGCGCCCCTGAGGAGGAAGACTCTTCCGGGGGCGGCCAGGGGCGTACCGGCTTTCTGTGAACTTCAACGGGGTGCAGTGGGTGCCTCCCCTTCCTTGAACGGCTGCCCCGTCCTGACAGGTGTCGCAAAACCGGACATAATGCACCGCACCTGACGGCGACAAGGGGGTAGCCGTGAAGGGGAGGCGCAACGTGGTGCTCGTCGCCGCGCTCGGGTTGATTGCAGCCGCGATCCCGGCGGGGGCGGCGAGGGCAAGGCCGACGCAAGGTCAGCCGGCGACCGAGATCGGGGTCACGGCCGACACGATCCGCATCGCGGTGATCGCCGACGTCGACAACCCGGCCCGACCGGGTGTGTTCCAGGGCTCGGTGAACGGCATCCGGGGGGCGGCCAAGTTCATCAACGACAGCGGTGGGGTCGCCGGCGGGCGCAAGGTCCGGGTCGACTTCATCGACTCGAAGCTCAGCGCCGACGAGGCGCGCAACGCGCTGGTGCGGGCGTGCCAGGAGGACTTCGCGATCGTCGGCACGACCGCGTTGTTCATGAACAACATCGAGCCGATGACGAGCTGCCCCGACCAAGCCGGCAGAGTCACCGGGCTTCCCGACGTGCCGGTGCTGCAAACCGAGATCGCGCACCAGTGCTCGCAGGTGTCGTTCGCGGTGATCGTCGTCGGGCTCGACTGTGCGACCAAGGACGCGGCCGAGAAGCAGGTCACGGTCCGGGCGGGTACGGCCAAGTACTTCACCAAGCGCAACAAGGGGCTGCACGGCGTCTTCACGCTCGCCGGCGATCTGAAGTCGACGGTGAACGCCGCACTCCCGTTGGTGGCGATGTACAAGTCGTTCGGCGTCAAGTCCGATGGCGAGTTCAAGGTGTCGGGCCTGTCACCGCAGGCGGCGTACACCCCGATCGTCCAGGCGATCAAGCAGAACGGGAGCACATACGTACTGAACAACGTGGACTACAAGGCCAACGTGCTCCTCCGGAAAGAAGCGATGGTCCAGGGCGTCACCGGCGTGAAGGTTTGGGACTGCGCCCTCCAGTGCTACGACCGTCGAACGATCGAGGAAGGCCAAGCCGCCGTCGAAGGCCAGTACGTCTCGCTCTTCTTCATCCCGTTCGAAGAGGCGAAGCAGAACAAGTCGGTCAGCAATTACCTGAAGAACTTGGAGAGCAGGGATCAGGCCGACGGATTCGGCGCCCAGGCCTGGGCGGCGGGTCTGTTCTTCCGCGATGTGGTGAACAGCGTGGTGAAGGCCGACGGCAACAACGGGCTGACCCGGGCGCGGTTCCTCGAGGAGGCGGCGAAGGTCCACGAGTTCACTGCCGACGGGATGCTCGGGCCGACCGACGTCGGGGGCCGGAAGATCGGCCCGTGCGGGGTGATCCTCCAGGTCAAGGACGGCAAATTCGTGCGGGTGAGCCCGAAGAAGAAGGGCACGTTCGACTGCTCCGGCGGCACCAAGAAGGTGAAGGTCACGTTCGAGTAAGCGGCCCCACGTCCGTCAGCTCGATGACGTTGCCGGATGGGTCGGTGATGAACGCGGCGTGGACGGTCGTGCCGAAGTCGACGCGCGTCGACGGCTCGCCGAGCATCTTCACGCCGGCGCCACGCACCGCCTCGATCGTCGCGTCGAACTCCTCGCTCGGCACGTAGAGAGCAAAGTGCGGAAAGCCTGGCCCGGGCGATGGCGGCTCCTCGGCGACGCCCAGGTGGAGTTGGAGGCTGCCGACCCGCAGCCAGAGTCCCGGGAAGCCGAAGTCGGGCCGGGGCAGCTCTTCGAATCCGAGCACGTCGCAGTAGAAGTCGCGAGCGGCGTCGAGGTCGGTCACCGAGATGGCGACGTGGCTGTAGCCGGAGACCGTCATGAGGTTCGCGCAGCCGAGAGCCGCGCGCTCAGGTTTGCCATGGCCTGGTCGAACATGTCGCCGATCATGGTCTTGGCCGCGGGGAAGCCCGCCGCGACGTCGGCGCCCGGTTCGACGGCGAATGTCCACCGGACGGTGCTCCCGTCGGCGTCGCCCTCGACCCTCCATTCCTCGACCAGTGCCTCGAGCAGCGAGTCGGCGCTCTCGTCGACGCGGTACGCCCAGCGCGTGGGCTCGTCCCAGGCGAGGATCGTCTCGCGGTACCACGAGTCGCCCATGCGCATGTGCCGACGCGACCCCACGCCGTGCGGTGGGGGGCTCTCGTAGCTTCCCTCGTCGTGGCCCGGCCACCAGCTCCACGTCGACGGGTCGGCGCTGATCGCGGCGAACACGTCCGCCTGTGGCGCGGCGACGTCGGCTTCGAACACGAAGCGCAGTGGCGCTGATTCGAGGAAGTCGAGGTCGACGGTGCGCAAACTGTGGGCCATGCCGCACAACGTAGACTCGTCTGACCACTTGTGGCGAAGAGGGAAGGCGGGCCTGCCATGCCGACGATGCGCTTCAACCACATGGAGTTGACGTTTCCGCCGGGGACGCTCACGACGGACTTCCGCGAGGAGATCGATGGATTCTACGGCGGCGTGTTGGGCTGGACCGGTGTGGACACCGAGGTCGTGGGCCAGATGTGCCACATCCTTCTCTCGGAGGAGGCGCAGCAGTTCATCCTCTTGGCCGAGAGCGAGAAGCCGATGCAGTCGCCGGGCCACGACCACCTCGGGCTGTTGTTCTCCACCCGTGCTGAAGTCGACGAGAAGCTCGAGCAGTGCAAGCGCTACCAGGAGAAAGACGACCGCGTGAGGATCAAGGTGTACGACGACCTCATCATCGGCGACCTCACGACGCACGCGTTCTACGTGAAGTACCTGCTGCCGATCTACTTCGATGTGCAGTGCATGGAGCGCGCCGGGAAGCCGCTTCCCAACTCGCTCTCATGACTCTCCGCTGGCGTTAACTGACTGAGTCGCGGAACTCGATCGCCTCGTTGGCAAGAGGGACGCCCTCGGTGATGTCCATCACCGGGATTACCTCGAAATCGAAGTAAGGACCGAACTTGGCCGGTCCTTCGGCGACGCTGGCGGGGTTGTCGGTCTCGACGACCGCATACCCGCCGGTGCCGTCGGCCCGGTAGAGGAACTGATGGAACGTGGCGTCGCCGGGCGGGGCCCACTTGCCGAAGACGGCGAGGCTGCGCTTGACCGCAGTCTCGTTCTCGGCAGCCGAGCCGCCGGCCCGCGCGGTCCAGGAAACGAGGTACTTCATGCCTCCCCCCTCGTCTTTGCGGTGTTGCTACCCCCGTTCTCGCACCTCGCCCGGCGCTTGGCAAGGGGTGCTGGTCAAGTTCGCTCGTCGTCCTCCCGCTGTTTGCGGTACTGCTCCTGCCAGTCCTTGGGCGGCGGGTCGGAGCGTTTCGCGCCAGCGCCGAACAGACGGGGCACCTCAGTGGCGAGCTCGCCGGCGGTCCAGCCCCGGTCGTGGCGCTCGGCCTGGGCGTCGACCTCCCAGGCCCGGACGTGCTCGACGACGCCACCCCGAACCTGGAAGCACTGCCCCGACAGCCAGCCCGCCGCCGGCGACGCGAGGTAGCAGACCATCTCGGCCACGTGGACCGGATCCGTGGGGTCGAACGCATCCTCCTCGGCGCGGGCGCGGTCGATGCGCCAGCCGATTACCGCCAGGCGCGTGCGTGCCGACGGCATGATCGTGTTCGCCGTCACGCCGTACGGCGCCATCTCGGTGGCAACCGCGTCGGTGAACGCCAGCACGCCCGCCTTGGCGGCGACGTAGTTCGACTGGCCGGCCCCGCCGTAGAGCAACAACCCGGTAGAGGTGTTGATGAGCCGCCCGTAGTCGCCCCGTCCCACCTTGTGCTCGGCTCGCCACCAACGACACGCGGCACGGCTCACACCGAACGTTCCGGTGAGATGGACACGCAGCACATCGGCCCACTCGTCGTCCTCGAGGTTGAAGACCATGTGCGGGCGCCCGATCCCGGCGTTGTTGACGACGATGTCGATGCGTCCCCACGTGTCGAGCGCCGCTTCCACGAGCGCTCCGCCGCCGCTGGGATTCGAGATGTCGTGGGCGTCGGCGATGGCCTCGCCGCCGGCCGCGGTGATCGCGGCAACCACCTCGTCGGCCGGTGTCTCGCTCGTGGCGCTGCCGTCGGTGGCGACGCCGACGTCGTTCACGACCACCTTGGCGCCGTAGGCCGCGAGACGCGTCGCCTCCGCCAAGCCGATGCCGCGGCCGGCTCCGGTGACGACGGCCACGCGGCCATCCAGCATGCGGTCGCTCACGTCGCTTCGAGCACGCGCTCGTGGCCGCGGGCGGCGAATTCCCGCCGCAACGCGTCCATGTCGGCATCCGACATTCGCTGGTACGGCGCGCCTCTCTCGGGCTGCCACCACACCGGGTCCTCGGTCTCCCAGCGCTCGCGCCGCAGGACGCGCTTGAGCACCTTGCTCGTCTCGGTCACCGGCAGTTCCTCGGCGATGCGCACGAACCGGGGCGTCCACTTCGTGCCGAGGTCTGTCTGCGCACCGAGGAACGCGGCGAAATCGGCGGGGTCGAAGGCTGCCTCCGGCCGGAGTTGCAGCGCGGCCATGACCCGGTCCCCGACGTCCGGATCAGGCACGGCGTACACCGCCGCGAGCACGACGTCGGGGTGGCGGGCGAGGATCCGCTCGACCGGGGCGGCGGCGAAGTTCTCGCCGTCGACACGCAGCCAGTCGTAGTCGCGCCCGGCAAAGTAGATGAAGCCTTGTTCGTCCCGGTACGCGAGGTCGCCCGTCCAGTAGATCCCGTCATGGATGCGCGCCGCGTTCGCCTCGTCGTTCTTCCAGTAGCCCTCGAAGCCGTGGGCGCCGAGGCGGTTGACCAGCTCCCCGATCGCC
>JBKOWY010000025.1:0-5739 GCA_046724655.1 Actinomycetota bacterium
CGAAAAGAGGACGAAGGTGACGATCAGCAGCCACGACACGAACAGTTCCGAGCCGGTGGACTTGGGCGCCGTCCACTGCGGCTGCGAACTCCCGGGCGGCGGCTGTTGTGCGGGCTGTGTGGGTTGGGTGTCGGTCATCGCTGTCCTTCCCCCGCGTTCCGAACAATCAAGACAGTCTTCGCGCCGTCCCCGTCCACATCAAGCGATGCACCCACAAGCGCCAGCGAATTTCGGTGCCGACCGTGCCGCCCGGCCGCGGAGGACCGGTTAACGGGGCGGTACGGCCGACACGCTATTCGCTACGAAGCCGAGCAGCACCCACTCGCTGCTTGCGATGCTCGCCCAGCGCCGCACAGAACGACGCGTCAGCCGGCAGTCGAACCGAGCGCAGAACCGGCGTTCCGTGCTGTCGGGCGATACGAGCGCGCATACGTGCCGATCGGTACGCCCTGATCGATCCGGCTGCCGACGAGTTCTGTCGCGTGTGTCTGTACCTCTTGGAAGAGCGCGGGCCGGCAGTCGTGGACGCGGACGGCCCACGTGCTAGGCAAGGAACGAGAACAACTCCTCGACCGTCTCCTGCGGCCTTTCTTCGGCGATGAAGTGGCCGCAGTCGAGCGCCCGGCCGTGGAAGTCGGGGCGGCGTCGCCGCCAGATCGCCTCGACGTCGTACTGCGTGCCGAGCCCGCCCGCGCTCCAGAGCACGAGAAGCGGGCAGTGCAATTGCCCGTCGCCATCGTCGTGGTCGTGGATCAGATCGATGGTGGCGCCGGCGCGGTAGTCCTCGCAGGTGGAGTGAATGGTTGCGGCGTCAAAGCAGCGTACGTATTCGGTGACAGCGTCGTCGGCGAGCGCACCCGGCGTGGAGCACCACTCGTCCAATGTCCACCGCAGGTAGAACTCCGGGTCGGAGCCGATTAGGCGTTCGGGCAGGTCGAACGGTTGGGTGAGAAAGAAGTACCGCCATACGGTTCGGGCGCGCGCGTTGTCCACCGTTCCGTAGATGATGGTAGTGGGCACGATGTCGAGTATCCCGAGCCGCGTCACGGCAGCCGGATGGTCGAGCGCCATTCGGAGCGCGACCCGTGCGCCGCGGTCATGGGCGACGACAGCGAAGCGGTTGAAGCCGAGGGCGCGCATGACCGCCAGTTGATCCTGGGCCATCGTCCGTTTCGAGTAGCCAGCGTGGTCGTCTCCGCCGGAGGGCTTGTCGCTCTCGCCGTAACCGCGGAGATCGGTGCAGACGACGGTGAACCGGTCGACGAGGGCGGGCGCCACGCGGTGCCACATGACATGCGTCTGTGGATATCCGTGGAGAAGGAGAAGGGGCGGGCCACTGCCGGCGTGCGCGACGCGCACGCGGATGCCGTTTGCGGTGACGAGCGTGCTCGAGAACTCAACGAGTAGAGGCATGCACGCCACCCTACGAGTACGCGGCCACGTTGTGCCGGCGCGTGCGATCCGGGGACGGTCCTCCCCTCGGCGTGACGTCCGGCGAGCGCGCCTCAGCGGATAGCCGTGTCGCTCCAGCTGTGCGCCTCGGCAAGCAGTTTCGCGATGACGGCTTCGTGGAGCGTCGCCTGATCGGCCTCGGACGTTCCGAACGCCCGATCGAAGAAGTCGGCGGTCGCCAGCAGGTCACGGGTGCGTTCGACGTCGGCGGTGGTCATAAAACCGTCGCCGTCGGGAACGGCAACGTGCCGCATACCGACCCGGGCAAGCTCGGGAAGCTTCGTGCCGGCGTGGACGATTGCTCCCACCCCAATTCGACATCCCTCAGCGACAACCGCGCCTTGGAGCATGATGACGCCGGTGGCGATGTAGCAGTTGGATCCGATGTGACAGCCCGACAAGGTGCACTGCGGTGCAACCAGGGTTCTCGGCCCCACGGTCAGGGAGAAGCCCGGTCGGCTATCTCCACCCACCGACCGCAGGACACTGCCAGCGAAAATCACCGTCTCGTCCTCTACCGTGACTGGCGGACCGCTGCTCTCGATCACCACGTTGTGGTCGATGTAGCAGCCCCGTCCGATCGAGACTGCCCCGACGAGCGATGCCGAGTCGGCTACGGACGCGCCGGGTTCGACCGTCGGCCGTGCCCCGTTTCGTTCGAACAGCATTGACGTCCCCTTTCTGAGACCACTACGAGTTCCACTCGCACGTACTACTCGCACCTCGGCGGCGAGGGTTCCGGCGCGCGTGCCCACGCTGCGTCGACCAGATTGTCCGACAGTCCAAACCGAATCGATCACACCGGTGACGTTCGACCCGCCCGCCCCACGAGCCGCCGACCATCAAAAGCGCGAGTTGACCTGGGCCGAAGCTGGCGCCCCTTCAACACGCCCAACCAGCCGTACGCCGTCGCGGACAAGATCGCCGAAGCCGTGCAGGCGACCGCGCCGTTCCACCTCCTGGGCGGCGACGAGTCGCCCAGATGTGCTGGGACGCCCCCCGGCGAGATCGGCGCGCGTCTCGCCGGCGGGCGCGGCGCGATCGACCTTCATGGCCGACGACGTCGCCATAGTCGAGCGCATCTACGACCTCGCCGACTTCGGCCTCGACCCCGCCGAGCGCCGGAACGCGCTGCGACCGCTTTGGCTCCACCGGAGAGACGTAACGCGCTCGAGCGTCGCCTACCGGCGGACGGCCTGGTCGATGAAGCTGGCCGCCTGGATAAGGGCCAGGTGGCTGAACGCCTGTGGGAAGTTCCCGACCTGGCGCCGGCGGGGCACGTCGTACTCCTCGGCGAGGAGCCCGACGTCGTTGGCCAGCGCGACGAGTCGCTCGAACAGCGTCCGCGCCTCGCCGACCCGCCCGTTGAGCGCCAGCGCGCTCACGAGCCAGAACGAGCAGGCGAGGAACTGCCCTTCGGTCCCCGGCAGACCGTCGTCCGTCTCGGAGGTCGAGTAACGAGCGATGAACCCATCGTGAGAGAGGTCGGCGCGCACCGCGTCGATCGTCCCGGTCACGCGCTCGTCGTCGCCGGGGAGGAAACCCATGATCGGGATGAGGAGCGTGCTCGCGTCGAGCTCCTTCGAGCCGTAGTACTGCGTGAAGGTGTTGCGGGCGGGGTCGTATCCTCGCTCGCAAACCTCGTGGTGTATTTGCTGTCGGACGCGCTTCCAGCGATCAATCGGAGCGTCGTGCCGGAACTGCTCTGCCAAGACAATGAACCGGTCGAGCGCCACCCATGCCATCACCTTCGAGTGTGTGAAGTGGCGCCGCGGGCCCCTCGCCTCCCAGATGCCGTCGTCGGGCTCGTGCCAGATCTTCTCGACGTGCTCGATCAACTGTCGAACACGCTCGACCCCCGTCGGTGGCGGCACGCCCAGGTGCTGGAAGGCTACCGCCACGACGTCGGCGACCTCTCCGTAGACGTCGAGCTGGAACTGCTCCGAGGCTTCGTTGCCGATCCTTACGGGGCGCGACCCTTCGTAGCCCAGTAGCTCAGGGACCTCGAACTCGGTGAGGCGTCGTTCGCCGGCGACGCCGTACATGATCTTCATCGCCGCCGGGTCGCCAGTGGCGGTTCGCCAGGCGTAGTCCCTGAAGGCGAGCGCTTCCTCTGTGTAGCCGCCGATGAGGAGGGCGTTGAGCGTGAGCACCGAGTCGCGCAGCCAGCAGTAGCGATAGTCCCAATTGCGGACGCCACCGATGTCCTCCGGGAGGGATGTGGTCGGCGCCGCGACCAAGGCGCCCGTGACCTCGTGCGTCATCGCCTTGAGGACGATGAGCGATGTGCGGACCTCGTCGCTGTACTCGCCGTCGTAGGTGCAACGCCCAGACCACGCCCGCCACCACGCCTCCGTGCGCGCAAGCGCCGAGTCGGCGTCCTCGATCGGCGCCGCCGGTTCGTAGGAGGGATGCCACGTCAGCACGAAGCGCTGGCGGGCGCCTTCGATCGCCGTGAAGTCGGCGACTGCCTTGTCGTGATCGATCTGAAGCTCGAGTGGCGTGCTCAAGTGGAAGGCGTCGGGCCCCGCCGCCGCCTCTGCGCCATCGTCGACCCGGTCGACCCACGGGACGATCGACGCATAGTCGGGACGCAGAGCGAGCTCGGTTCGCATCGGCACGCGACCCTCGAGCCCCTCGACGATGCGCACGAGTTGCGGCGCGCCCTCGCCACGGCGGGGCATGAAGTCGACGACGCGGGCGCGACCCTCGGGTGTCTCGAAGTCGGTTTCCAGCACGAGCGTGCCGGGCCGGTACCGCCAATGTGCCCGCCGCACCTCACTCGCTGGCGCGATCGCCCAGCGTCCGTGGCGCTCGTCTCCAAGGAGCGCCGCGAACACCGACGCCGAGTCGAAGCGAGGAAGGCAAAGCCAGTCGATCGATCCGTTCCGCCCGACGAGCGCGGCGGTCTGGAGATCGCCGATAAGCGCGTAATCCTCGATCAGCAACGAGTCCTCCATTGTTCGTTCACCCGGCGCGAGAAACGCGTCGATCCGGTCGGTACATCTTGCAAGATCACCCAGCTCATGGGCGACGTGAATCGGCACGTGGGGCAAGAGCTCGACACGATGGTATGGAACATTTCGAGCCCCCGATACGCCGTGTAGGAGCAGGCAACGTCAGGCGCTCTTCAGAGAGACCTCGGAGGCTACGGAAGACCCAACCCGATCCGTCGCGCTCGCCCGCGCGCATACTCGGTGTCGGTCATCTCACGGCTTCCCAGTCGTCGAGTGTGACATCGATGAGCTCGTACAGGCGTTGGGGGGCGTCTACATTGCGCGCTGCATCACGTACCGCCTCGAGCACGGCAACCGCAGTCTGGCGCCGAACCCACTGCTGCCCGGCGATGAATCCGAGCGCGGCGTCGACAGCCGCGACTACTGCCTCGTCGGCTGCTGGCGGAGCAGTTTCGGCCTTGGTGCGGGGAGATCGGATTCTCACCGGGCGACCCACCTGATCGTGTTCGCGATCACCCGCTCTCACCGACCTCATCCAGGTCGGGATCCTGAGGCGGCGTGGCCGGCCCCGCGAGATCTTCGTTGAGCCGTTCCCACAGTGAGCGGGCCCAAGCGTTGATCTCTGGCCAGTCCCGCCAGAAGACCTCGAGGGTCGCCTCGTCGATCGCCTGCAGCGCTTCCTCGGGGGTCACTTCATCGGCGACCGCGTCGAGACGAGAAAGCGCCGAAACCAGCCGGTCAGCGACTTCCTCTTCGGGCATACCTCGACAGTATGGCGCTTGTCGTCGAGCAACATTGCGGCGCCGACGGCGATCGCGTTCTCGTACGGACCGTGACCGATCTGGGCAGAAAGGTTCGCCAATTCGACGTGGAGCTCGTGTCGGTCGTCGGATTCGGTCACGAGCGAGAAGCGACGCGTAGGGCATTCGCTGAACGACCCCAGTCACTTGGCTTCGCGGTCACTGTCGGCGAACTCCGCGTAACCCTGATGCGCGTCCTCGAACGAGGCGGAGCCGAGACCGCGAAGCCGGACAGCATGGGCTCCTACCGTCTGACCGGCGACTGCTCGCTGAGCTGCATGCATGTAGGCGCACGGCGACCCGGTCCGCACGAGCCCTTCCGGACGTTGTGCCTACTTCGAGGCGGCGCTGGGAGACCAATCAGCCCGGGCGATGACGATCGACAGGGGACGCCCGAATGAGCCCGGCGTCGGCCACAGGGGGCGTCCGCGGGCTCCGTGCGAGCCGTTCTGGGTCCGTCGTCCATCCAGGAAACGGCGGAAGCTCACCACGGCCTCAACCCCAGCGGCAACGGTCAACTCAACCACGCG
>JBKOWY010000035.1:0-3455 GCA_046724655.1 Actinomycetota bacterium
GTCGAGGCGGCGCAGCGTCTGCGCGTTGAGAGCAACGATGATCGTCGACAAGCTCATCACCACGGCGGCCGACCACGGCGGCAGCATGACGCCGGCCCAGGCGAGTGCGCCGGCGGCGAGAGGGATTGCGATGATGTTGTACCCGGCCGCCCACGCCAGGTTCTGGATCATCTTGACGTAGCTCGCCCGCGAGAGCTCGATGACACCGATTACGCCGCGGGGGTCTGACGAGGCCAGGATCACGCCGGCGGACTCGATGGCGACGTCGGTCCCGGCGCCGATCGCGATCCCCACGTCGGCGCGGGCGAGAGCAGGAGCGTCGTTCACGCCGTCTCCGACCATCGCCACGCGCAAGCCGCGGCCTTGCAGCTCGGCGACGGCCTTGTCCTTGTCTTCCGGCAACACCTCGGCGAACACCTCGTCGATGCCGAGCTGCTTCGCCACGGCGTCCGCAACCTGCTTGGCGTCACCCGTGATCATGACGACCTTGACCCCAAGGGCGTGCAGGTCGTCGACGGCCTGCTTCGACTCGGGGCGGATCTCGTCCTCGAGGGCGAGGGCCCCGTACACCTCAGCGTCTCGGACCACGTAGAGCACCGCCGCACCTCGCTGCTTCCATTCGTCGACGTGACGGGAGAGCTCGTCGGGCACGGTGAGGTTCCGCTCCCGGAGCAGGGCGGGACCTCCCACGGCCGTGCGCACCCCGTCGACGTGGGCTTCGACGCCGCGCCCGGTGATCGAACGGAAGTCGCGCGCTTGCGGCACGGGACGACCGGCGCGCTGGGCGGCGGCCACGATGGCTTTCGCGAGGGGGTGCTCGCTGTCCGACTCGACGGCGGCGGCGAGCGCGAGCACGTCGTCCTCCGTCGCAACACCTTCGCGGGAACGGGCGAGGCCGACGCCGGTGACGATGTGGGCGCCCTTCGTGAGCGTTCCCGTCTTGTCGAAGAGGACGGCATCGATTTCGCGCATCCGCTCCAGCGCCAGGCGGTCTTTCACGAGGATCCCCGTGCGAGCGGCGACCGCCGTCGACAACGCGATGACGAGCGGGATCGCCAGCCCGAGCGCGTGCGGGCACGAGATCACGAGCACCGTGACGGTGTTCTCGACGGCAGCGCTGGAATCGCCGAGCAGCATCCAGACCGCGAACGTCACGATGCCCGCGGTGACGGCGACGTAGAAGAGGACGGCTGCGGCCCGGTCGGCCAGCGCCTGTGCCCGTGAACGCGACTGCTGCGCTTCCTCGACCAGCCGTTGGATGCCGGCGAGGGCGGTGTCGTCGCCGACGGCTTCGACACGCACGCGCACGGCGGAATCGGTCGCGATGGTCCCGGCGACGACCCGATCGCCGACCCTCTTCGGCACCGTTCGTGACTCACCCGTGATCATGGATTCGTCGAACTCGGCTTCGCCCTCGACGATCTCGCCGTCGGCGGGGACGCGTCCGCCCGGCCGCACGAGGACGATGTCGCCGACGCGCAACTCGCTCAGCGGGACCGTCTCGATCCCGCCGTCGGGTGTCACGCGATTCGCTTCGTCCGGGAGCAGCTCCGCCAGTGCCGCGAGCGCGCCTTGCGCTTGACCGACGGCCTTCATCTCCTGCCAGTGGCCGAGCAGCATGATGACGATCAGCAGAGCCAGCTCCCACCAGAAGTCGAGATCGAGATTCCCGATGCCGAGGCTGGTCGCCAGGCTGGCGGCGAAGGCCACCGTGATGGCGAAGCCGATCAGCGTCATCATGCCCGGCTGCCGGGCGCGCACTTCGTCGTAGAGGCCGGTCAGGAACGGCCGGCCCCCATAGAGATAGACGACCACGCCGAACACGGGCGAGATCCAAGCCGTGCCGCTCGGCAGGGTGTAGCCGAAAAGGTCGGAGAACATCTCGCTGAAGACCACGACGGGGATCGCCAGCACCAGGTTGTGCCAGAACAGGTGGCGAAACTCTTCCGCGTGTTCGGCATGACCGCCGTGACCGCCATGGTGGTCGGCGTGCTGCGCTTCATTGGCCGCGGGCGCGGCGTGATCGTGGTCGGCGGTGTGATTCATCGGCTTCGCCTTCCGGTACGGGTCGAGCGCCGCTTCGGACGCTCACCGCCCGCGAGCTCGCTCAACCGCAGCAGCTCGCGCAGGCAGTGCTCGAGCAGCGGCTCGGGGAACGTGTCGGCCAGCCGGTAGTACACGACGCGGCCGTCCTTGCGGGTCTGGACGAGCCCGGCCGTCCGCAGCATGCGCAACCCGTAACTGGCGGCGTCCTCGGTGATCCCGAGCGCCAACGCGAGGTCTCCGACGCAGAGCTCGTCGACGAGGTCGAGGGCGTAGAGCAGCCGCACCCGGACCGGGTCGCCGAGCAGCGACAGCAGGTCCGACAGGCGACCGGCGTCCTCGGCGCCGATGACGCCGGCACGGGCTCGCCGCACACGGCCGGCGTCGACGGGGTGCTCGTGGTTAGTAGTAAGGGCCATATCCGTATGATAGCACGGATATGCGGATAGGACCGGATGCGGTGGGAATCATCACGGCGTCGCGCGGAGGTCAGTCGGTAGCCTGCATTTGTGAGCGACGTTCGTCTTCCTCCCGAATTGCTGCCGTCCGATGGCCGCTTCGGGTCGGGACCGTCGAAGGTGCGGAACGAGGCCGTCTCCGCGCTGGCAGCGGTCGCGCCGACGTATCTGGGGACGAGTCACCGGCGGGGCGGAGTGAAGTCGGTCGTGCGGCGGATCCGCACCGGTCTTGCCGAGCTGCTGAACCTGCCCGACGGCTACGAAGTGCTGCTGGGCGTGGGCGGCACGACCGTGTTCTGGGACGCGGCGGTCTTTGGCCTCATCGAGCGAAGGAGCGAGCACCTCAGCTTCGGCGAGTTCTCGGCCAAGTTCGCGGCCGCCGCCACGGGCGCGTCGCATCTCGAAGCGCCATTGGTCATCGAGTCGGCTCCGGGGACGCACCCCGACCTGCGCGCCGATGCCGGTGTCGACACGTACGCCTTCCCGCACAACGAGACGTCCACCGGCGTGATGATGGACGTGCAGCGACCCGACGGCGTCGACGCCGGGTGCGGGCTCGTGCTCGTCGACGCGACGTCGGGTGCGGGCGGGCTGCGTGTCGATCCGGTGCAGTTCGACGCGTACTACTTCGCGCCCCAGAAGAGCTTCGGCAGCGAAGGCGGGCTGTGGCTGGCCTGCTGCTCACCGGCGGCGATCGAGCGCATCGAGCGAATCGGCTCGTCCGGCCGATGGTCCCCGCCCTCGATCAGCCTGCCGATCGCGCTCGAGAACTCACGACTGGACCAGACCTACAACACTCCGGCGCTGGCGACGCTGTTCCTCGTCGCCGACCAGCTCGACTGGATGCTTCAGCACGGGGGGCTCGAATGGTGCGCGTCGCGTTGCGACCGTTCGGCTGAGGTCTTGTACGGCTGGGCCGAGTCGCACGAGCATGCGACCCCGTTCGTGGCCAAG
>JBKOWY010000081.1:0-6852 GCA_046724655.1 Actinomycetota bacterium
GGCGTGCGCGGTTACGGCACCGACCAAGAGCTCCTCGAGTACGAGAAGCAGATCCGGCAGCTCCATCCTGACGTCGTGGTGCTGCATTTCAGCGCCAACGACGCCGACGACAACACGACGCTGCACCGCACGCGACGGCCCTTCGGGAAGGCCGCGTTCGCGCTGCACTCCGACGGCTCCCTCCAGCTCGTCGGCACGCCCGTCCGCGACTATGGGCAGTGCTCCGCGTACCGGCTCGACGAGACCTTCCGCGTGCATCGGGTCGACTCGTTACGCAGCCGTTCCTTCTGCTGGGTCGAGTCGCGCCTCACCGATCGTTCGGCGTTGTTCAGCTTCATCACCACCCGGATCCGGACCAACCCCACCCTGCTCGACTGGTTCCACGGGCTCGGAAGCCCGGGCGACCAGGAAGCGGCGGCCCCGCCCCATCCTGCGCCCGAGAAGAAGACCCGTAGCTCGAGCGCGCCGAATACGGTTAACCCGGCCCCGCCGCCCTCGACGGAGGCCGCGCCGGCTCCGACGACCGGGGAGCGGGGCGCCGCTACTGTGCAGGGAACCGACTACCGCAATGTGCTGACCTCGCAACTCATCCTGCGCCTCGCGTCGGAGGTGCACCAGGACGGCGCTCAGCTCGTGATCGCCACGCAGGACATCGACCTCGCCGGCCTCGACGTCGGCGCATTCGAGCAGCAGGGAATCAACATCGTGCGCGTCGACCAGGCGCTGGGCCCGAACCAGGATGCGTTTCGGTTCGCCAACGACGGGCACTTCAACGCCCGGGGCCATCGCGCCGTGGCGAGCTCGCTCCTTCGGCCGCTCGCCTACCTGCTCGCGCGATGACCGCCATCCTCGGCATCTCCGCCTACTACCACGACGCGGCGGCCGCCCTCGTCTGCGACGGCAAGGTCGTCGCGGCCGCCCAGGAAGAGCGCTTCACGCGCAAGAAGCACGACTCGTCATTCCCACAGCATGCGATCGACTACTGCCTCGCCGAGGCCGATCTCGCCCCCGGCGACCTGGACTACGTGGGCTTCTACGACAAGCCGCTGCTCACCTTCGACCGGCTGCTGGAGACGTACCTCGCGTACGCACCGCGCGGACTGCGCTCGTACCTGAAGGCGATGCCGCTGTGGCTTTCCGAGAAGCTCCACACGCGGCGAAAGCTCAGCAAGGGCCTCGGGCGCGAGTACCGCAAGCGGTTCGTCTTCACCGAGCACCACGAGTCGCACGCCGCCAGCGCGTTCTTCCCGTCGCCGTTCGACGAGGCCGCCATCATGACCTTCGACGGCGTCGGCGAGTGGGCCACCGCCACCCTGGGCACCGGCCGCGGCAACCGCATCGAGCTTCACTCCGAGCTCCGTTTCCCGCACTCGCTCGGGCTCCTGTACTCGGCGTTCACGTACTACACGGGATTCCGCGTCAACTCGGGCGAGTACAAGCTGATGGGACTCGCTCCTTACGGCGAGCCGGTGTATGCCGACCTCATCCGGGAACGGCTCATGGACCTCAAGGACGACGGGTCGTTCCGACTGGACATGAGCTACTTCAATTACTGCCAGGGCCTCACGATGACATCGAAGAAGTTCGACGGCCTCTTCGGGGGGCCGCCCCGCCGTCCCGAGGGCCCGCTGACGCGCCGCGAGATGGACATTGCGGCCTCGATCCAGGCCGTCACCGAGGAGGTCATGCTGCGGGCGGCCCGGCACCTCCACGCGACGACTGGTATGCGGAACCTGTGCATGGCGGGCGGCGTCGCTCTCAACTGCGTGGCGGACGGGAGGATCCTGCGCGAGAGCCCGTTCGACAACATCTGGATCCAGCCCGCGGCGGGAGACGCCGGCGGTTCCCTCGGTGTCGCGCTCTTCATCTGGAACCAGCTCCTCGGGAACGCGCGCGTGCCGGACCTGCAGGACAGCCAGCAGGGTTCGCTGCTGGGACCGCGCTTCGACCGGGATGAGATCCGAACCGCGCTCGACGAGGCGGGCGCGACGTACGCCGAGGTCGACGACGACACGCGCCTGTACGAGCTCGTCGCTGATCTCGTCGCCTCGGGCAACGTCGTCGCCTGGTACCAGGACCGCATGGAGTTCGGTCCTCGGGCACTCGGTGCGCGCAGCATCATCGGCGACGCACGCGACCCCCACATGCAGTCGATGATGAACCGCAAGATCAAATTCCGCGAGTCGTTCCGGCCCTTCGCCCCGGCAGTCCTCGTCGAGCACGTGGACGACTGGTTCGAGCGAGCGGGGTGCGAGGAGAGCCCGTACATGCTGCTCGTCTCACCGGTTGCGAAGAACCGCCGCAGCGGCCGCGACGCCGAGCTCGAGGCGGCACGAGGCCTCGAGAAACTCGCGGTGTCCCGGTCGGACATCCCAGCCGTGACCCACGTCGACTATTCCGCCCGCCTCCAGACGGTCGACCGCCGGCGGCATCCTCGGTTCCATGGCCTTCTGGAACGCTTCACCGCCAAGACGGGCTGCCCGGTGATCATCAACACGTCGTTCAACGTCCGGGGTGAGCCGATCGTGTGCACCCCCGCGGACGCGTTCCGGTGCTTCATGGCGACAAACATCGATGCTCTCGTCTTGGAGAACTTCGTGCTGCTGAAGGATCAGCAGGCAAACGTGCCCGAGCTCGACGTGGGCGATTACCTGCGCGAGTTTGCGCTCGACTGAGGAGATGGGAACGTGATCCTGAACACGAACCCGACACGACGCGATCTCCAGGTGTTCGGGTTCGTGCTGCCTCTCGTGGCAGCCGTCCTCGGGCTGCTCGTTGCGTTCCGCTTCGACGCGCCGGGTGTGGCCCGGGTCATGTGGGCGGCCGGCGCGGTGTTGACGCTGTCGTATGTCGCCATCCCGGCGTGGCGGCGGCCACTCTTCGTCGGGTGGATGTACGCCACGTACCCGATCGGCTGGGTCTTGTCGCACGTCATGCTGCTCGTCGTGTTCTTCCTCGTCATCGTCCCGTTCGGGCTGGTCATTCGGCTCGCGCGCCGGGATCTGCTCCGTCGACGCTTCGATCGGTCGGCACCGTCGTACTGGACACGGCGCGAGCCTGTCTCGGACGTGCGACGCTATTTTCGGCAGTCGTAGATGGGATCCAGCATGGACGACCACAGTACGCGTGACTCACCAGCAGACGTCCCTCCCGAGACCTTCGAGCAAGCGGCGAAGGGGCGGCCGGGCGGCTTCGTCTCCGAGTTCTGCTCGTTCGCCCGTCACCACAAACGCTGGTGGCTCACGCCGATCATCGTGATCCTGCTGATCGTGGCGGCCCTCGTCTTCCTCGGAGGGACCGGCGCGGGCCCGCTCATCTACCCGCTCTTCTGAAGCGGCCCCGGCCCCGGCGTCACGCGCGGACCCCGCCACGATCACCGGCTGATCACTTCGCCGCCGTGCGCGGCGCGTAGACGGCAACGCTGTCGACCGTCGCGACCTGCTGGTACCGACGCTCGAGGAAGTCGCCGAACCGCGGGAACCTCGCGGGCGGGGCGGTGCTCGCGTGACGGATGTCCGCCGGTGCGAGGTCGAAGACGAGCGCGGGTGGGTGGTCACGCAGATCTTCTTCGAAGTCGTCCCACGCCTCGGGGGTCGCGTACTGCATACCCACGCGGTCGGCGGGCCGCCCCCCACTCAAGCCGGTGAGGAAGCCCGTCGTCGCGAACCGCGCGGCCGGCGGCCGGTCCGACTGCCAGTAGACCTCGGGCAGGTGCCCCCATACGAGGATGCGGGTCCCGGGCGCAGTGTGATCCCGGGCGTACTTCGCGAGGTCGGCGGCGGTCCGCTCGGTCCTCCCCCGGGGGGCGTTGAACGCGGAGGGAACGAACCATGCCGCCGAGACCGCCATCACGATCGCGACGGCGGCAAGCGCGTACTTGGGCGCCCGCAGGAGGGGGCGCGTCGCCAGCAGGCACAGCGGCGGCAGCAACTGGATGTAGTAGTGACCGAAGAAGCGGAAGCCACTCGCAACCGCGATGACGCCTGCAGCCAACCACAGCCAGAGATCGATGTCGTTATGGCGCCAACGCCACGCCCACGCCGCGAGTGTGAGCACGGCGACGTGCGCGATCACGAAGCCCCCCGTCTCGCGAAAGCCCACGCCCAAGACGAAACCGACCACCCCGCTGACGCCGAGGTACGCCTCGTTGCTGGTGAACACCCAGTGCACAAAAGGTTGTGCGCCGAAGACGAGGGCCGCGAGCACGAGCGGTCCCGCCATCCCGGCGGCCAGCAAACCGAGACCGGAAGCGCGGCGCGTGCCTCGCTGCCGCCAGATGATCCAGACCAGCGGGATCAGCGTGATCGCGGCGGTCTGCTTCGTGAGCGTGGACACCGAGATGGCGATACCCGATGCGAGGGGCCGATCGCGCCAGGCGAGCAACACCGACGCGACCATCGTCGGCACCATGAAGACCTCGAAGTTCGCGACCTGCCCGTCCTTTGCCTGGAACGCGACGACACTGCCGAGGAACAGCAGCCCCGCGATCACGCCCGCGCGTCGGTGACGGAAGCGGCGTTCGGCCTCGACCGCGAGCAGCGCCGCTGTCAGCGCGTTTGTCAGGATCATGAGGACGCGAACGGGCCGGATGTCGTCCGACCCGGTGAGCCGGAAGACCCCCGCGTACAGATAGGGCACGACGGGCGGTTTCCGGTCGACCATGTCTTCGTAGAGACGGGCGCCGTCGTTCAGCATCTTCGCCTGGGTGGCGAGGTACGCCTCATCGGAGTTGTAGACCCGGTTGTTCAGCGCCGGAATGCACAGCACGAATGACACGACCACGAACGCAAGGAACAGCAGCACCCGCCCGCGTACCGACCTTCGTTCAGCTGTCGCGACGGTCCGAGAGGCAGCAGTGTCGGTGGTGCCTGTCGAGACGTCGGCCATCGCGATGACGGTCTAGTTGCTGAGCGTAGAGGGCGCTCGGGGCGAGATCAGGTGCGAATGACCACGAGCTTGTCGGCGGCGGACTCCGCGCCCCAGACCTCGCCTGGGCGACCGAGAATCTGCCGCACCTCTCCTGGATTGCTCGGAAGCGGGAAGGCGCTGAACTGCTCGGTCTCAGGATCGAAGCGGACGATCGTGTTCGCACCGAAGTCGGTGAGCCAGACCTTGTCACGATCGTCGACGTAGACGGCGTACGCCTGCGGATGTTCCCCGGGCAGACGCCACTCCCGCCACTGGGCGGTGCCAGGGTCGTACACCGCGACCTGTCCTGCGTTCCACTGACTCGACCAGATCCGCCCGCGCGAGTCGGCCCACACCCGTCGCGTTCCCTGACCGGCCGTGGGCGGTTCGAGCACGGTGGCAGCACCGGTTGCGCGATCGAGCCTGGCGACGTGATTGCCGGCGAGCGAGGCGTAGAAAACGTCGCCATCTCGTGTGACGGTGATTCCGTACGGCCCTTGGCCGCGTGGCGCGTCAAACACCTCCACTTGACCGTTCGCCGGCGTGACGCGCCCGTAGACACCGGACTGGCCCGTAAACCACAGGGCTCCTCTCGGGTCGAAGACGGCGGTGTTGAGGTTCGCTGACGGGTGGTCCGGGGGAAGCGGGTACTTGCGAACCTCCCTTGTTGACGGGTCGACGCGCACGATCGCGTTGAGTCCGCCGTCGGTGATCCAAGGTGCCCCATCGGGCCCGACGATGACGCCGTGAGGTCTCGACCCATTCCCAAGGTCGACATCGTCCACGCGACTGGTCGTTGGGTCGACAAGACCGAGCTTGCCAGCCGATTGCGCGGTGTACCAGACGCGGCCGTCGGCCGCGACGGCGACATCGTGCGGGTGCGATCCCGCAGGAACGGCGTACTCCTGGATGCGCGGCGCGGCCGCGGTCGGGCCGGGCGCGTGCGTCGTCCTCGGTGCCTTCGAACTCCTGCCCCCGTCTCCGGACGAGCAGGCAGCCAGCACGCCGGATGCGACCGCCACTGCTACAACGAATGCGCGACGCGTCACCACGGCGATCGACGGTAGCCCCGGGGCGTCATGCGTGGAGCGCGGCGAGCCGCTCTCCTTCCTCGTCGAGTTGACGGCGTGTCGCCCTGTCGAGCCGCCCGAACGGCTCGAGGCGGATGCGGCCCTGGTCGGCGGTCCAGGTCCCGGCGACGGTTCCGTCGACGAGGAACGTCTGCACCGACTGCGGGGTCTTCGTGCTGAACACCTTCGACCGGTGCTCCTCCGGGAGAATGCGCGTTCGCCGGGCGTGGGCGAGGAGCGCCGCGTCCCATACGGGTAGGAATCGCACGGGGACGGGCACGTCCGGGTCAGGAAGCGGCGCGCGCGGCAGGTCGACGAGCTCCGTCCCTGCTTCGTCGCGGAAGCGACGCACGCGCAGACGGTCGAGCACCACTGCGACTTCGTCGAGAGGCAGGCCGGCCCAATCGGCGATGTCGTTGCGTGACGCGGGACCGAAGCCGCCCAGGTAACGACGCACGAGGTGCTCACGCGACGCGTCCGTGCGCACGTTCGGCACGCCGAGCCAGTCCTCCGCCGCCGCGTACAGATCGGCGTGACGGCGCTCCCACGTGCCGGAAGGCGGTGCGCGCACGAGGTTGAGCCACATGCCGACGCCGCCGACACCCACGGCCCCTTCGCCGACGAGCTCGTCGACTTCGGCGCGGCGTCGGGGACCGTTCCGCAAACGCCGCCGCAGGCGCTTCGCGGCATCGGCCATCTCGCGCGCAGTCGGGCCACCCTTGTGCGACTTGAGCCACCAGTCCCGCCGGGGATGTCGGATCGCGACGGCGAACCGCCAGTAGTCGCGGGCGGAGACGAGGTGGATCGTCGACCGCATGAGCGTTCCCTGCACAACCGTCTTCCGCTCGAGGGCCCGGTCGAGATCGTTGCGCTC
>JBKOWY010000087.1:0-4896 GCA_046724655.1 Actinomycetota bacterium
TTTCCCCTCGGGACGCCGTACGCGGCGCCCGCGATGCGAGCGATCGTGTTCACGGACCTTGCTGGGTCGGTAGAGCAGACCTCGCGGCTCGGAGATGACGGGCACCTGGAGGTCCTGCGCGTTCACAACAAGATCATTCGCGACGAGCTCTCGACCCGCGGCGGCCGCGAGGTGAAGCACACGGGTGACGGAATCATGGCGGCCTTCACTTCCGTCGCTTCGGCCGTGGCGTTCGCGATCGCGGCGCAGCGAGCCTTCCATGATTACAACCAGTCGAGCGCGCTTCCTCTCGATGTAAAGATCGGTATCAGCGCTGGCGAGCCGGTCACAGATGGTAATGACGACCTGTTCGGCGCTGCGGTACAACTCGCGGCCCGCCTTTGTGCTTTCGCGGCAGCAGGCGAGATCGCGGCGTCTGTTGCCGTTCGGGAACTGTCGGTCGGTAAGCAGTTCCGCTTCGAACATCGCGGCCTCGTGCAGCTCAAGGGACTGCCAGAACCCATCACTGCGTATCGCGTGTCTTGGCGCGACGACGATTAGTCAGGAATCACTGCTCGACCGTCGTGGCTCCGCCGTCCCTCCGGGTGCCAGTCCGTCACCTCATCGGTAGTAGCGACCTCGCATCAGAACAGGCAATCGAAGCGGGCAACTTCAGTCACCGTCCGCCGCTTATCGCCTCACCAACGCGTTCTCCAAGAAGGTTGAGAACCGCGTTCGGCGCTCCTTTGGCTGCCTGGCGGCTCGCCGAGCTGGGTCAGCTCGTCGATCTGTTGACCGCCGGCCTGCGAACCGTCCTCGATGACCTGCTGCCCGTCGTCGCGCCCATTTAGGAACCCTGGCTGCCTTCGCGCAGAAAGACGCGGCGGAGGCGCGTTGGTGAACGCGGAAACCGGCGGGGCGTCCTGAACCGCCCCGTGGCGTGAGCCAGATGCGAAAGCGCGCCGCCGGTCAGCCGGTCCTGTAGAGCTCGTCGTAGTGGTGGTAGACCGGCTCCCCCTCAATGACCTCGAGGAGTTTCTTCGCCCACTCCTGCGTCTCGGGTCGCTCGTTATTGCGCGCGGCTTCTTCGGCGGCGGACACGTCGGGGTCGACGACGGCGAACTCGGCGATGATCAGGTACTGGCCCGGGTTCTCACGGTCGGCGAGTACGTGGGTTCCCGCGTACCCCATGACGTCGGTCTCGGCTTGGCTCCGATCCCACTCTTCGAGCAGCCGCACGATCGCGTCCGGATGGTCAGACCGGACAGAGATGATCTGAGTGAAGTTCACGACCTCTCCCATTCGTCCCGTTCACGCTCGTAGGCGAATCGTCGCTGGAGCTCCGACATTCCAGCACGTTCGAACGCGCCGGCCGACCCACCCCTCCGTGCTTCGGGCGACTTCTCGGGCATGTGCAGCATCAGCCGTACCTCGCTTACCGGCCGATCCGCCACTTCGTGGTAATCGACCTCGAAGAGATCGGTGCCGTAGCGCTCGCTCACGATCTTGCCCCTTCGGATGGCGTCGCCGACTCGGAAGTGCATGCCCGGGGCCTGGATGTTGCGTTCCCGAACGTCACGCTCGAAGAAGCCGGTGTCGGCGATATACCCGGTCTCGAAGAGGCCGATCAGGGTCGCGAGCCAGGCAAACCCCTTGGGGTCAGGGTCGGCACGTCCGATGAACGCGAACACCTCGAGCTCACCCTTGAGGTTGGTCCCGTAGTCGGCAAGCACATGGACGAAGTCGTGCTGGGCGAGGTACACGGACGGACCGGCCACGGTGCCGGGCAGCGCGAAGCCGCGACTGTCGTACAGTTCCCACACGGCCCGGCCCAGCGATTCTCGAGGAAGCTCGCAGAAGGCGGCCCAACGCGCTTCGAGCTCCGGGTCAACCTCGGTCGCGGTAAAAGGGTCCGCAACCTCGGCCCTGGTCCGAAGCTGGCCCATGTCGGCCCGGCGGACGTGCTCAGCGAATCCGCTGCGTCGCAGGTCCATCCAGGCCAGACCGAACGCGCCCTGCGCGTAGCGGCGGGCGACCCGCACAAATCGGTCATCGACCCCGAGTGCCTGCGCGTACTTCGCCACGCGCAACGCGACCTGTGGCGGAAGCGGCCGCAGGACAAGCTCCCCGAGCACCATGTGGTGGACGATGCGCTGACGGAAGCTCTCGTCGCGGCCTTCCAACACTTTGGCCAGCTCCTCAGGCCCTAACGGCTCCAGCTGGCGGTAGTCGACCTCGATTTGGGTGAGGGCACTGGCGACCGCCTCGAGGAGCGCAGCCTGCACGTCGGTCAGGCCGCTCTCGGGTGCGACTGCGGTCGCGATGCCCCGCGCGATCTGGGTGACTTCTTGGGCGTCGTGCTCGTCGTAGCCGAGATGCTCATTCGACGGCGACCGAGATGACGCGGCTCCCATGCGCGTCACACCCCGAACGCGTCTGCGGGTACGCAACACCGGAACCGCGCATGGCGTTTCGCACCCTTTGAGGGAACTTGTCGAGCGACCATCGAACCTCCTTGAGGCCGTGGGCGCGGTCGAATGTGGTGCGAATGATAGGAGGAGTCCCTCCGGAACGGCACGACGTGCTGCTTCCCATACAGATGCAGCGGTCGGGCGCAGAGCGAGGTTTTTGTGTATTGCTCGCTGCCGTGACGGTCCTAGCCATCGCGTGTGGCGGTTCCGACTCCAAGACAAGGAAGTCGACCAACACAGCGACCGCGGCCACCGCAGAGCCCACGACCCGCGCGTCAGCAGCGCCATTCACGACACCGCCGGCCAACCAGGTGGGTCAGCAGTTCACGAACCTCGGGATAACTCTGACGGTCACGAGTGCAGAGGTGGCCGAAGCCATCCCGGTCAATGTCACGAATTCGCGGCCGGGCTCAGGATTCGAGCGCCATGAGGGTATGCCGGCGGGCCCGGGAGCCAAGTACGTGGTGATTAGGACGCACGTCATCAACAACGCCAAAAAGAGTGAACCGCCCCGGGCTTGATGGAGACCCGTCGTTGTGTGACGAGCCCGACGGTCGGATCGGGCTGGGTGGTGGTGACGATGATGGTCCTCGCCGGTGTGTGGTGCCACCTCCTCTCGTAGCGCCGCTGAGATCGCAACGTAGCGTCGTACGCGCGTTTGGTTTCATGATCACGCGGCCTGTTGGGCCTTGACGTCGCGCCAGGCCCGGAAGCACCCAACGCGCGCACCGAATGTCATCCGATAGTCGTGTCCGGCGCGTCGTATCGGAAATTATGCACGTCGTTCCAGCGGTTTCGTCGACGATGGGTGCGGCAAGCCCGACGATTGTCTGCGAACTGATGCCCTGACAGCGGCACGATTTCTTGCCAATTAGGCCGGTCGAGCCGAAGGAGGAGCACGATGGCCAGTAACCAGACGACGGTGACGGTAAGCGGTCTGTGGTTCGGCGGGTGGCTGTTCACGATCGGCTACGCGCATCCGCACTTCTGGCAGATCGTGCTCGCGCTGCTCATCTGGCCGTACTACGTCGGGGAGGCTGTGGCCCGTGGTTGAGCGGCTACGGGTGACACCGCGACGTGGAAGGCCTGGCGTGGTTCGAATAGCGAACCGGCTCACGCCGCGTGTCCTCCCTCCCCTTTCGGTGGCCGAGGAATGACTCAGTGTGGGTGCTCAAGCGCCTCCCGGCGCTTCCGCAGACGCTTCGACTCGCTGCTTGATCCCAAGCATCATTTTGCGCTGCATCATGAACTGCAGGGGCGCCTGCAGACGTGCTATGAGCGAGCGCCCTCGAGATCTGACGATCAATCGGCAACTGTGAGGGTCGGCAGGCTCGGCGATGAACGCCCATGTGCTTGACGCTCGACCACCGAGCAAATCCTCATCGGCATCGTGCACGCCCCCGAGGACCAGGGCGTAGCCGGGATCGACGAAGGCAACGGGGTTGAAGGGCGCATAGCGCGCCATTCTGATCACACGATCTGGGACGTCCAGCGGCACCTGCAATTCTCGGGAATCACCCGGTCCGTGCTGTGGACGCCGCAACCAACGAGGTTCTCCAACCAGTCGTAGCTGTAGAGCCCGCCTCTCCCTTGTCCGAGCTGAACGAGCCATGGCCAAACCGCGTGAGCGGGCCTATTGATCGTCAAGGCACTTGTCCACGTGAACTTTGGCCGGTCGACGAGCCGGTCACCTGGCCATATCGCGCGGAGTTCTTCGTCGGTAGCGCCCCATCGCGTGATTGCACGACGGATGGGCATGACCAGGGCTGCGGCAAGCGCCGCGAGTAGTGCCACCGTCCATGGCGACGTCTTCGGGCGATCTGTCATTGCCCAGGATCCTCATGCAGGCAGGTGGGCAGCCTCATGATGCGGGAACAAGGACTGACTGACGGAGGTCGTCGAGTGAACGCCTCACGCCGTCGAGAAAGACGTCCAGGTCCGGGCAGAGTTGCAGGTCGGCCACGACGGTGATGTTGAACTGGCCTGCGTACGAGAGGGCGCCGACCCCGATCGAGACGTTGGCCGTGATGGGGACCAGTGGGAAGAGCTCGACCACCGGGGCGCCGGCGAAGTACAGAGGAACGGGCGGACCCGGGACGTTCGCGACGTAGGCGTTCATGAAGCGCTGTCGGGGCATGAGTCGCAGGAACGCACGCTGGACCAAGACGCTTCGGAAGAGCCTGTCCGCCGGCGGCCGGCTCTTCTTCTTCCTCTCGGCGCTCTCTGCTGCGATCCGTTCAAGCCGCCGGACCTCATCGGCTTCGCCGACGGGGAGCGGCACGATCATCCCTGCGTCGACGTTGCCCCGTGCTTGACCGGGCTGCTCTTGGTGCAGTGATACGGGAACGAACGCCCGCAAGACCAGGCCGTTGATCGGTTCCCCACGACTTTGGAGCAGAGCGCGGTAGCCGCCGGCCATGGCAGTCAACAGAACGTCGTTGACCGT
>JBKOWY010000031.1:0-7251 GCA_046724655.1 Actinomycetota bacterium
GACGGCCGCTCACCGGCGACGACCGCGTCGAGCCAGGCGCGTGCCTGCTGGATGCTCTCCAGCGCCACCTGGTGCTCCATCGGGTACTCGGTGTACACGACCGGCACGCCCCGCTCCTCGAGCTCCTGGCCCAGCTGCCGCGTGCGCGCGACGGGCACGAGCGGATCGTGCGTGCCGTGCTGGAGCAGCACCGGGATCTTGGCGGCGGCGTCCCAGTCGGGATTGATCTCGTCGACCGACCGAACCGCGAGCGCGGGGCTCATCGCCAGCACACCGAGCGGATGCGGCCGCTCGCTCGCGCGAAGCGCAAGCGCGAGCGTGACCCCGGCTCCCTGGGAGAAGCCACCCACGATTGCCTCGCTGCGGGGGAGGTCGTGCTCGGCCGCGACCTCGTCGAGCAGGTCGTCGAGCTGGTCGACCGCAGCCGCGAACGCGGCGGCAAGCTCGTTCTCGGGGAGACCGAAGTCGTACCAAGCGAACCCGGGCGGGGTCGCGACCGGGCCCCGAGGCAGCACGGTGACGAAGCGCCCGTCGGGGTCGAGGTAGGGCAGCAGTCCCCCAAGGTCGCGCTCGTCGGCACCCAAGCCGTGGGCGAGAAGGAGGAGACGCTCGGCGTTGCTCCCGCGGATGACGTTGTTGATCAGCGACAAAGGGGCCTCCCGGACTCGATCGCTCACCGCACAACACCCTAGGGCGGGCTGGTAATCCGCCGGTTCGGGCGGCGGGGCTTCTGCCACCCTGGACGCATGGCGCCCGCGGTCCCCGACCTCGACGACGGCGTGGTGGCGCTGCGACCGCCCGCGCCCGGGGACATCGACGCGATCACCGAAGCGTGCCAGGACCCGGAGATCCCGCGATGGACCCGCGTGCCGAAGCCCTACACCCGTGACCACGCCGTCGAGTTCGTGGACCGGTCGGCACGCACGTGGAAGCAGGGCACCGACGCCCCGTTCGTGATCGTGGACGCGGCAACAGGCGAGGTGCTCGGTGCGATCGGCGTGCACCGGTTGGACGGCGCGGATGACGGCCCCGAAGTCGGCTACTGGCTCAAGCGCGACGCGCGCGGCCGCGGTTTGGCAACGCGGGCACTCCGCCTCGTAACGGGCTGGGCTTCTGATGACCTCGGCGTTCGGCTGCTGCTGCAAGCTGATGTACGGAACGCCGCGTCAAGACGCGTCGCGGAGAAGGCGCAGTTCCGCTTCGTCCGCGAGGGCACGGCGCCGCCGGGCTGTGGCGACTGCGAGACGATGGCCGTCTACGAGATTCAGCCGGTGAAGCGCGGAGCTGCGGGTACAGGCTGAGGCGGAGTCGGCACAGGCCCGGGAGGTCCCGGAGGCCCGGTGGTCGCGATCTTGCCGATCCGATCGTTGTCGTTGCTTGCGAACCAGACGTCGGTCCCGGGACCGGAGGTGATCCCGCGGGAAAGCGCGACGTTGCCGGCCGGGTCGGTGAACGTCGTGATGTCACCGACCGCAGCAGCGGCGCCTGTCACGTATATGAGCGCAACGGCGGCACCATGACTGCCAACCGCAGCGCTCTGGTGATCACGGCGCGGCACCCTATCCGTGTGGCGCCCGTTCGACCGGTTCCCGAGTGCGTGCAACGATCTTGCCCATGCGGCTCGGAATGAACTTCGGCTACCAGGACTGGGGCGCGGGCCTCGCCAACGCGGTCGCGCAGGCGCAGGAGGTCGAGCGCCTCGGGTACCACTCGGTCTGGACCGCCGAGGCGTACGGTACCGATTCGATCACCCCGCTCACGTGGCTGGCGGCGCACACCGAGCGCGTGCACGTCGGCTCGGCGATCATGCAGATGCCGGCGCGCTCGCCGGCGATGACCGCGATGACGGCGATGACGCTCGACCTCATGAGCGGCGGACGGTTCCTCCTCGGTCTCGGGCTGTCGGGCCCACAGGTCGTCGAGGGATGGCACGGTCAGCCGTACGGCAAGCCACTCGCCAAGACGCGCGAGTACGTCGACATCGTGCGCACGATCCTGCGCCGGGAGGAGCCGCTCGAGCACCACGGCGAGCACTACGACATCCCGTACACAGGTCCGGGCGCGACCGGGCTCGGCAAGCCGCTCAAGATCATCGGCCGCCCGCGCGCCGACATACCGATCTACATCGCCGCCATCGGACCGAAGAACGTCGAGCTCGCGGCCGAGATCGCCGACGGGTGGCTGCCGATCTTCTTCTCGCCGTACCGGCTGGCGGTGACGTACGGCGCCGCACTCGACGCCGGCTTCGCCAAAGCCGGTAGCGGCAAGTCCAGCGCCAACTTCGACATCGCCCCCAGCGTCACCGTGCTCGTCGGCGACGACATCGACGCGTTGCGCGGCTTCGTCAAGCCGGTGACCGCGCTGTACGTCGGCGGGATGGGCGCCCGCGGCCGGAACTTCTACAACGACCTCGCCTGCCGATTCGGGTACGAAGCGGCGGCGAAGGAGGTCCAGGACCTCTACCTCGACGGCAAGAAGCAGGAAGCGGCGGCGGCCGTCCCCGACGAGCTCATCGACGAGATCGCTCTCGTCGGCCCCAAGGAACGGATCGCCGAGCGACTGGAACCGTGGCGGGAGGCCGGCGTCACGACGATGGTCGTCCTCGGCCAGCAGCCCGAAGCGCTGCGCCTCATGGCCGAGCTCGTTCTCTGACCACCTCGGACAAGGAGGACCCCAATGCCCGCACGCACTGCGACCGCCCGCTGGGAAGGCGGCCTCCGGCAAGGCAAAGGGACGATGCGCCTGGGTAGTGGCGCCTTCGAAGGCCAGTACTCGTTCTCGTCGCGCTTCGAGGAGGGCACGGGCACGAATCCCGAGGAGCTGATCGGCGCCGCCCACGCCGGCTGCTTCTCGATGGCGCTCACCGCCGGCCTCGAGCGCGCCGGCCACACCGCCAGCTCGATCGAAACGTCGGCTCGCGTCCACCTCGAGCGCGCCGACAGCGGGTTTCGCATCTCGCGCATCGAGCTCGATACCACGGCCGCCGTGCCCGGCATCGACGACGCCGCCTTTCAGGAGCAGGCCGAGGCCGCCAAGGCGAACTGCCCGGTGTCGAAGGCCCTCGCCGGCGTCGACATCCAGCTCGACGCCCGCCTCGCCGGCTGAGCTGGTCGACCAGTGACCGTCCAGCTCAACCACACGATCGTGCAGTGCCGCGACAAGCAGCGGTCAGCCACATTTCTCACCGAGATCCTCGGTCTCGCCGATCCCGTCCGCTTCGGACCGTTCCTGGTGGTGGAAGTCGACAACGGCGCGTCACTCGACTTCGACGAGAGCGACGAGGAGATCGCGCGGCAGCACTACGCGTTCCTGATCGGCGAGGACGACTTCGACGAGATCTTCGGCCGCATCCGCGACCGAGGGCTCCAGTACTGGGCCGACCCGTTCAAATCGCGGCCCGGGGAGATCAATCACAACGACGGCGGCCGGGGCGTGTACTTCGACGACCCCGACGGCCACCTCCTCGAGGTGATCACCCGCCCCTACGGCAGCGGCGGCTAACGAGGCGGGATCTGCTGCACGGCCCAGCCGTTGCCGTCCGGGTCGCTGAACCAGACGAAGGAGCCCCACGGGAACTCCTGCACGTCGCTGACCTCGACGCCGCGCTCGACGAGCTCCGCGCGCGCGGCGTTGATGTCCGACACCACCAGCTGCAGCCCCTCCACCGAACCAGGCGGCTTTTGCGTGAGGCCCTTCCCGATGGCGATGGAGCAGGCGGACCCCGATGGCGTCAGCTGCACGAAACGAAGTTCGTCGCTCACTGTGTGGTCATGGTCGGCGTTGAAGCCCGCCTGCTCCGTGTAGAAGGCCTTCGCGCGGTCCACGTCCGAGACAGGAACGTTTACCAATTCGAGCCGAAAATCCACCATGCGCGGCAGCCTATCGGCGCTACTTCGGCTTCAGAACGTCCAGTGGGTCGAGCGGGGCGCGAACGTCTCGCGGTGCCGAATCCGTCGGCAGCTACGGGCGTGATCTCGTAGACCTCGTACGGCGGCGGGCCCGCGGTCGGCGCACCGTGCGCCGCGTCGAAGGGGCCTGCGATCGCTTTCGCCGTTCGGGCTCCGGGCCAACCATTGTCCTGGCTCTCGGTGTCGATGCTGATGGCGACGTTCGGGTTGGCCTGCAAGAAGCGCAAACGGGCCGCGGGACGCCGGATGTGGGGCGCAGCGACGAACGAGGGCATGAGCTCGCGCCCGTTCCAGTGGAACCAGCTCGGCACCACACGCGGTGTGCCGTCCCGCGCGACCTACGCGACACGTGCCGGCAACGCCGAAGCGAGCAGCGCGAGGGCGACGTCGGTCTCCAGCAGACTGAGATCGCCTTGCGCCTCCGCCATCCCCGCTCTCCTTGGTCCGCCGCGAGCGTCGACGCCGACGCACGTCCGGGTCAGAACATGAAGTTCATCTGCTCGACCACCGAGCGGCCGAGCTTCTCGTCCCCCTTGATCGTCACCTCGCCTTCCTCCAGGACCGCCGCGGGGTTCCAGCGGCCGAGACCGAGGCACGCCAGCGTCTGCGCGTCCATCGCCAGGGTGACGGTCGGACTCTCCGGTGGCGTCGGCAGCGGCTTGGCCCGGCCGCCCTCGACGCCGATGGGGATCGTCGTCGGGCGTGACCCGGACACGGTGAACACGACGGTCGTGCCATCGGGCGGAGCGACCTTCTTGCCGACGACGTACGGCAGCGCACTGACGACCCGTTCGAACGAGAGCTGGCCAACCGGGCTGTCGAAGTCGCAGGGCTGGTCGACGGCGCGCCGGACGTCCTGCTCGTGCGCCCAGGAATCGAAGATGCGGAACGGAAGCAGGTCGCGGACCGTGCCCGGACCGGCGGGCGTCCACGACTCGGCGCCGAAGTCGGCCTCGGTGAAGCCGCGCAGTTGCCGGATCCGGGCGCCCGTCACCTCGCGGAACTCGTCGAGCACCTTGGCACCGGACCACGAGCGTCGCGAGTCGACCCACACCTCGTTGCGCTTGCCGACCTCGTTCTTCACGTGGTCGTAGTCGGGCGGCGTGTGGTCGGGCGCCGGTCGTCCCATCACCGCCGACTCGATACCCGAGATGTGTACGACGTTGTCCTGCACGCTCCAACCGGGCAGGTCGGTCGGCGTCTTCCACTGCTCCTCGGTGAGGTTCGCGCACATCGAGTCGATCGACGTCCACACCTCCTCGAGCCGGTTGACGAGTTCCTGGTCGTTCGTTCGCGAGTCGGTCATCACCCGATTCTGCCCGCGGACGCGACGACGGTTCGAGCCCACGGCGCCATGAGCTCGAATAGCTCGTCGACGTCGTCGCCCAGCGCCTCGACCAGCTCGGCCTCTTGCAAGTCCGTGGCTCGCTCGATGGCTTCACGGAACTCGTGGCCCGCGTCGGTGAGCCCGCCGGCGGCGTCGACCAGTCCTCGATCGCGGAACCGGCCGAGCGCGGCGCCGATCTCGTCGGCCGTGTAACCCATCTGCTCGGCGGTCGTGGAACCCGGGTTCGTCGTCGTTCGCCACCGCTCGGTGAGCAGTTGGATCTCGACCGAGGTCAGCCCGGCTGCCGTCCACGCGTTGAGGTGCGACCCACCGCGCCGCTCCCGAATCATGTCGGACGCCCGCCAGAGATCACCGAGCGGAGTCTCAGGCCATGGCAACGACCGCAGCCCGGCATAGACGGGGTGTCCCGCCGGGGAGCCCGCCTCGACGACGCGCCGCAGGATCGCGACGGCACGGTCGATGCCAGGGGGCTCGTCGCCGAGGACGCGGGCGAGATAGTCGGTCGCGCCCGCCAGGCGGGCCTCGAGCAGAGCGGCGGGCTCGTGGTCGCGCCAGGCCTCGTCGACCGCGGTGGCAACGGTCTCGGGATGTTGTGGCGCGAACAGCGCCGCGGCGACGGCGCCCGGCACGCGCCCGAGGCAGGCGATGCGCGCCGCGAGGCTCGGCAGGTCGTCCTGGGGCATGAACCACACCGCGCCGAGAATGGCGTCGGCCCGGGAGCGGAGCCGGCGTGAGACTTCGGCGAGCCGCGGCGACCATTCCTGCATGGATCTATGTAACGGCAGCCCGTGGCACGACCACAAGCCCACAGCTCGGACATGACGATCGAGGACCTGGCTCGCCTCGCCGGCGTGAGCACCCGCAACGTGCGCGCCTACTGCACGGCGGGCCTGGTCCCGCCGCCCCGCCTCGACGGACGCACCGGTCGCTACGGCGACGAGCATCTCCGGAGGCTGGCGGTCGTGGCGCGCCTCCAGCGGCGGGGCTGGTCGCTCGCCGCGATCAGCGAGGCCCTGGGCGCCTGGGAAGCCGGCTCGTCGCTCGCCGAGCTGCTCGGCCTGGCCCCACCAATCGGGCAGGAATGAACCGACGAGCTCTTCGACGACCATCTCCCGGCGGCGGGGCCGGACGCCATGCTGCCGCCGGGCGTATGGAAACGAGTCACTCCAGGGGGGACGTGTCGCGCAAATGCCGGCTCAAATCGCCGATCAGGTCGGGGATGATCTGCCGGTCGGCGAATCTCCACCGGCCGTCCACGCGTTCAAAACGATCGTGGTAGCGCCCCGTGATGACCGGCTGGAGCGGGAAGTCCGGTCTCGCTTGGAGCACCGTGAAGTACGAGCGCGCCGTCGCGGCGTTGTCGCCAGTCACCTCGATCGTCACGTTGCTGATGACGTGCTTCGTGCTCGGAGTGCCGTCGTAGAGGATCACGCCGTCGTATGCGTGGCGGACCTGCCCGGCCCCGCGCAGCGGCGCGCCGCGTCCGGGCGAGCTCCACGTCCCATGCGTGAACAGCGACGCCACCGCGTCGAGCTCGCCGGCGTCGATCAGCTCGGCGTACTCGTGGATGAGCGCACGAATCGCCTCGACGTCATCCGTGTTCATGAGCAGATGCTGACACGCGCGGCGGTAGGGTCGCCCAATGTCCGGGCCCGCGGCGGTTGTCTTCGACCTCGACGGCGTGCTGATCGACTCGGAGCAAGTGTGGAACGCCGCGCGCGAGGCGCTCGTGCGTGAACGCGGCGGCACGTGGCACGAGCGCGCGACCGCCGACATGATGGGCATGAGCTCGAAGGAGTGGTCGCAGTACATGCACGACCGCCTCGGCGTGCCCATGACTCCTGACGAGATCAACGACGAGGTCGTGCGGCGCGTGGCCTCCATCTACGAGGAGGGACTGCCGCTGCTCCCCCATGCGGTCGAGACCGTGCGCGAGCTCGCGGCGCGCTGGCCGCACGGGCTGGCGTCCTCCTCGAACCGGCCGCTCATCGAGCT
>JBKOWY010000052.1:0-10706 GCA_046724655.1 Actinomycetota bacterium
CCGCCCGCCCGGCGGTGCGTGCCATCCAATCCCGGTTGATGGAAGGAGTGGCATGACCACGATCGCGCAGTCCGCGGGCGAACGCAGGGTCCTCGGCGGAGTCGACACCCACAAGGACGTCCATGTCGCCGCGGTGATCGATGACCTCGGTCGGATCCTGGACACGGCGGCGTTCGCCTCGACACCGCGTCGTTGACCCTAGTTGCGACTGACCTCAGCATTGCAACACCGAGCCGGCTCAGATCGCGCTCCGCGAGCTCGTCGGACGAGCGCAGTGCTGCCGCTCCACGCGCTAGCACATCTCACCCGTGTGCTTGCAGACCAACGCGAATATCCGCCGCTTGGGGCGGGCGAGACGCGTTACGACCGGCACCATCACCGACGCGTGGCCGATTGCTCCGGGCGAACGGTGAACCTCCGACTAGGGGTGGTCTCGGAGTGGACGGACTGACACTCGACTTTTCGTAACGTGCACAGAACCGGCCGATCCCCGCTCGACCTCCGCGTACAGAACATCGCCCAGAACTCCGGCCGGGAACGCGAGCGACCACTCACAGATCGGCACCTCCGGGCGCGCTCAACCGGCGTCCGGGAACGGTGGCGATGTCCCGCAGCTCGATGCTTAGGAAGCGTTAACGACCACGCGCCGGATGTCGACGGCGTCGATCGTGACGCCGGCCGCAGTCCAATCACCCATCGGTGGAACCGATGCACGAGCTTGATCCTCGGTCTCGAATGCGACCATCGAGAAGCCCTTGCTGTCCACGGGTTCCACCCAATAGCCGGCAACGAAGCCAGGCGCAGAACAGACTTTCGGAAGGATGTCGTTCGTCAGGGCGCCGGCGGCTCCCGGCGCCCGGTCCGGATCGATCGTCGGCATCAACAGTGCTGCATGTATGGCGTCTCCATTCGCGTCCTCGAATCGGCTGTCAGTACTAAGGCGTCACGTCGCGCCAGCACCCATCAGGTTCGGACGGACCGTCCTGAAGGGGCGCTCAAAACATCCTCTTCGCGCCGTCGCTTTCGAAGTCTCAATGCAAGACCAGCGCCTTCAACTGCGACTCTTGCTGTTCATGGGACTACAGAATCTCGTGCCATAACGACACCGCGGCTGCACATCACGACGCACATAGCGGCACGTACTGGTGCGTCGCTACTCCCCTTTACGCCACGCTTTGATTCGTGGCTCGACGTAGTCGCCTGCGACATCGTCCGCCCACACCAACAAAGCTGCGAGCCGAGCAAGCGTGTCGCCATGGCGTGTGGCGAGTTGGTCAACGTAGGACTCTTCGTCGGGTGAAGCTTCTGACTCGTCCAAGATCACTCCTACAACCTGGTCGGCCCATCCTGACCAATCGACTTCCCGCGCCCACGCAAGAAGTGCCTCCTTCTCGACAGGCAGGGCAAGACTCTCCAGAACTTTCATGGGTATGTCCGCAATGAGCGATTCGGCGAGTCGACGAAGAGTCGTCTCGACCCTGCCCGTGCGTTCGGGCAGAACCGCACTGGCTCTGTGGACGCCTACGGCTTCGAGCGTCCGTCCCGGTATCCCGGCGAGAATGAGCCGCTGCGTTTGGCGTTGACGGTCGAGCTGCTCCGTGAAGAAAGGGTGCCCAGGGATCACCGGGTGCGCAGCCTATGCGCCGCTCCGCCTTGGGGAAGCCGCTCCCGCATGACGCGACCGCGGCACTTGGCTGAGCGGGTGCAAGGCTCCGAACCAGCACCCTCCACCGTCGATCCGCGTTTCGAGTCGGTTCAGGATGGACTGGCGGTTGGGGAATTGGTTCTCGGGCCTACCTTGCCATCAGGCCGTCGCGTCCCTCGATGATGCTGCGCCCACACGACGTCTTTAGGTCCTTAATTGGGGTCGACTTCGTCAAGGGTGAGAACCGCGCTCACGCCCAGTAGCGCGAGCAGGAGACGAACCGGCGCGGGCACACGATGTAGGGCTTGGTCATCGTGTCGCACAGTCGGGTGATGGAACCGGTGCGGGCGGCCGTGCGACTCGATCGTGCACGCGCCGGCGGCGAGGACGTTACGGACCCAGTCACGGTTGGGCCCGTAGGTGAGGGCAATGACGATTCCGGCCGGTGATCGAAACGCGTTGACGGGCGTGCGGTACTCGCGGGCGGTGCGCCGCCCGCGGTGCACCACGATGGCAAACCCTGGAACACGGCCAGCGAAGGTGCGCATGATCGGGTTCGTGACCCGACGATTGATTCGCGCAAGTCGGTCAGGAAGAGGCACGACCCCTCCAACAGACACAGGCGCACAGGTCGTGGACCTTGCTTGTCTACCCGGTTCGCCTTCGCCATGGCCACACGGGTCGTCCTCCAAAGGCCGCCCTCGCGCGTGTGAAGGGGTTTCCTGATCGACGCGTCGAACCGATGTCACTATTGTCATCGCGGTCTGGCCGCCCGCTGCTTCGCCAGGAGCATGCTTATGACTTCGGCCGCCGGCGATCCCGCCCGATTCATCGATCAGTTCGCTGAGGGCTGGGCTTTGCCGAAGCCCGACGCGTTCTTCGAATACTTCGCGCCTCTCATCGCCGCGGACGCCACATTTCGGCAGCCTCTCTTTCCTACCGCGGTCGGACCAGAGGGCTTCAGGCGGACGTTCCGGCCCCTGTTCGAGCTGATCCCGGACCTAGTCGTGAACGTACAGCGGTGGGCCGCACGCGAGGAGGTCGTCTTCATTGAGTCGACCTTCGTCGGCACACTTGACCGAGCACCGGTGGAGTTCGATGTCTGTGATCGCTTCAAACTGCGTGACGGGATCATTGGTGAACGGACCTCGTACTCGGATCCCATGGCAATCTTCGGTGCGATCTCACGTCACCCAAGGATGTGGCCTCGAGCGGTTCACAGTGTCCTAACAGCACGGGTTCGCCACGTCGGTACCTGACAACCTCCACACGACTGACCACAGCGGGCTGAGCCGGGATGTCCGCCAACCGGCGAAACAACTGTGACCTCGAGCCTCATCCGACGGCGCATCTACGCGTCGCCGGCGAGCGCGAAACCTTTAGAGGCTTCAGAGGGCAAGCCATAACCAACGCGGTCTAGGACGAGCGGCTTGAGCCGCCCAGAACACGACACGACGTGGACTGCAACCCCCGCAGCGGGGCACAGATCGGCACGTATTGGCATCGGTTCGGCGAGTCTTTTGCGCGCGCATGAGTTCGTCGTTCGCCGACGACTCAGCAGTGCGCCTGGCGGACGTTGATGGATGGGGTCAGGAGGGTGACGGTGGCAGTCCAGCCGAGATCGCCGAGTAGCGCTTCGAGTTCGTCTGGTGCATAGGCGACCTTCACGATCGAGAACACTTTGCCGTCGGTAACCGCCGCTCTGCACCGCTGCCATCGGGACCGTTCACGAAGCGGACCACTCCGACGCGCGTCGTCGTCGCCGAGACGCGGCGCGCCGTGTCCGCGACCGGAGCGATGGTGATCACGTTTTCGACTTGTCGAGGTAGAGAAGCAGGTTGTGTGCGGCGAGCATGACCTCGGTGTGCTCCCACTCGGCGGCCCGGTAGTAGCAGGCGATCACGCCCATGCGGTGCAGGCGACGAAAGTCGCCGAACACGAAGGCATAGCGGGCTTTCGTCTCGTCAGGTGCGCCATCGGTGAGCGCGAGGTGCCAGGACGCGTACTCCGCCCAACCATGAGCCTGAGGAATGCGTTCTGGTCGGCCGCCCGTGGTTGGACGTCAGCCCACCGGCTGCGCACCCGGTAGTTACGGGCGTCGATCAGGTCCCGAGCCTTGGCGACAGCCCTCTTGTTCACCAAGTACGTGGCCATGAACTCAGTCTGCCCAAGCTTGGTACCCGGTCGGCGCGGTCGCGGCGAGATCGTGGGCAAAGGCCGATAGTTGGCGGCGCCGCCAGCAAGTTTCCGCTCACGACTGGCCGCCTGGATGTGAACCAAAACCAGTACGGCGCGCGGTGAGGCTGGCCCCGAAGTACATATCGCCGGTTAGGGCGCGGCTAAGGGTGTCGACCGACTCGTCGTTCTGTGCGCGTCCACAACCCGGCGTTATGCGACACGGGAGCGACGGCGGGTGGCTGCAAGGCTGTGGCAGTGGCCGTCTCGTCCGCCCCCGCCCCGAGAGTTCGGTCGGTTGTTCCGGATTGAACGGACTCGCTTGCTCGACGCTAGGCGAGGGCCCTCGCGGCTGCGGGTGCGCCAATTCGCGAAAATGATGCGCGCGCATCATTTTCGGCAGACGACTGGCGCCGCCGCTTAGCAGCCCGCCGATGCTCGCTGGATCGAGCTCGGCCCGGCGTTCGAGACCGACCAGGACCTCCGCTAGCTCCCGCCTGACTGACGTCAGCTGGTGGGTGCCGGCGACGGGCGTTCAGACGCGCCGCCAGGTCGACGCTGAACGCGCAACGCGGCACGATGTTGCTGCCCGAACCGGCGATCCGTCGCTAACTTGCGCGCCGAATTGGGCGAGGAGCTGCTCGACCACCGCAGCGTCGTCTTCTTAGTTGACGACGACCTCGTGGTTGCCGTCTCGCGTGACCGACACCGTTGCACGCTCAGCGGATGGGTGCGACGATCCCCATTGAGTGGCGAAGGGAGCACGGTGCACGCAAACGTCGTCTTCGTGAACGTAGACGCGAGCCAAGCCGACCCTGCACGAAAGGGCTTGCACGAGCAGGTGATCCCGCGAGTCAGTCAGACCGAGGGCTTTGTGGCCGGATACTGGTTGGAGCCCGTCGACGGCAAGGGCATCTCGGTGACGCTAAGGGAAAGCGAGCAAGCCGCCCGAGAGGCAGCTGGTCGCATCCAGCCCGCCAGCTCACCAACAACCGGAGTCAAGCTCGACAGGATCGAGACGCGGGAAGTGATCGGTCAGGCCTAGCTCGATCTCGGCGCGACGTCCAGGTCAGCGCTCCGCGGCTCAGGCGCGTCGATGACGATGGCGACCTCGTCCTTTTCGGGTCGACCCTCAAGAGGATCGAGACGCGGGAAGTTCGCGAGATCTTCCTATCTGTTTTGCGGGCGGCGTTCTTTCTGGCCCCAGATCAGCGCCCACAGCGGCACGCAGACCAGCATCAGCGCCACCACGACCACGAAGCCTGGTCCTGCCATCGATCTCACTTCTCCTTGCTCGCGGTGGACCGCTCCGCGGGCGTCCGGGGGACCACGAAGGTCCATGAGTGCCGAATCGGATATTCATCGCGCGCCGATTCCAATGCCGTCGCGGATCGCGTCCTCACATCGCGAGGTTCGATGACGCTCCCGCATGAGCCACACACACGGGCTTCGGTCTTGATGTGCTCGCTCAATGTCACAACGAACGCCACCACCGCCGCCAGAACGGAACCAACGACTTCCCGCCGACATCCCGTGCTGGATGCGGCGACTCCCGGCCTTTTGGCTGACGGCTGAAGGCGCCGATGAGGTCTTCGGCCAGAGGATCTCGGATCAGCACCGGAGGACTCACACCGGACCGGTCGTAGGTGGACTGCATTCTAAGCCTCCTATTCGAAGCGTTCCCCCCGGGCGCGTGCCCGGTGGACGCGAATCCCCAATGTGGGGAACCACTTGGCGGAGGCCAATCGGTCGGCGAAGTCGTCACCGGCTGGGTCGGCTAGTCAGCGACCGTCCACCAATCACCGTACACCTGTTCGGCTCGCGGCACCAACCGGTGCTCGCTTTCGACGGCCGCGCAAGAAAGCTCTGCCGCGCCCAATGGGCCACGTTCCTGTTCGTCGATGCCCGGGCTCACGCAGTCGTCGACGTCGGCCGGATAGGTTTCCGGCCCAATGAAAATCCTTGTTGCCGCCGACGCGCGCTGGGTGCGCGACCAGGTCCGGGCCGCGGTCGTGTCGCCGGGCCAGGAAGTCATCGAGGTGGTCCGGGGCCAGGACGTCCGCGGTGCGGTAGCCGAGCACCATCCCGATCTAGTAGTGCTCGACCTTCAGATCGGCAATATGGGCGGCTTCGCGGTGGCGATCGACTTGCGCCTCGAGGAGTCGGGCGGCCGGCTCCCCCACGTGCCGATACTGCTACTGCTCGACCGCGCAGCCGACCGGTTCCTCGCCAAGCGCGCCGCCGTGGACGGCGAACTCGTAAAGCCGGTCGACCCGGGAACGCTAGGCCGTTCGGTCAAGCGGATCCTTGGGAGAGGAAACAACCCCGACAGTCAGGTGTCACACTCGAGCCGTGATTAACCTCAAGGAAATTGAAGAAGTCAAGTGTCCGCTCTGCGGCGCGCTCGTGACGGTCGACGTCAGAGAGGGCCCAGCGCGCATCCGCCGCATGCCGGCCTTCCCGGAGACACTCAAGCGGGCCACGATCTTCGCTGGCGACGGCGCCGCCATGCACAGGTGCGGAGCCTAAGACCCCCAGCGCGAAGCGCTGCGACTCAAGCCGCTTCAGTGACCATTCCGAGGCAGGAGCCGACGGCGTCCCCCACGACGTCACCGACAAGTCCTGCGCCGCAGCGCAATAAAGCGCAAAAACCGCGACGCAATGCAGGGCGTGACGCCAAAAGGGCCGTCACTCCTCGTGGATTTCGACGAACATGACGCTCCCAGCGTCAATCAGCACGTAGCCGCCATCGGGGGAGCGGCCACTGACGATCTTGCGCTCGTCGAACGCCGAGTGCGCGGCGTGGTACGCCTCCTGCAGGCTCTGTTCTTTGTCGGACAGGATCTCGACCTGTTCGCCGCTCACAAGATGACACGTGAGCCTGACCGCCATGAGGCGCCCCCTTCCCGCTGAGGACAACACTTCAACGACCGCCATCGCGACTGGAACTGCCCGGCTCCCGGATACCCCCGGCTCCGTCGCCGGACCGCGCACCGAACATACGCCCCGAACGCTCGGGCGCGGAGGGCAACCTGAGCACAGAACGGCACGTCGGGCGTCCGCGGGCCGAGGCGCCTCAAAGTTCCAGTGTCAGCCCATCCTCGGCGCATTCGAGGTCCACCTCGCCGGCCCGGCGGAGCATGTCTTCAGAGCGGTGTGTGAGGACGATTCGCTTGCAGTCGAGCTCGTGGAGGTGCGCCTTCAGGGTTCGGTAGTCGAGGTGGTAACGCACTTGCTTCTGGAAGAAGTACGCCTCGCAAACGAAGAGATCGGCTCCTCGGGCGGCGTCGCCCAGTGTCTTGGTCCACTGGGTGTCGCCCGAGTAGGCGATCTGCCTGCCTTCGAGGGCGACCCGCAAGGCGTACGCGGGCGCCCCGCTCGCGTGTTCGACGGGGAAGGCGGTCACGGTCGCGGGCCCAACGTCTTGAGGGGCAGACGGCTCGAGCTCGACCATCGAGAGGTCGAAGCTGCGCTCGGCTTGGCTGGAGCCCGGGAACAGGACCTCCATGGCCGCGCCGAGACGCTCCTCGGTGCCGGGTGGACCGGCGACCAGCAGAGGTCGTTCTCGACAGCGGAACTGCGCGTCGAGGATGAGGAACGGGAGCCCGCCGAAGTGGTCGCCGTGCAGGTGGGTCAGCGCCACCGTCTCTATCTCTGCGGGCTCGACGCTCGCACGCTTCATCGCGACGAGGGAAGAGGCACCGCAATCGAGCAGCATCGCCGATCCCGAATCCCCCTGGAGATGGATGCAGGTTTGAAAGCGGCCGCCGGCGCCGAAGGCGTCGCCTGACCCAAGGAACCGGATCCGTACCGCCACGCCACTCAGCGTTAGGGGGACGTCCATGCCGCGCATTGAGGGGGCTGGGACGTCACTTCAGTCCTCCGACGCGAGTAGCCGCGCGATTCCTTCGATGTCTTCGTTCACGTGTCGGTATGTTCGACCGCTGGCGAGTTCGCCGACGCGGTGCGGGATGCCTTCTAGGTGCGCGTACTTCGTGTGACCATCGTCGATCGCACGCGCGCCAAGACCGACGACGTAGGACCGGGCCGGCGCTTGCATCCACATGAATCCCTCTTCGATCTCGACACGGAACGGGAGCGCCAGTCCGCTGGGAGAGCGGGCGATGATGCGGAGACGGTTGGCACTCCGTTGCGTCACGCGCAGGCTAGCGACGTTGCGATCGAAGCGTGGGACGTTCCGTTCGAGGTCCGTCAGGATCCTCCAGACGCGCTCGAAGGGGAGGTCTACTTGACGTTCCTCGAGGTGCACACCGGGCAGTACCGCTGCGAGCACCCGGAGCCGGCGAACGCCATCGAGCGTCGCCGTCGGCCATGCATCTCGCGGAATCGCCGTCATTGTCGCCACCTTTCTTCGAAGGCCTGGCGCGCCCGATGCGCACGTGACTTGACGGTGCCCGACTCGACACCGAGAACCTCAGCCGTCTGCTCCTCGGAGAGGTCCTCGAGGTAGCGCAGGACGAGGACGGCGCGCTGGTGCGGAGGCAGCCCCGCGAGCGTCGTTCGCACGTCCAGGGATCCGTCCAGATCCGCGGCCGGCGGCTCGGCCTCGGACACCTCGGCCACGGGTATGTCTCGTGCGCCGCTTGCAATACGGACCGACTCGCGCACCGCGATGCGCCGGGCCCACGCTCGGAGCGCGGCCGGCTCGCGCAGTGTCGGCAGGTTGCGCAGCACGATGATCAACGTCTCCTGGGCCGCGTCGTCACCGCGGTCGAGGGCGATCGAGCCACAGATGCGACCGATCCATGGCATCAGCTCGCGTATCAGCGCAGTCATGGCCATGGGATCCCCCCGCTGCGCGGCGCGGACGCGGTCCTCCACGTCAAGAGGGAGTAGCCGGGAACCCCGACAGGTTCCAAGTTCCTCCTCCTTTTTGGGACTCGTCGGGCGAGCCGAGGAGGTGCGGAGATGGCGACGAAGCTGACCGTCGTGGGCGGCGGGTTGGGCGGGCTCGTCTCGGCGATCGCGGCTCGAGAGGCCGGTCTGGAGGTCCGGGTGGTCGAGGCCAGGCGCGAGCTCGGCGGGCGCGCCCGGTCCACGCCCGGTCCGTACGTGGCGAACTGGGGCCCGCACGCGCTGTACGCCGATGGCGTCATGTGGAAGTGGCTCCACCAACGGGGCCTGGCCCCGCCGTGCGTCAAGCCGCCGCTGCGGCACGCGCTGCTGTTCTACTGTGACGGCAAGCCGCGGCGGCTCCCGGGGCGCGTGTTGCTGACGGCCCTGACGCGGCTGCATGGCACGTCGGCGCCTCGTGATCGCTCGTTCGTGCAGTGGGCGGAGGAGTTCGTCGGTCATGAGATCGCCGCCCGACTGGCGCGCATGGCGGGTGTGTTCAGTTTCGACCACGACCCTGGCCGGCTGTCGGCCGAGTTCGTGCGCGACCGACTCGTGCGAGTGACGACCATTCCGTCGCCAGCTCGCTTCGTCATCGGCGGATGGAGCGCGCTCGTGGCGCGGCTCGCCGATCGCGCCCGCGCCCTCGGCGCGCGCATCGAGACGGGCACCCCAGTACACGCCGTGCCGGATCCCCCCGTCGTTCTTGCGGTACCCATCGGTACAGCCGCCGCGTTGCTCGGCGACGCGGCGCTGACCTGGACCGGAACCACCACTGCGCTTTTTGATCTCGGCATCGAGGCCCGCCGCGGCGACCCGTACGTGGTGTGGGACCTTGATCACGCCGGCTGGGTCGAGACTTTCACGTTCGCCGACCCGTCACTGGCACCGAAGAGCCAGCACCTCGTCCAGGCGCAGACAGGTCTGCGCCCAGGTGAAGCGCTCGATGACGGCGTGCGCCGACTGGAAGCGATCCTCGACGTCACCTACCCGTCGTGGCGCGCGCGCGAGACGTGGCGGCGCCGGGCGCGAGTGCGCAACGAGAGCGGCGCCCTCGACCTGCCGGGAACAACATGGCGCGATCGTCCGAGAGTGGACCGTGGCGGCGGTGTGTACGTCGTGGGCGACATGACAGCCGCGCCCGGTCTTCTCAGCGAAGTCAGCCACGCGTCGGCTCTCATCGCCATCGACGCCATCACAGGCCTCAAGCGTCCCGCGGGCAGCGCTGCCGCCTGATCGCGATTCGTCCCGATTTCGGAACCCGCCGCGGCGCGACTCCGGCGTCTCGGATCAAGACTTCCGATCTGCCCATCCCAGCCCGTCATCGCGTACCGAACGGCCGCACCGAATAGCGGACCAACAACCATCCAATCGGCACGGATCGGCACTGATGATCCACCGGGCGCGGTTGTCGCGCTGGTAGGGAACGTGCAGGGCCTCGCTCACCCGGTCTGACCCGCAGATCGGCCGGCCCCGGGTGGGTGCCTTGGAAGTGATCAGTCGGCCGGGTGAGCGAGGCCCTGCACCGCACGCACCCGTTGGGCGAACGTGACCGAAGAGGCGCCTGTGCGAGGGCCCGATCACTGTCCTGTCCGCCTGCCCGGCGGTGCGTGTCATCCCCTGCTCCCTGATGAGGAAGGAGTGGCATGGCCTGGACGTTCGCGGACCGAGGGTACCCACGAGCTGAAAGGAGTACCGGGCGACTGGAGGCTCTTTTCCGTTGACTGGTGAGCAGCAGCTCATCGCCTACGCGCCAGCAGCAACCCCAACGGTACGGCGGCGCTATACGACAGCTGGATGCCGCCAGATCTGCCGATCTGCGTTCAACCTCCGCGTACCGAACGACACACCGAACGTCACCAGCTGAGTACCGCTTGGCGCGCCATATCGGCACCTCGGGCGTCGCCGATCTTCGTGTGACGGACGCGGGCGAGGCAATGCCGCAAGGTTGGTGTCAGTTGTTCGGGTTCAAGACCTCGGCAGATTCGATCTGGCGGCGGAGTTCAGCGCCGAACCGCGCGGCTGGGCCGCC
>JBKOWY010000178.1:0-2810 GCA_046724655.1 Actinomycetota bacterium
GTCGATGCTGACCTTGGGCTCGCCGGAGTACGAGACGCGGCTGCGTGAGTACGCGGGAGCTGCGGTGCCCGCGCAGCTGCCGCCACCGGACACTCGGCTGCTGCTGTTGTTCACGTCGGGCTCGACGAGCGCGCCGAAGGCGGTGGTGTGCAGCTCCGGCCGGCTGGCGGGAGCGGGGTTGGCGACGGTGCCGATGTTCGACATCGACCGCGACAGCGTGTTGTACGAGTCGATGCCGCTGTTCCACGGCAACGCCCTGATGGCCAACGTGACGACGGCCGTCACGGCCGGGGCGACGATGGCGCTGCGCCGTCGGTTCTCGGCGTCGGGGTTCCTCCCCGACGTGCGGCGCTACGCCGCCACGTACTTCAACTACGTCGGTCGCGCGTTGTCGTACATCCTCGCCACGCCGGAGACCCCCGAGGACGGCGACAACCGGTTGCGGCTCGGGTTCGGGACCGAGGCGTCGGCGCTGGACCGGGAGCGGTTCGAGGCCCGGTTCGGCTGCAAGCTCATCGAGAACTACGGATCGAGCGAAGGCGTGATCGCCATCGTGCGGATGCCGGGGTGTCCGGAGCAGGCGCTGGGGAAGCCTCGGCCGGGCGACAACGCCGATGTTGCCGTCATGGACCCCACGACGTGCGAGGAGTGCCCGCCGGCGCGCTTCGACGAGCACGGACGGCTAATCAACGGCGACGATGCGATCGGCGAGCTCGTGCGGCGCGACAGCGGTGCCCGATTCGAGGGCTACTACAACAACGAGGAGGCGACGGCCGAGCGCGTGCGCGACGGCTGGTACTGGAGCGGCGACCTCGGGTATCGGGACGCCGACGGCTGGTTCTATTTCGCTGGCCGCAGCGCGGATCGTCTACGTGTCGACAGCGAGAACTTCGCCGCCGCGCCGATCGAGAACATCCTGGCGCGCTTGCCAGGCGTGGTGATGGCCGCCGTGTATCCGGTGCCCGATGCGCGCACGGGTGACCAAGTGATGGCGGCGCTCGAACTCGCGCCCGGCGTGGAGTTCGAGCCGGAGGCGTTCGCGGAGTTCCTCGCCGCGCAGCCGGACCTCGGGACGAAGTGGGCGCCGCGGTACGTGCGGGTCGTCGAGGCGATGCCACTCACGGCTACCGGCAAGGTGAACAAGCAGCCGCTGCGATCGCTGCGGTGGCAGACGGACGACGGGGTCTGGGTGCGCGAGGGCAAGGACGACTCCTACCGCCGCATGGGCGACGCCGACGTCGCCGCGCTGCACGCCGAGTTCGAGGCTCAGGGACGCGCCCACGTGCTGGACGCGATGTAGCCGTGGTCGTCGTCGCGGTCATCTTCGCTCTGGCCGCGTTCGGCTTTGCCATCGCGATGCTCGTCATCGCGAACGGGCAGCGCGACAAGCCGGGCGTCGCGGCTGCCGGACGTCTCGCGGCGCTGCGCTACGCCTTGGTCGGGGTGGGACTCCTCGCCGGCCTGTACTGGTTCGGCTTCGCGATCGTGGCGTTGGGGTTGTGGCTCCTCCTGCTGCCCGTGGGGTACGCGCTGGCTCGAAGGGGTTGACGCACGAACATACGTTCGCTACAGTGATGGCACTTCCCTCGCTTCCCCCGTTCGTTCGTTCGTTGGGGAGGAAGCGTGTTCGAGGAGGTTCGCAGGGCCGTAGATGCACTCGAGGCGGTCGCGCGCGAGCTGGAGCCCTGGCGCCTGGATGGTCCCGACGCCGCGGCACTCGTGGAGCTCGCGGCGCGGGGAGAGCGGATCTGTGCCTCGATCAAGTCCCTCGGGGCACGGCGTGTCGAGGACTCGAACGTGTGGCGTGAGGCCGGCCATCGGAGCGCAGCGCACTGGGTGGCGACAGCAACCGGCGAAACGGTCGGTGCGGCGGCGCGAACGTTGGAGACGGCGCGTGCGCTCGACCAGTTGCACGAGACCGACGCGGCGTTCCGCGCCGGTGAGCTCTCGGTAACTCAGGCGTCCGAGATCACCGCGACAGCCGTGGCAGATCCGAGCGCCGAAGCCGCGCTCTTGGAAACTGCAGCCTCGACCAGTGTCAAAGGTCTCAAGGACCGGTGCCGGCAGGTGCGCGCCGGCGTCGAAGCCGACGACCGGGCGTGGGCGCGGCGCCTTCACGAGCAACGGCGCGCGCACGACTGGACCGAACCCGACGGCGCCTACTGCGTCAGCGCTCGCATGGCACCCGATGCCGGTGCTCGGTTCGCTTCGGCATGGAAGGCCCACACCGACCGCATCTTCGCTGATGCGCGGCGCGCCGGCCGTCGTGAGCCCCGAGCGGCATACGCCGCGGACGCGCTCGTCGCACTCGCGAGTGAGGGGCCGTGCAAGCCGGTCGAGGTGCACGTCACCGTCGACAGTGCGGCGTTGGCGCGCGGCCACACCGGCCCTGGCGAGCGCTGCGAGATCACGGGCGTGGGCCCGGCGCCTGTCGCGACCGCCCGGGTGCTGCTGGACGACGCGCGGGTGAGCGTGCTCGTGCGCGACGGCGACGACGTCACCGCCGTGTCGAGCCCGAAACGCACCATTCCCGCCAAGCTCCGCCGGGCGCTCGAGGCTCGTTATCCCGTATGCGGGGTGAAGTCGTGCGCCAATGACCAGTTTCTCGAAATCGACCACGTGGTTCCTCTAGCCGAGGGCGGGCGGACTGAGCTCGCTAATGCATGGCGGATCTGCCCGCATCACCACGTGCTCAAGACCTATGCGGGCTGGCGCGTTATTGGTGAAAACGGCGACAGAGATCTCGTCCCGCCCGACGGGCCCGATCCGCCTCGGCGTTCGCAGCCACCGTGACCGTGCGGTTCACGGCG
>JBKOWY010000149.1:0-7514 GCA_046724655.1 Actinomycetota bacterium
GGCGAGCGCTACGACAAGCCGGTCACCGTCGGCTGGATCTACATCCTGAAGCTCGCCCACCTCGTCGACGACAAGATCCACGCCCGTTCTACGGGGCCGTACTCGATGATCACCCAGCAGCCGCTGGGCGGGAAGGCGCAGTTCGGCGGGCAGCGCTTCGGAGAGATGGAGGTGTGGGCGCTCGAGGCCTACGGCGCCGCGTACGCGCTGCAGGAGATCCTCACGATCAAGTCCGACGACGTGCTCGGCCGGGTGAAGGTGTACGAGGCCATCGTCAAGGGCGAGAACATCCCCGAGCCCGGCATCCCCGAGAGCTTCAAGGTGCTCATCAAGGAGATGCAGGCACTCTGTCTCAACGTCCGCGTCATCAACGAGGCGGGCGAGGAGGTCGAGATCCGCGAGCTCGACGAAGACGCGTTCCGAACCACCGAATCGCTCGGCATCGACCTCTCCCGGCCCGAACGCGGGACCGACGAGGAGGACGAGCGCCGGCGCGAGCCAGCGTTTTGATGCGGAAGGACAGGTAAGACGCACATGCCGGTTCTCGACGTCAACGATTCCGCACAGCTCTCCATCTCGCTCGCGACCGCGGAGCAGATCCGCATGTGGTCGAACGGCGAGGTGAAGAAGCCGGAGACGATCAACTACCGCACGCTCAAGCCCGAGAAGGATGGCCTCTTCTGCGAGAAGATCTTCGGGCCGACCAAGGACTGGGAGTGCTACTGCGGCAAGTACAAGCGCGTCCGGTTCAAGGGCATCATCTGTGAGCGCTGTGGCGTCGAGGTCACGCGCTCGAAGGTGCGGCGCGAGCGGATGGGGCACATCGAGCTCGCCGCGCCCGTCACCCACATCTGGTACTTCAAGGGGGTCCCGAGCCGTCTCGGTTACCTGCTCGACATCGCGCCGAAGAGCCTCGAGAAGGTCATCTACTTCGCCGCCCGCCTGATCACCTGGGTCGACGAGGAGAAGCGCCAGAAGGACCTGCCCAAGCTCGAGGAGGACATCCGCGCCGAGATCGCCGACGTGGAGCGGGAGCTCGAGCTCCGTCTGCGTGAGCGCGACGAGCAGTACGAGGCCGAGATCCGCGGCTACGAAGAGGCGTCGGTGAGCGGTAACGCCCGCAAGGCCGACACCGAGCGGTCCCAGAAGGCGCGCGACAAGGACTTCGAGGAGCTGCGGACGCGGGCGGAGTCCGAGCGCGAGTTCCTCCAGACGGTGTGGGACACGATCCGGGGCCTGGCCCCGAAGCAGCTCGTCGACGACGAGCACGTCTGGCGCGAGCTGGTCGACCGCTACCAGGAGTACTTCGCCGGCGGCATGGGCGCCGAGGCGGTCGAGGACCTGATCTCGCGTCTCGACATGGAGCTCGAGGAGCTCAGCCTCAAAGAGGTCATCGCCGTCGCCAAGGGCCAGCGCAAGGCCAAGGCGATCAAGCGGCTCAAGGTCATCTCGGCGTTCAATCGCACCGACGACCACGGTCACCAGGTGAACTCGCCGATGGGCATGGTGCTGCGCGCCGTGCCGGTCATCCCGCCGGACCTCCGGCCGATGGTGCAGCTCGACGGCGGACGGTTCGCGACCTCGGACCTGAACGACCTGTACCGCCGCGTCATCAACCGCAACAACCGGCTGAAGCGCCTGCTCGACCTGGGCGCGCCCGAGATCATCATCAACAACGAGAAGCGCATGCTCCAGGAGGCCGTCGACGCCCTGTTCGACAACGGCCGCCGAGGCCGTCCCGTCACCGGGCCCGGCAACCGTGCCCTCAAGTCGCTGTCCGACATGCTCAAGGGCAAGCAGGGCCGGTTCCGCCAGAACCTGCTCGGCAAGCGCGTCGACTACTCGGGCCGGTCGGTCATCGTCGTCGGGCCGCAGCTGAAGCTCCAGCAGTGCGGCCTGCCCAAGCAGATGGCGCTCGAGTTGTTCAAGCCGTTCGTCATGAAGCGGCTCGTCGACCTCGAGTACGCCCAGAACATCAAGTCGGCCAAGCGCATGGTCGAGCGCGCCCGCCCGCAGGTGTGGGACGTCCTCGAGGAGGTCATCAAGGAGCACCCGGTGCTGCTGAACCGGGCGCCCACCCTGCACCGTCTCGGCATCCAGGCCTTCGAGCCCGTCCTCGTCGAGGGCAAGGCCATCCAGATCCACCCGCTCGTCTGCGCCGCGTTCAACGCCGACTTCGACGGCGACCAGATGGCGGTGCACCTGCCGCTCAGCTCCGAGGCCCAGGCCGAGGCCCGGATCCTCATGCTGTCGGCGCACAACATCCTTTCTCCCGCGCACGGTCGTCCGATCGCGGTCCCGAACCAGGACATCGTGATCGGCGAGTACTACGTGACCGAGGTCGTGGACGGCGCCCCTGGCACCGGCCGGGCGTTCGCGTCGCTCGACGAGGCGATCCTTGCCCACGAGCAGCGCTTCCTCCCCGACGCCGACGGCGACGAGCAGGGCCTGTCCGTGCACGCACCGATCAAGTTGCGCATGCCGGCCGGCCGTTTCCCCGAGGATCGGTTCCCGGTGCGCGACGACGAGCACGCCGACGCGATGGTGCTGAGCCGCACGGGGTCGAACGGTGACGGCCGGGTCCTCGTCGAGACCACGCTGGGACGGCTGCTCCTCAACGAGTCCTTCCCGCCCGACTTCCCGTACGTGAACCGGGTGCTGCGCAAGCGCGACGTGACCGAGCTCATCGGTGAGCTCGTCGACCGGTATCCGCGCGCCGTCGTGGCCGACAGCCTCGACAAGCTCAAGGACCTCGGCTTTGCGTACTCGACGCAGGCCGGGCTCACGATCTCGATCGCCGATGTCAAGACGCCGCGCGACAAGATCCCGCTGCTGGAGCGGTTCGAGAACGAGGCCGACAAGGTCGAGCAGCAGTTCGACCGGGGTGTCATCACCGACGACGAGCGCCGCCAGAAGGAGATCGAGATCTGGACCGAGGCCACGGACCGCGTGCGTGAGGCCATGCAGGCGGAGCTCCAGGCCGAGAAGTTCAACCCGATCGACATGATGGTCGGCTCCGGTGCCCGCGGGAACGTCATGCAGGTCCGCCAGATCGCCGGTATGCGCGGCCTGGTGGCCAACCCGCGCGGTGAGATCATCCCGCGCCCGATCAAGTCCAACTTCCGCGAGGGCCTGTCGGTGCTGGAGTACTTCATCTCCACGCACGGTGCCCGCAAGGGCCTCGCCGACACCGCTCTGCGCACCGCCGACTCCGGATATCTCACGCGCCGGCTCGTCGACGTGGCGCAGGAGCTCATCGTGCGCGACGAGGACTGCGAGACGAACCGCGGCATCTGGGTCGAGGAGGTCACCGGCGACGCCGAGCACCTCCGACTGCTCGAGACGAAGCTCCTCGGTCGGTGCCTGGCCGAGGACATCAAGCTCGCCGACGGGACCAAGCTGGCTCGCAACACCGAGATCACCGAGCAGGAGCTGCGCCAGCTCGCCGCCGACCCCGACGTCACGCGAGTCCGGGTGCGGTCCGTGCTCACGTGCGAGTCCCTCCAGGGTGTGTGCTCGTACTGCTATGGGACGATGCTCGCGACCGGCTCGATGGTCGATCTCGGCGAGGCGATCGGCATCATCGCCGCCCAGTCGATCGGCGAGCCGGGCACGCAGCTGACCATGCGGACGTTCCACACCGGCGGCGTCGCCGGCGAGGACATCACTCACGGTCTGCCGCGCGTCGTGGAGCTGTTCGAGGCGCGCAAGCCCAAGGGCGCCGCCGTCATGGCCGAGAGCTCCGGCGTCGTCCGCATCGGCGAGAACGAGAAGGGCGAGCGAGTGATCACGGTCATCGGGTCCGACGGTTCCGAGGAGGAGCACGTCGTCTCCCGGCGGGCGCAGCTCGCGGTTCGCGACGGCCAGGAGGTCGCCGCCGGCGAGCGCCTGGTCGGCGACGAGAAGACCCCGCTCGACCCCAAGGAGATCCTCGAGATCAAGGGCATCCGGGAGACGCAGCAGTACCTCTCCGACGAGGTGCAGAAGGTCTACCGGGAGCAGGGCGTGTCGATCCACGACAAGCACGTCGAGGTGATCGTGCGCCAGATGCTGCGCCGGGTCGCGGTGTCCGAACCGGGCGACTCGCCGTTCCTGCCCGGCGAGAAGGTCGACGCGCGTCTGTACGCCGACACCAACCGCCGGCTGGTCGAAGAGGGCAAGCAGCCCGCCGAGGGCCGACCCGAGCTGATGGGGATCACGAAGGCTTCGCTCGCTACGGACTCGTGGCTGTCGGCGGCGTCGTTCCAGGAGACGACCCGCGTGCTCACCGAGGCCGCGATCGAGGGCCGCAGCGACGGCCTCGTCGGGCTCAAGGAGAACGTGATCATCGGGAAGCTCATCCCCGCCGGAACGGGGATGCCGCGGTACCGGGACATCGAGCCCCACGCGCCCGACTACGAGCCGCTGCCCTTCTACTCGTCCGACGCCGATCTCGCCGACTGGCTGCGTGACACGAGCGCGCCGGCGGGGGACGGCGAAGGTGAAGGCGAAGGCGGGGCCGAGGTGCTCGGCGCGCCGTTCGGCGGCGAAAGCGAGCGCGAGCGGTACGGAGGCGCGGGAACCGGCGAGTAGAGTTGCTCGGTTTCCGTTGTCGCGGCGTCATCTCGAGGAAGTAGCACGTGCCCACGATCCAGCAGCTCGTCCGCAAGGGTCGCCGGTCCAAGACCGAGGCCGGCAAGGCCCCCGCGCTCAAGGGCTCGCCCCAGCGCCGGGGTGTGTGCACGCGCGTCTTCACGCATACGCCGAAGAAGCCGAACTCGGCGCTGCGCAAGGTGGCCCGGGTGCGGCTCACGACCGGGGCCGAGGTCACGGCGTACATCCCGGGTGAGGGCCACAACCTCCAGGAGCACTCGATCGTGCTCGTGCGCGGCGGCCGGGTGAAGGACCTGCCCGGCGTCCGCTACAAGATCGTGCGCGGCGCGCTCGACGCCAGCGGCGTCGGCGGGCGGCGCCAGGCCCGCAGCCGCTACGGGGCGAAGCGAGAGGGCTGACGATGCCCCGGAAGGGCCCGGCGCCCCGTCGTGACCTGATGCCCGACCCGGTCTACCGGTCGGTCGTCGTGACGCAGCTCGTCAACAAGCTGCTCCAGCGCGGGAAGAGGTCGCTCGCCGAGCGTGTTGTATATGACGCACTGGCGGAGATCGAGCGCAAGTCCGGCACCGAGCCGGTGGCGACGGTCAAGCGTGCGGTCGAGAACGTGCGGCCCGCCCTCGAGGTGCGTAGCCGGCGGGTCGGCGGGGCGACCTACCAGGTGCCGGTCGAGGTGAGGCCTCGGCGAGCGACCACGCTGGCGATCCGCTGGATCGTCGGGTACGCCCGTCAGCGCCGCGAGAAGACGATGTCCGAGCGGCTGGCGGCCGAGCTGATGGACGCCGGCAACGGCTTGGGCAACGCCATCAAGCGCAAGGACGACCTACAGAAGATGGCCGAGTCCAACAAGGCCTTCGCGCACTACCGCTGGTAGGCGCCCGGTCCGGCTGCGGACCAGGGCACAAATGACGCTTCGACGACTGCTGAGACAAGAAAGATAGAGACATGGTCGCGGAACCGAAGGAGATCAGGGGCAAGCAAGGCCCGGTGATCCGGGAGGTTCCCCTCGCGCGCATTCGCAACATCGGGATCATGGCGCACATCGACGCCGGGAAGACGACGACGACCGAGCGGATCCTCTACTACACGGGGCGCACCTACAAGATAGGTGAGGTGCACGAGGGCTCCGCGGTCATGGACTGGATGGCACAGGAGCAGGAGCGCGGGATCACGATCACGAGCGCGGCCACCACCTGCAAGTGGCGCGACACGTGGATCAACATCATCGACACGCCCGGTCACGTCGACTTCACCGTGGAGGTCGAGCGGTCGCTGCGCGTCCTCGACGGCGCCGTCGCCGTGTTCGACGCCGTCGCCGGCGTCGAGCCGCAGACGGAGACGGTGTGGCGTCAGGCCAACAAGTACGGCGTGCCCCGCATCTGCTTCATCAACAAGATGGACCGCATCGGCGCCGAGTACCAGCGCAGCGTCGAGATGATCCGCGACCGCCTCGAGGCGACCGTCGCGCTCACGCAGCTGCCCGTCGGCGCCGAGAGCGACTTTCGCGGCGTTGTCGACCTCCTCTCGATGACTGCACTGGTGTGGGAAGACGGCATGGGGGAGCGTTATGAGACCGTCGAGATTCCCGCCGAGCTCAAGGCCGACGCCGAGCACTGGCGCCACGAGCTCGTCGACGTCGTGTCGCACTACGACGACGCCGTCCTCGAGAAGTACGTCGGCGACGAGGAGATCACCGCCGCCGACCTCAAGCGCGGCCTGCGCACGGCGACCATCTCGGGCGGCGTGGTGCCCGTGCTGTGCGGCAGCGCGTTCAAGAACAAGGCCGTGCAGCCGCTGCTCGACGCGATCGTCGACTACCTGCCGGGCCCGCTCGAGGTGCCGCCGATCGAGGGCCACGACCCGAAGTCGCTCGAGAAGCTCACGCGCGCTCCCGACGACTCCGAGCCGTTCTCGGCGCTCGCGTACAAGATCATGAGCGATCCGTACGTGGGCAAGCTCACGTACTTCCGCGTCTACTCGGGCAAGCTCGCCGCCGGCAGCCAGGTGCTCAACATCACCAAGGACCGCAAGGAGCGTGTCGGGCGCCTTCTCCAGATGCACGCCAACCACCGTGAGGACAAGCAAGCCGTCTTCACGGGCGACATCGTCGCGGCCGTCGGCCTCAAGCACACCACCACCGGCGACACGCTCAGCGACCCCACCCACCCCATCCTCCTCGAGCGGATGGAGTTCCCCGCGCCCGTCATCTCGGTCGCGATCGAGCCCAAGACGAAGGCCGACCAGGACAAGCTGGGCAAGGCGCTCGGCGCGCTGTCGGACGAGGACCCGACGTTCCAGGTCCGCACCGACGACGAGACGGGCCAGACGATCATCTCCGGCATGGGCGAGCTGCACCTCGAGGTGCTCGTCGACCGCATGACGCGCGAGTTCAGCGTGGCGGCGAACGTCGGCAAGCCGCAGGTCGCCTACCGCGAGACGATCACCGAGCCCGTCGACCGGGTCGAGGAACGCTACGTGCGCCAGACCGGCGGCCGGGGCCAGTACGGGCACGTGATCCTCAGCCTCGAGCCCACGGGCCCGGGCGGTGGCTACGAGTTCGTCGACAAGGTCACCGGCGGCGACATCCCCCGCGAGTACATCCCCGCCGTCGACGCCGGCATCCAGGAGGCGATGGAGGGCGGCGTGCTCGCCGGCTACCCGCTCGTCGACATCCGCGCCACCCTGCTCGGCGGCTCGTACCACGAGGTGGACTCGAGCGAGATGGCGTTCAAGATCGCCGGATCGATGGCGTTCAAGAAGGCCGTACGCCAGGACAAGCCTGTCCTGCTGGAGCCGATCATGGCGGTCGAGGTCGTCACGCCCGACGACTACATGGGCGACGTCATCGGTGACCTGTCGTCGCGGCGAGGCAAGGTCGAGGGGATGGAGCAGCGCGGCAACGCGCAAGTCGTCCGGGCTCACGT
>JBKOWY010000088.1:0-4308 GCA_046724655.1 Actinomycetota bacterium
CATCCTCACCGCGTTCTCGCAGCGCGATCTCGTCGAGCAGGCGCGCGATGCCGGTGCGCTCGCGTACCTCGTGAAGCCGTTCCAGAAGAGCGACCTCATCCCGGCGATCGAGATGGCCCTGGGCCGCTACGCGGAGCTCGCGTCACTGGAGCGCGACGTCGGCGACCTGGCCGAACGCCTCGAGGCCCGCAAGACCATCGACCGGGCCAAGGGCGTGCTCATGGACCAGCACGGCAAGAGCGAGCAGGAGGCATGGCGCTTCCTCCAGCGGCAGGCCATGCACAACCGGGTCAAGGTGCACGACATCGCGCGGCGCGTGATCGACGGCGAGCTGACGCCGTAATCGCGAGGCGTTCTCCAGTTTCCCGCGCCCTGGGCGCGGGTACCTCACCGGTGGAGACAGCCGCTCGAGCTGTCCGGACATGGAGGAATCGATGCTGCTCGCCGCGTTCGAACCCGGTTCCAAAGAGGTCGCGATCTTCTACCTGATCGCCATCATCTGCTTCGGTCTGGCCGCGTTCGCGGGGGCCGCCGTCGGACGGCGCGCCGGCGTCGGCGGCGTAGGTCTCGTGGGCCTCGGTTTGGGGTTCGTCTTCTTCCCGAGCATGTGGACGGCGTTCGACCAGGCGTTTTGAGAAACGCCTGAAACGCCGGCAGGCGGGCATACGATCGGGACGCGGAGGCGGCGGCTTTGCCGACCGCCGAAGCAGAGCCGGAGCCTGCGACGGCGAAAGGGATGAATGAGCAAGCTGCTCCTTCTCGACGGCCATTCCCTTGCGTTCCGGGCGTTCTACGCCCTGCCGACGGATCTCGCGACACGGGCGGGGACGATCACGAACGCCGTCTTCGGCTTCACGTCGATGCTGATCAAGATGCTCGGCGACGAGAAGCCCGATTACATCGCCGTCGCCTTCGACACCGGGGCGCCGACGTTCCGGGACCACATGGACGCCGACTACAAGGCCGGCCGCAAGGAGACGCCGGACGTCTTCTCGTCGCAGATGCCGCTGATCCACGAGGTGCTCGAGGCCCTCGAGATCCCGACCCTCGAGATCGAGGGGGTCGAGGCCGACGACGTCATCGCCACGCTCGCCGAGCAGGCCGCCGGCGAGGGGATCGACACCGTGATCGTTACCGGCGACCGCGACACCTACCAGCTGGTTCGCGATCCGCACGTCAAGGTTCTCTACAACCGCCGCGGTGTCTCGGATTACGTGCTCTACGACGAGGCCGGCATCGTCGAGCGCACCGGGGGCGTCACCGCCGCGCAGTATCCCGACTACGCCGCGCTCCGGGGTGACACGAGCGACAACCTCCCCGGGGTCCCGGGCATCGGTGAGAAGACCGCCGCCAAGCTCGTCTCGACGTACGGGAACCTCGAGGGCATCTACGAGCATCTCGACGAGTTGCCGCCCAAGCAGCGCCAGAACCTCGGCGACGCGCGCGACCGTGTCTTCCTCAACCGTGAGATGTCGCGGCTGCGGGCGGACGTCGAGCTCGACTTCTCGGCCGCCGACCTGCGCCAGCGCTCCTGGGATCCCGAGCAGGTCCGCGTGCTGTTCGACCAGCTCGAGTTCCGCACGCTCTTGCCGCGGTTGTTCGAGGCTGTCGGAGAGGAAGCGACCGAGCCCGAAGCCGAGACGTTCGAGGCCGAGGTCACGGTCCTGCCCGACGCGGCCGCGGCGGCGACGCGGCTGCGCGATGTCGGGGCCGCCGAGACGGACTACGTGCTCGAGGCCCGATGGGAGGGAGAACCGGGCCGCAGCCCGTTGGTCGGTCTTGCCGTCGCCGACGAAGACGAACGCGCCGAATACATCGACGGTGAGCTCTTGCGCGATCCCAAGGTCGCCGACGCACTGGCCACGCTCGTGCGCGAAGGCGGACCGCCGCTTGTGACGCATCGCGCCAAGGAGCTGATGCACGGCCTCCCCATGGAGGTGCACTCGCTGCATTACGACACCGCCGTGATGGCGTACCTCCTGGATCCGGCGGAGGGGAAGTACCTGCTCGAGGACCTCGCGCTCCGCTACCTGTCGCTCGAGGTGCGCTTACCCGACGCCGAGGAAGGGACGCTCGACCTTGACCTCGACGGGCAGTCACGGGTTGACGAGACGGGGCGGCGTTCGCTCGCGGTGCGCCGGCTCGCCGGCACGCTCGCGCAGGCGCTCGAAGCGCGCGAGCTCACCGACCTGTACGAGCGAGTCGAGCGCCCGCTCGTCCGCGTGCTGGCGCGTATGGAGGACTACGGCGTCAAGATCGACCGTGAGTATCTCGAAGGGTTGCGCGCCGAGCTCGCGGCGAGCTGTGAGGATCTGGTCGGGCGAATTCACGCTCACGCGGGCGTGGAGTTCAACGTGAACTCGACGCCGCAGCTGCGCGAGGTGCTGTTCGACAAGCTCGGGTTGGCCCCGGTGAAGAAGACGAAGACGGGCCCGTCGACCGATGCCGACTCGCTGCAGAAGATGGCCGAGGAGCACCCGATCATCGAGGACCTCTTGCGGTACCGCGAGGTCGAGAAGCTGCGCAGCACCTACGCCGACGCGCTGCCGCCGCTCATCGGCGACGACGGCCGCATCCACGCCACGTTCAAGCAGACCGACACGACGACCGGCCGGATCGCCAGCGAGAACCCGAACCTGCAGAACGTCCCGGTACGCACCGCCGACGGCCGTGAGATGCGGCGTGCGTTCATCGCCGACGACGGCTGCGGGCTGCTCACCGCCGACTACTCGCAAATCGAGCTGCGGGTACTGGCGCACCTCACCGACGACCCCGGGCTCATCGAGGCGTTCTCACGCAGTGCCGACATCCATACGACGACCGCGGCGATGGTCTTCGGCGTCGACGAGCAGTCGGTCGACCCGTCGCAGCGGCGCTTCGCCAAGGTCGTGAACTTCGGCCTCGCCTACGGGATGGAGTCCTTCGGGCTCGGGCAGCGCTTGGGCGTCCCGACCGAAGAGGCCCGGGAGATCCTCGACAACTACTTCGCGAGCTTCCCGAGCGTGAAGGAGTTCATGGAGAGGACGGCGCGGGAAGCAAAGCAGCGCGGCTACACGACGACGATCTTCGGCCGCCGCCGGCAGATCACCGAGCTGTCGTCCGACAACTTCCGCATCCGCCAGATGGGGGAGCGCATGGCGAAGAACGCGCCGGTGCAGGGCTCCGCCGCCGACATCTTCAAGTTGGCGATGGTCGCGCTCGACCGGGCGCTCGAAGATGGCGGCTTCCGCTCGCGGATGATCCTGACCGTGCACGACGAGCTCGTGCTCGAGGTACCGCTCGACGAGCGCGAACGAGTGGAGCCGCTCGTTCGTGAGGTCATGGAGTCGGTCTGCGCGCTCAAGGTGCCGCTCGTGGTCGACCTCGGCTTCGGCCCCACGTGGGCCGACGCGAAGTAGCGCCTCGGATCAACCGGCATCGGCAGCGTCGGTCGACGCGCCGTCGGCTGTGCCGAGCTCCTCTGCGTACTCCTCGGAGAGCGCGGCCGCTCCGAGCATGAAGTCGCGAACGACTTCAAGCTCGTCAGGGCTGTACTTCGTCATGGCGTCGAAGGTGGCCGACATGAACGGCTGGTAATAGCGCATTGCCGTCCGCGTGCTTTCGAGTGTCCGCTCGATGAGCACACGCCGCCGGTCCTCCGTGTCGCGGACCCGACGGACGAAACCGACCTCCTCGAGGCGGTCAACCACGGCGGTGACCGCCCCCGTGGTCAGGTGGGCGGCCCGAGCCAGATCACCGGCGGTCATCGCGCCCCGTCGGTTAAGGATCTCCAGCACGCGGTGGTCGGTGCGGTTGACACCCATGCGTTCGGCGATGATCTGGTTCACGAGGTCGACCGCGCTGATGAACGCGCGGCACGCCTCCATCGTTTCGAGAAATAGGTCACGTTTTGAACGTCTTGACACGTGAACCATTCAATCCGTAAGGTAACGCTAAGTCAAGCAGGGCTCGGAAGAGCGATGAGTTCTCAGCCGTTGCACGGTCGAACCGTGGCAGCCGAGTCCAGCCGGAAAGTCGAGACGCAGAGGTTCCCCCCATGCTGAAGCGCCTTGCCCGTCTGTGTTACCGCCGCCGCTGGCGCGTCGTCGCCGTCTGGGTCGTGTTCCTCGTGGCCGTGAGCGTCGTGAGCAGCGCGGCGGGCGGCGTCTTCCGCAACGAGTTCTCGCTCTCGGGCTCCGAGAGCAAGCAGGCCCAGCAACTGCTCGAAGACCGCGGGTTCGCCAACCGGGCCGGCTTCAGCGGACAGATCGTGTTCGCGGCCGATCGGGGTGTCGACGATCCGAACGTCCGCCGGACGATGGAGCAGCT
>JBKOWY010000063.1:0-5563 GCA_046724655.1 Actinomycetota bacterium
ATAGCCGAGAAGGGCCTGACAACCCGACGAAGCGAGCGAACTCGAACCGGTTCGCCCCGCCGAGCTGAATCACCACCGACCATCAGCCGACGCACATAACAACACGCCGGACGTCGATCGTGATCGCGCCCCGAACCGGCGTTCTGTGCGTCGAGCACCACGAGCGCATATGTGCCGATCGGGCGCGCAAGGTGCCCTACCTAGTGATGTTCGGACGTACGTTCGATGTGTGAGATGGAGCGCCGATCGGCAGATATGAGCACGCTCGCCGGGAGATCAGGTGCGTGCGATGGACGCGAACCACGAGCGCACCGGCTCAGCGCGGAAGGTCACGGCGAGATCGGCCGGTTCGATGGCCTCAACGTGCCACCCGTCCGCGAACGCCTCTCCTATCTCGTCCTGCGTGACACGACGCGGGCCCCATCCCGCTGGTTCGTTCTCGCTGAAGCACAACATGAAGTACTCACCGCCAGATCGGATCACGCTCGCAACGCTCGCAACGAAGGGCGCGCGATCCTCGTCGTCCAACACGTGGAAGAGCCCGCAATCGAGGACAACGTCGAATTGCTGACCGAAGGACGCGAGGTTGCGGGCATCACCCACGATGAAGCGAGCTGACGTGCCGCGCTTGCTCGCCTTCGCTCGGGCGAGGCTGATCGCGGACGAGGCGATGTCGATCCCGACCGCTTCGCAACCTGCATCGGCTGCCATCAGGACGTGCTCTCCCGTCCCGCAACCAACATCGAGCACACGTCCCCGGAGGCGGCCGTCGGCTGCGAGCGTCGCGAACGCCGGCTGCGGGGCTCCGATGTCCCACGGTGGCGTCTTTTCGTACGCGGCCTCGAACTCGGCCACGCGATCTCTCGCGGGCTGCTCATCTGTCACGACGGATCGCTACTCCCGCTCGCCGCATCGAGTCGAAGCCCACACAGAATGCCCGTTCTGGTGCGAGGTGGCTAGCACCGATGATGTGACGGCCTCACACCGTGGCGTCAGGAAATGTCCACAGAGACTGAGCGCCGAGTCGCGCCCCACCTGAGCCGACGCCAGCCCCCGACCGTTCGAAACGACGATAGCTTCCCTGCATCGGCCCATCGTCGGATCGTGCGAGGACTCACCGTGAGCTACCGGCAGATCTGGGGCGCGCTCAACGCCGATGGTTACCAGCCACGCCGTGCAGTCCGGTTTTCGCCCCGATGACCGTGCGGGAGATTGCCCGCCGACACGGACTCACCTAGATGCGCATCACCGGCCCGACCGGACTCGATGCGGACGTGATCTGGCTCGACGCGGATGGCAACGTCACCGAAGACCCCGCCGAAGCGGGTGTGGGGCGAGATCACCGAAACCGACGAACGCGGCAGATTCGGCGTACCTACTTCACGACGGCGCCCGCGGACGAAGGAGACTGAGGCACACGCGAAACGCCCTCGGGGTACCGCGGGCCGCTACGCCGGCTCGATGCGAAAGACGGGGTGATCGGCGGGGTCCGGCAGCTTGTCGAACTGCGCCTTCAGCTGACGGCCCCAGCGATCGCGGTACGCGCTGACAATTCGCGCCCGCTCGTCGGGGTCGAGGACCTCCGTGGCGCGGACCGGTTCCGCCTTGCCGCGCCGGCGCAGCTCACCGCCACCGGCTGCGCGCATGTTTCGGACCCATTCCGTCTCGCCTCGCACCCCGACCAGGTAACGGTTACCGTCGACATCGAGCACCTGCACCGGCACGGTCCTCCACTCGCCGCTGCGCCGCCCCCGAACTGCGAGCGTGGTCGCGGCGCCGAACAACGTTGCGAGTGGGTTGGCAATGCGGCGAACGAAGAAACCAGGCCGCAGGTAGGCCACAGCGTCAGTCGGGCTCGCCGCGGATCATGCCCGCGCCGGCGGTGCTGTTCGTCGTCTCGTCGATCAGGCTGAAGCTCCCGTCGTCCGGTTGCGCCGGTACTCGTCGAAGAATAGCGGCGCCGGAGTACGGAAGACTCGTGTACGCGGTGGCGCAGCGTCCGCTCGATCGCCACGACCTCGCCGAGGAGGCAGCGCAGCAGACCTTCGTGCGTGCATGGCAGGCGGCCGATCGGATCGACGTCGACCGCGATTCCCTGCGCTTGAGCCGCGGTGGAAGCTGCGCCAGGCGCGCTAGAACGACGCGCCGCGTAGTCCCGCGGCGACAGGCGATGGCGGCTCACGCGCCGCTGCGGGCCGCGATAGCTGCGTGCCAGGTCTCGACCCACGCGTTGACGAACTGTGCTTCGCTCACGTCGCCGGGCGGGACGCCGTACACGGCTTCGTCCTGGCGGTAGTGGGCCAGTGACGCCAGGGCCACGGCCGCGAGCGCGGTGGCCTCCCGAGTCGACACCTCCGATGCCTTCAGACGCGACCGAAACCAGGCTGACAGCTGCCGGTAGCCGATGGCCACGAGATCGTCGTGCACCCGGGCGACGAGGTGCGGGAAGTCGATGGCGTCGCGGGCGAGGAACCTGAACAGGTCGCGTTGGCGGGCCAGTATCTGCAGCGAGCCGCGTGCGATGACCGCCAGCTCTGAACGCAGGTCATCGAGCGGCAGGAGTGCCTCGACCGTCGACGGAAAGTTCGTTACGTCTGCGATCCATCGTTCGAGGCACGCTTCGAACACGGCCTCCTTGCTGGCGAAGTGCCGGTACAGGCCGCCCCGCCGCGGCACCAAGCCTGCCTCGGCTTCGATATCGCCCACGGTCGTCGCCCGGAACCCCTGGGCGGCGAACAGCCGCATTGCGGCCTCGAGGATGCGGTCACGCGTGCCCGGAGCCACAGCGACGAAGGTACACGACCGCTTGTGTTCTGCAATCCACCGATTATGCTGGTTCGTGGTGACCGAAATTCTTGTCGAGAGATCGTTCGAGGCGCCGGTTCCCGTCCGAGAGGCGTGGTCGGCGTTGGCCGACATCGACGCCTGGCCGACATGGGCTCCCCACATCGTCGGCGTGCATGCGACACCGCCGGGACCTGTGTGCGCCGAGACTTCGGGAAGCTTCAGATTCCGGCCGCTCGGACGGTCCCGCTTCGAGATGACCGAATTCGATCCGCCCGTCTCGTGGACGTGGAGCGGGCGTGCCATGGGCGTTCTGATCGACTACGAACACCGCTTCGAACCCGTCTCGCCACAGAGCACTCGCCTGGTGTGGGTCGTACGCAGCCGCCGCCGAGCGGGCGTGCGAGCCCGGCTCTTCGCTGCGATCTACTCGCGGCTCATAGACCGCGCCTGGCCGCGATTCAAGACGTCCGTATCGCCGCGGCCGCAGCGGTGATTCGTCCCGACGGATCCAACGATCGACGTTAGGAGCGAGCCGACATGAGCTTTCACTCCGCCGACAGTCAACAGATCGTCCTCGTGCGCGCTGACGATGCCGAGGTGCTCGGGCTCGGGACGAACACGATCCAGCTGCTTGCGGACGGCGGCAGCGATGGCCGGATTAGCGCCGCCCGCACGAAGATGGCGAAGGGTACTGACGGACCACCTCCCCACCATCACAAGAGCGCGCCCGAGGTCTTCTTCATCATCGAAGGTGCGCTCCACGTATTGACGGGACAGCAGGTGGTGACCATCGGCGAGGGCGACTACCTCCTCGTCCCGCCCCACATGCCGCACGCGTTCGCGACCCCAGAAGACCGCGGCGTCGACATGCTGTTCATCATGGCGGGGATCGAGCGGTTCGAGTACTTCAGGCTGGGAGCCAGGGTCCTCAAGGGACAGGCCGGGCTCGAGGAGATTCTCGAGTCGCAGGACCGCTTCGACAACCACTTCGAGGACAGCCCGGTCTGGCGCGAGTTCCGAAGTGCCGGTACCGATTAGCCCTCGTTGCCGGGACGGGCCCATAGGCTCTGATCGAGCGAGAGGCGCCGACCTTCCGATGGATGCGCTGCAGTCGTGCTGCCGCTGCTGCTCACGGCGTTCTCCGAACAGGTGGGACTGGACGTGCACGAACTGCGAGCGGCCGCCTCACGCGCCATGACGTAGTGCCGTCCCTAGAATCAGGCGGTATTCGTGTGACGGGAGGTGTTGAGGGCGACGACCGACCAGGTTTCGATCGACCAACTCGCTCTTGACGAGTTCGGGTCAACTCTCCGCGGTGAGTTCGTTCGCCCCGGCGACGACCGCTACGACGAGCGTCGGAGGGTGTGGAACGCCTCGATCGACCGGCACCCAGCGCTGATCGCGCGCTGCGCTGGCGTCGCGGATGTGATCGAGGCGGTGCGCTTCGCCCGTACCCACCAACTTCTCGTCGCTGTGCGCGGCGGCGGCCACAGCTACCCCGGGTACGGCGTGTGCGACGGCGGCATGGTCATCGAGCTTTCACCGATGAAGGGAATCCGCGTCGATCCCGAAGCACGAACGGTTCGCGCCCAGGCCGGCGTGCTCCTGGGGGAACTGGACCGCGAAACCCAGGCCTTCGGATTCGCCGTCCCCGCCGGGTTCATCTCGCATACGGGCATGGCAGGGCTGACGCTCGGCGGAGGGATTGGCTTCACCATGCGGAAGCTTGGCCTCACCATCGACAATTTGATCTCCGTCGACCTCGTCACCGCCGAGGGAGAGTTTGTGAAGGCCAGCGAGCAGGACAACGCCGACCTCTTCTGGGGTCTTCGTGGAGGAGGCGGCAACTTTGGAATCGCGACGGAGTTCGAGTTCCGTCTCAGTGCGCTCGGGCCGGAGATCTATGCCGGCCCGATCTTCTGGCCGATCGCCGAGGCTCCGCGCGTCCTGCGCTTCTACCGAGATTGGATCGCCGACTGCCCCGACGAACTGACGACGCTGATTACCGAACGAAAGGCACCGGCGACCCTCGCCGGCTTGCCTGCGGAGCTTGTGGGTCAACATGTGATCGCAGTCACGGCCATCTATGCCGGCACCGTCGGTGAGGGCGAAAAGGTCGTGCGTCCGTTGAAAGAGTTCGGGTCGCCTGCGCTCGATCGTTGTGGGCCCATGCCGTACCTGACACTTCAAGAAATGTTCAACCCATCGTTCCCACCCGGGTGGTGGTACTACTTCCGTTCGTGTGACGTCGCCGAACTCAACGACGACATCATCGACGTCATGGTCCAGTACGGCGAACAGATCGATTCGCCCATCACCGCCCTGGGGGTCTGGCAAACCGGTGGTGCGGTGTCTCGTGTCGGCGAGGACGAGACTGCCTTCAACGGCCGGGGCGCGGGCCACACCTTCAACATCGGTGGAAACACGATGACCGCAGACGGCTTCGAAGAGGAGCGCGAGTGGGTACACCGATTCTGGACGGGCCTTCAGTCGTATCACACAGGTGTGTACGTCAACTTCCTCATGGACGAGGGGCGTGAGCGGGTCCGGCAGGCATACGGATCAGCAAAGTACGACCGCCTGCGAGCGCTCAAGCAGAAGTACGACCCCAGCAACTTCTTCCGCATGAACCAGAACATCCCGCCCGCCTAAAGGAGTTCGGCCCTCATTTCCCTGGGGCCGACATCAGTTGGCCTATGGAAGCCATCGAGCAGGGCCACGGCGGACCTGAGGTCCTCTTTGCAAACCGGAAGAACGACGCGGCCGAGCGCACATA
>JBKOWY010000135.1:0-12386 GCA_046724655.1 Actinomycetota bacterium
GTCGAACACGCGCGTAAAAGGGTCGACCGTTCCTCCCCGGTGCGCGCGGTCGTTCTGGATGCTCAGCGGAAGCCAGGGATCCCCGTAAGCGTGACGCACCCACAGAAGGTAGAGCCCACTTCCGACCGGGCCGGCGATGACGGCTCCGATGCGCGCGACGCGGTCAGGCGCGGACGCGAGCCGCCACGTCCGCGCTGCCTCGATCGCCGCGGGGATCGCAAGGAGCACCCCGAGAGGACGCGCCAGCCCAGCCAGCAAACCGAACGGGATCGCCCACGCGACGCGGCGACTGCGGAGGGCGAGGAACATCGCCACCGAAAGCAGCATGAAGGCCGCTTCGGCGTACCCGAGTACGAGCACCATCGCGGGCGGGAAGATCGCCGCAAACCACGCCGCGCGTAGCGCCAGGCCCGTGTCGCCGGTCTCTGCGAATGCGAGCCGGTAGAGCAGCGCGCCGAACAGCAGCGCCGAGCCGTTGGCGATCACGAGCAGCGCAGCCGCCTCGTTGCCCAGGAACGCGACCCCGAGTCCGCGTGCGAGCAGGGGCACGAGCGGAAAGAACCGCAGCGCGCCGGACTTGACCGCGCCGTATCCGTGCTCGGCGATGTCGCGATAGAAGGCGGCATCCCACGCGAACATCCCCTGGCGAAGCTGCACGGGCTGCCGGGCGCCCTCGAGATGGTCGACGCCGAATCTCGTGAGCGCAAGTGACCCGACGACCAGGACCCGGCCGAGCGCCCACGGCACAACCGCGGCGCGCAGGTCGCGCCCGACGAACTCGCGAACCGTCTCGATCACCGGCCGGGGTATTCGAACAGAGCAAAGAACTCGGTGAACTTCTCTTCGGCCTCGACCACTTGGCGCGCATCCGGCCGCAGCGGCACGAGCGCTCGATGTACGGCTTCGCACTTCCCTTCATTACCGCCGCGGTACTGCACGGCGATCACGTACCAGATCGTGTGCCCGGGCCGGGCGCGGTCGGCAACCATACGTGCGAACGCGTTCGGGTCCGTTTTGTCGCGCCGCTCCTTGTAGTCGACCCAGTCGACTAGTTCAGGGCGGTCACCTTGCGGGAAGGTGAGCTGGGTCAGACCGCGCGTCCCTGACAGCAGCCGGCTGACGCTGGGCCCGAGTTGGTCGGGGCAGTACAGGACGACGTCGCCGGGCCTCGCGCGTGCGCGGATCGCCTCGGCGACCGGCCCCGCCTCGGTCCGGTCGTCGAAGACGTTGCGCGATCCGCTGGCCAGACCGATGATCACGACCAGGGCGAGCACGATGGCCCGGATTCTCGTGTCGGTGAACACCGTGATGCCGTACACGACGACCAGCACGAACAAGGGGAACAGCACCGACGCGTACCGGCCCGCGAAGGTGCTGTGCGCGATGAAGGCGAACGCCCCGCCGAGCAGCAGCGTGCCCACCCACACCAGTGCTTCGGCGCGAACTCCTGGACGCGTCCGCACGTCCAGCTCGATGCGATACCGGTCGATCGCCCGCCCGGACACGGCGACGATCGTCAGCATGATCAAGAGAACAAGGAGTATGTACGCCTCGGAATGCTCCCCACCGGCGAAGTCGCGAAGCGCGAACGCGAACGAGGTGGTCACGAAGACGGCGTCGCCCCACGGCGTGCCGGTGTGGGCCGACTGGTAGAGAAACGTCGGAATCCAGGGCAGGAACGTGATCACGCCCGCCACGAGGGCGACGATGCCGGCGCGCGCCGCATGGCGTTGATCGGCATCGCGCCCGCGCCATGCCTGCCACACGAGCAAGGCCCCGACCACGGCGATCAGGTAGAACGCCCAGTACTGCGTGTAGAGCAGGAGGCCCGTGATGAGCGCGACGACCGCCTGCCGGCCCAACGACGGACGCTCGAGGAGACGACGCACGGCGAGATATCCGAGGGTGACGAGCAGCATCACCAGCGAGTACATGCGCGCCTCGGAGCCGAACTGGATTGCGAACGGCGACGACGCCGTGACCAACAAGGCAATCCACGCTCCTGTGCGACCCGCGATGCGGCGTCCGGCAAACCACATGGGTGCAAGCGTCGCGACGGAGATGACAGCGGAGAGCGAGCGCACCGCGAAGTTGCTCGTGCCGAACACCTCCGTCCAGGCATGCAGCATGAAGTAGTAGAGCGGCGGCGCGCCGTCGTGACGGAGCCAGTCCGGTATGTCCCCGAGCGGCAGCCGGGAGATGTTGACGGTCAGGGCCTCGTCGAGCCACATCTCGCTGAGCGTCACGAACCGCATGACAACGCCGGCGACGACCACGGCCACGACGGCTCCCACGACCCACGGTGACAGCGATCGACGCGAGGCCTTGACCTCGCCATCATCCGGGGTTACGGCGCGCGCGGGCGCGTCGGCTTCCACTTTCATCGGGCGAACGCTAACAGCCGGGGCGTCGAAAGGGACGCGCGACCATGACGCAAGCGGACTCGCCTACCCTCCGTTGGACAGGGCGAGAGCCGATGGGTCACGGTATTCGGCCTCTGCGAAACACTGACGAAGCGGGAACGGGTTGGGCGCCGCGATGTCCAGCGTGAGCACATCAGGTTCCGACGCGTCAAGTCGCCGCGGATACGTCTTCGAGATCCTGCTGATCAGCTTCGTCGGCCTGCTGCTCGAGGTCGGTTACACGCGCATCATCTCGTTCAAGCTTTTCTATTACTACACCTACCTCGTCATCGGTCTCGCGCTGCTCGGCATCGGCACCGGCGGCGTACTCGTGGCGATCTCCGCGCACCTCCGGCGGGCGAAGACCGACACGATCATGATGTGGGGCCTGCTACTCGGCGCGGTGAGCGTCGGGATCGGGTACGCGGTCGTCGCGCTCACCTCGACCGACACGTTTGCCATCTGGGACTACGGGACCTTGACGTCGTTCGCCAACGTGGCGCGTCTCCTGGTGATCTCGGTCGCGCTGTTCGCGTCGTTCATCGCCATCGGGGTCATGATCGCGACGCTGTTCAGCCGCCGCCCCGAGCGCATCGGACGGCTCTATTTCGCCGACCTGCTCGGGGCGGGCCTGGCCTGCGCGGTTGTCGTCGCGCTGCTCGCGTCCATCGGGCCGCCGGCGACGATCATGCTCTCCGGGCTCATCCTCGCCGTCGCCGGCCTGCGCATCGCGCTTCGCCGCAAGTCGCGAGTCGTGCCCGTTGCTGCGGGCCTCGCGGTGGTGCTGGGCATCGGCGCGGTGTGGCCCAGCGTGCTTCCGCGGCAGCGGCCCGACGCGCTGAAGCAGGACATCGACGAGGACAAGGAGCCGTACTTCTCGTGGAGCCCGATCTTCCGAGTCGACGTCGCCGAGGTCAGTCCCGATGCTCGGCTGCTGTTCCACGACGGGCTGTTCGGGTCGGTCATCTACCGCTGGAAGGGTCACGTCTCCACCCTCGGTCGCTACGACACGGACGCCCGCAGGTTCCCGTTCGCGGTCAAGGACGCGCCCCCACGACGAGTCCTGATCATCGGCGCCGCGGGCGGCAACGAGGTCCTGACGTCGCTCTACTACAAGGCCGGACACATCGACGCCATCGAGCTCAACCCCGTCACGTACGACCTCGTCACGAACCGGTTCGCCGACTACGACGGTCACCTGGCTGACCGGCCCAACGTGAACTACGAACAGGGCGACGGACGCACGTTCCTGGCCCGCAGCAACGACACCTACGACATCGTCTGGTTCCCCGCACCCGACAGCTACGCGACCACGACGGCGGCGCAGTCGGGCGCGTTCGTCCTCTCGGAGAGCTACCTCTACACGAGCGAGACGATCGTCGACAGCTTCGACCACCTCGGGCCGAACGGGGTCATCGCCACCCAGTACGGCGAGTTCGACTACGAGGGGCGCCCGAACCGCACCACCCGGTACGTGGCCACGGCGCGGCACGCGCTGGCCGAACGGGGGATCAAGAACCCATCGCGCCACATCATCGTTGTGACGACGCCCACCGAGGGCCCGAGCGCGTTGTCGACGATCCTCGTCAAGGAGAAGCCGTTCACTCCGGCGGAGGTGGATCGGCTCGTGTCGTCCATCCCCGCCGTGCCCCGCAGCACGCTGCGGTACGCGCCCGGCCATCCGGTCGAGGGGAGCTCGGTGAGCGAGCTGGCGACCATTCCGGGCAGTCGACTCGAAGGTTGGTACGACTCCTATCCCTACGACGTCAGGCCCATCAGCGACGACGCTCCGTTCTTCTGGCACTTCAGCCCGTTCGGCGACGTCGTCCGGGACATCACGCACTCGGTGCAACCCGACGACGTGGCAGTCGGGGAACGGGTGCTCCTGCTCCTGCTCGTCGTGGCGGCGATCTTTGCCGCCGTGTTCCTCCTACTTCCCTTCCTCTCGATCCGAAAGGTGTGGACGGCTTTCCCACGCAAGCCGAGGTCCGCGCTCTATTTCGCCGCGCTCGGCTTGGGCTTCATGTTCTTCGAGATCACGCTCATCCAACGGCTCGTGCTCTTCCTCGGCTACCCGACCTACTCGCTCACGGTGACGCTCGCCTCCATCCTCATCTTCACGGGTGTCGGCGCCCTGCTCACGGGTCGCTACGGCCACCGTCCGGGTCGCGTCGTTCCCTTCTTGCTCGCGGCGCTCGCCGCGCTCACGATCTTCTACCAGTTCGGGCTTCCGCCGCTGACCGACGCACTGCTGGGTTGGCCGCTCGCGGCACGCGTCGTGACCGCGTTCGTGATGCTGGCGCCGCTGGGTATCTGCCTGGGCGCGTTCATGCCCCTCGGTCTGGGCGCAGTGTCACGCCTCACGGAGTTCTCACGTCAGTACGTCGCGTGGGGCTGGGCGGTGAACGGGTTCGCGTCCGTGGTCGGGGCGGTGCTCACCACGATCCTCGCGATGACGTTCGGTTTCAGGATCGTGCTGTTCCTCGCCCTCGCCATGTACGTGGTCGCCGTGCTCGCTCTCCGCGGGCTGCTGCGCGACACGCGAGATGTGAGTCCGGTGCCGTCCGAGGTGATGGTCCCGGTCGAGCCCGAGGAGAAGGCCGTCCCGACGCCGAGCCCCGCGCCGTCCTAGGAGGTCTCATTGTGTTTTGGCGTCGCTGGACCGGATATGTGCCGGAGTAGCGACGCCAAAATCCTCTCTAGGGCGACTCCTGGTTCTTGAAGTCCCACCACTGGACTTCGACCATCATCGGCAGCAGGTAGCGGACGTAGAAGCTCGTGATCGCGAGCATCCCGTGGTCGGTCAGCTCCTTGTCGACGATGTCGACGCGGTCGTCGCGGGCCTGGAACGCCTTGGCCCGGGCGAGCATGTCGTCGAGCTCCTGTTCCGTGCCGACCGACATGCCGAAATGGTCGAGGCGCGGCGCGGCCATCGGCGGGTCGTCGGCGATGAGAAACACGAACTGCTCGTACGTATATGCCGACAGGACGAGCTTCTTGCGGTCGACGGTCTCGGTCGGGAGCTCCTTCCACCCGAAGACCTCGTCGTAGAAGCGCACGATGTCGCCGCGGCCTTCCTCGCCGAGCAGATCGGCGGGCAGGCTCATGGCCACATGGTTGAAGCGCGGCGTGCGGGTCGGGGTCGTCATCCTGCGCCTCCGTTGTCCTTGGGTTCCCGACGGGGAACGACGAGCACCTTCGCCGGCAAGTCGCCCGATACCAGCCGCTCGACGGCGCCGTAGAGCTCGTCGAGGCTGACGTCGTCAGGCTCGATGAGCACGTCGGTCGGGAAGTCCGGTGAGGCGAGCAGCTCGAGCGCGCGCGGGAACCCGTCCGGGTCGTAGACGAACGCCCCGGTGATCACGAGCTCGTTGAGGAGGATGCGGTTGTTGTCGAAGCGTGGGTGGTCCATGCCGGCGCCGACGAGCACCAGCGTTCCGCCCCGCTTGAGCTGGGCCAGCCCCGCTTCCATCGCCGCCGCGTGGCCGGAGCACTCGAGCACCACGTCGAACGGGTCGTCGATCAGGTCGAACGGCATGCGCGGCTTCCCGAGCTCTTCGGGTGCGACGGCGATGGCGCCCAATCGCTCGACGAGCGCACGGCGCGCCGGATGCGGCTCGCTCACGACGACGTCGGTCACGTCCCGGACGCGCGCCGCCGCGACGCTCAGCGCTCCTATCGGTCCGCCGCCGGTCACCAAGACGCGCTGCCCCACGCGCACGCCACCGCGTGTCAGACCGTGCAACGCGACCGCGAGCGGCTCGGCGAGCGCGGCGGCGCGCATCGAGAGTCCCGACGGCACGCGCATGAGTTCGGCTTCGTGCACTCGTACGAACTCGGCGAACGCTCCTTGGAAGTCGCCGACCCCGGGATTGGCGCGGCCGGTGCACAGCTGGGGCCGCCCCGCCCGGCAGTATTCGCACTCGCCGCACCGTTGCGCGGGGCCACCGACGACCTCGTCCCCCGACGACCACGCTGTCACCGCCTCGCCGACGGCGACGACGCGGCCCGAGTACTCGTGTCCGCCGATGGAGTTCGGAGCGCCCCAGCCGTCGACGAACATGTGCAGGTCGCTGCCGCACACGCCGCAGTGGCTCACCTCGAGGAGCACGTCGTGCGGGCCGAGCTCGGGAACCGGCCGCTCTTCGACGACCACGTCGCGCGGCCCCCGGTACACGGCGGCGCGCATCGCGGCCGGAAGCGTTTGCCCACGCGACCCTGACATGGCTGTCAGATCGTAATAGGGTCCCGCTTCGCGGGCGGCGGCGGCTTTGACCGACCGTCGCCGCAGGAGCCGGAGCCTGCGACGGCGACCGGACAAGTGGGAGAAATCGTGCGAAGACTGCTCGTGGTCCTCGCAGCCGGCGCCCTGGTTGCCGCCGCCAGCGCAACCACCGCCGGCGCCGGCGGCAGAAACGTCGCGCGTCAGCGCGCGTCGCGGACAGCCGCGCCCAAGAACGACTTGCGGCTCGTGACGTTCAACATCCTCCACGGGATCACCTGTCCGAACGCGCCCGACGACTGTCAGGGTGACGATCGCATGGCGCTCCTCGGCCAGCAGCTGCAGGCCGCAAAGTGCCCGGCGGTCGTCGCGTTGCAGGAGATCGCCCCCCGCACGTACGACCGCGTGGTCGCGGCGCCGTGGGTGAAGGCGTGCAAGTACAAGATCGTCTGGCACGACATGCCGCTCACGGACCGCGAGCTCGTGTTGACGACACTGCCCGTGACGAGCCAGAAGCTGACGGTGCTCGCCGGCGACTTCCGCAGCGCCTACCGCGTCGAACTGAAATCGAAGCTCGGTCCGCTCGTCCTCGTGGCGAGCCACCAGGACGGCGACTCCGAGCCCGGCGCCGACCCACGATTGTGCACGCCGGAGCGCTGCCCCCCACCGTGTCCGCAGAAGGTCAGCGAGCAGGCCTGTCAGACGATCCAGACTGAAGCGCTCGCGTCGGAGGGCGGCGGAAAGAAGGCGATTCGCGTCCTCACCGGCGACTTCAATGTCACGGCGACATCGGGGCGCTACCGCTCGATCGTCTCCAACGGCTGGATCGACTCGCACCTGGCCGCAGGCAACGCGGAGTGCGATCCGGCCACGGGCAGCAACTGCACCAGCGGTCGGGCCGACATGAGCACCGACGACCTGAAGAACCCGGCCAGTAAGGAGACCGAGCGCATCGACTTCCTGTTCGTGAAGACTCCCGGCGGGTGCAAGGCCCGATTCGACCGGGCCGCCGATCGTGACAAGGACAAGCTCGGCACCGGGCTGTTCGCGGACAAGCCCGTCACCAACGGCCCCGGCGGGCTGGCCTACTTGTCCGACCACACCGGAGTCGCGGCAGACTTGTCGTGCGGGTAGGACTGCCCGCCACCACCGAACCGGGAAGGGACCCATGACCGCAGATCTCGTGATTCGCGGCGGCACCGTGCTGGACGGCAGCGGGGCGCCGGGCCGGCAGGCGGACGTCGCCGTCACCGGCGACCGCATCACGGCCGTCGGCGACCGCCTCGAGGGCAAGCGCACCCTGGACGGCGAAGGTCACGTCGTCGCGCCCGGGTTCATCGACATCCACACTCACTACGACGCCCAGGTGTTCTGGGACCCCGCCCTGACGCCGTCGTCGTGGCACGGCGTCACGAGCGTCGTCGCCGGCAACTGCGGGTTCTCGATCGCGCCGTGCCGGCCCGAGCACCGCGCGCTCATGGTCCACACGCTCGAGCACGTCGAGGACATGAGCCCGGCGACGCTCGAGGCCGGCGTCCCCTGGGACTTCGAGACGTTCCCGGAGTACCTCGACTCCGTCGAACGCCGGGGCACGGTCATCAACTACTCGGCGTATCTCGGCCATACCGCGCTGCGGTTGTGGGTCATGGGCAACGACGGCTACGAGCGCGAGGCCACCGAGGAGGAGCTGCTGCGGATGCAGGCCGTCCTGCGCGAGGCGGTCGAAGCCGGCGCCGCCGGGTTCGCGTCGAGCTCCTCGGCAACGCACTCGGGCGACAGCGGCCGGCCCGTCCCCTCGCGCATCGCTGACACGCACGAGCTCGAGGTGATCATGGGCGGGATCGCCCAAGCCGGCCGGGGCGTCGTCGAGCTGCTGCCGGGCGAGAAGATCAAGCACAAGGACGTGTACTGGCTCCAGCGCAAGATCGGCGTGCCGTTCACGTGGACTGCGCTGCTCACCGTGAAGGGCTTCCCCTGGCACGAGGGCATGGCCGAGCTGAACAGCAACGAGCGCGCGACGGGCGCCGACGTCTGGCCGCAGGTGTCCGTGCGTCCGCTCGTGTTCTCGATGAACATGGCCGAGCCGTTCACGTTCAACATGAACCCGATGTTCGCGGCGCTGATGGACAAGCCCGTCGAGGAGAAGCTCGCCGCGTTCCGTGATCCCGAGTGGCGGAAGAAGGCGCAGGAGGAGCTGGACGAGCCCAAGTTCTTCAAGCCGAAGTGGGATCGGCTCTCGGTGAGCGAGACCGACAAGTATCCCGAGTTGATCGGCAAGCCGATCTCGGAGCTGGCGGCTGAGCGGGGCGTCGAGCCGCTCGACGTGATCCTCGACCTCTCGGTCTCGGAGAACCTCGAGACGCGCTTCCGGAGTGTGCTCGCCAACGACGACGACGACGCCATCGAGTGGTTGCTGAACCAGGACGGGATGCTCATCGGGCTGTCCGACGCCGGCGCGCACGTGAGCCAGCTGTGCGACGCGTGCATGGCGACGGATCTGCTGGGCCGGTGGGTACGCGAGCGCGGCGCGCTGCAGCTCGCGGCGGCTGTTCGGAAGCTGACCGGCGAGCCCGCCGACGTGTACCGGCTCACCGACCGCGGCTATGTCCGCGAAGGCATGCTCGCCGACTTGGCCGTGTTCGATCCCGACACCGTCGGCCCCGGGCCCTTGCGCCGGGTGCGCGACTTCCCGGCGGACGGGGAGCGTCTCGTCGCCGACGCCCCTGAGGGCATGGCGCACGTGATCGTCAACGGGACACCGATCCGTGTCGACGGTGCGGCCGTCCCCGACGCGGTGGCGTCGAAGCCGGGGCGCGTGCTTCGCGGCTGAGCACCCCCCTCCCGCCGGCTGATGTGACCGACGAAGACCACGTCGTCGCGCGCGACACGCGGCGGCGGTTCTGGCGCGCCACCGCGATCGGCGGTGCGCTGACGCTCCCGGTCTTCTACTGGATGGTCAGCGCGGGTCAGCTCAACCCGTTTCACGCCGAGCCGTTCGGGAGCTTCTACGACACGCAGGCGCACAGCCTGCTCGAACTCCGCTGGGACGTTCCGGCAAAGGAGGTGGCCTTCGAGGGATTCCGGATCGGCGGGAAGACCTACCTCTATTTCGGACCGGTCCCCGCGATCTTGCGCATGCCCGTCCTCGCGTTCACGGACAGCCTCGACGGCCGGCTCACCCAGGTGTCGATGCTCGCCGCGTTTGCGGTCGCGCTCGTTTTCATCGGCCGGCTGAGTTGGCGAATCCGTCGTCTCGTGCGCGGAGACGCTTCGGTGTCCCGGCTCGAGCTATGGGTGGTCGGCGGCTACGTGTTCGTGATCGGCACGGGCTCGGTCATGCTGTTCCTCGCCAGCCGCGCGCTCGTGTACCACGAGACGGAGCTTTGGGGAGCGGCGCTGGCGCTCGCGGCGTACGACGCCATCTTCGGCTTCCTCGGCGAGCCTTCGCGGCGCTGGATCGTGCTGGCCGGCATCTGGAGCACCCTCGCCTTCCTGACCCGCGCCACCGTCGGGGCCGGGCCCGTCATCGCGCTCGCGATCGTGCTCGTGGTGGTGCTGTTGCGTCGCCTACGCGTCGGTGGTCTGGACGCGCCCGCGCGCTGGTTGGCAGTGCCGGGCTCGGCCGGCACGAACGTGATGATCGGTTGGCTGGCGGCGGCGGTGGCGGTGCCGGTCATTCTCTACGCCTACGTCAACTACTCGCGCTTTGGGACGTTCTTCGGGTTGCCGCTCGACAAGCAGGTGTACTCGCGGTTCAACCTGGCTCGTCGGCGTGCGCTCGCCGACAACGGCGGGAGCCTGTTCGGTCTGAAGTTCCTTCCCACACAGCTGCTGCAGATCCTTCGGCCCGATGCCCTCAGGCTCGACGGGTTGTTCCCGGGGATCCGCTTCCCGGCACCGTCGACCGTGATCGGCGACGTCACCTTCGACACGCGATCTTGGTCGTCGAGCATCCCGGCGACGATGCCCGCGCTGACGCTGCTCGGGTTGGGCGGCGTCGTGGTGATCGCACGGCGAGCCGGCGCCGCCGTGGTGCGAGCGCCGCTCCTCGCCGCGCTGATCGGCGGGCTCGGCACGTTCACGATCGCGTTCGTCGCCAACCGATACATGTCCGACCTCCTGCCCGCGATCGTCCTGGCCAGCCTCGTCGGGCTGCACGCGCTGCTCGGCGTTTTCGGGCGTCCGCAACCGCCAGCCTGGGCTCGCATCGGAGCCATTGCGGTCGTCGTGCTCGTGGCCATGTCGCTGTGGGTCAACTTCGGGCTCGCCATCACGTACCAGCGGGCGCTTGATCCGGCGACGGACGAGCAGCGCACCGGCTTCATCGGCTTCCAGCAGGACGTCGACGACCGGCTGCCCGGCGGTCCCCGCGGCAGCGCGCGCGCGGGCTCCGATCTCCCCGAGCGCGGATCGCTGGGCGACCTGTTCGTACTCGGCGACTGCGGCGGGCTCTACTGGTCCGACTCAATCGAATGGCGTCCCATCGAACGCGGGAATGGCGCCGGTCACTACCGCCTGCGGGTGCGGTTCCCGGACGCGACCAGCGGACAAGAGCCGCTCCTGGGCATCGGCAGCGGCACGGGCAGCGAGCAGAACGTGCTCAGCGTGCGTTACTTGCCGGGGGGCAAGGTCCGCTTCGTCCTCGACAGTCCGGTGGTGCCCCGCCCGCTCGCGGGCAAGGCCGTGCGTATCGATCCTGGACGTGCCTACGAGCTGGACGTCGTCATGGACAGTCGCCTCGGCTCGGTGCGAGTCAAGCTGGACGACGAGGACGTGGTGAACCTGATCGCATTCCTCGTGCCCGGAGCCCAGGCAACGATCGGCGCGACGGCCGACCCCGCCAACCCGGCGCGCTTCTCCGGCACGATCCAGGAACTGCCTGTACGCACCCCGCTGTGCGACTTCGTGCGCGCCCGCTACCGGCCTTGATGGACAAACAGACGGCGAAGCTCGATTTCTCCTGGAGCAACATAGTGCTGGTCTAGGTACGCGTCGGCTCCAGCTCGTAGAGGAACTGGTAGGCGAACAGGGTCGGGCGCAGGGCGGTGCCGATGCGGTCGATCCGCTGGAACGCTCGCAGCGCCTTCTCGCCGGCGCCGGCGCGTTCCTGGGCGCCGCCGCGGCGCACGACCTCCACCGGAAGCGTCAGGAACTCGCGTCGGCGCACCGAGTAGCCGGTCCGGTCGACCATTCGCTCGAGGCTCTTGCGGGTGAAGAACCGCACGTGGTCGCGGTCGAGGATCCCGCGCCGGTCGTAGTCGAAACGACCGAGCGCGACCCGAAGCCGCGGGTACCAGTGCCCGAAGTTGGGCACGCACGTGACAATCGACCCGCCGGGCGCCAGCCGTCCAGCAAGGCTGATGAGCAGCTGCTCGGGCTCGCGCACGTGCTCGAGCACGTCGGCGGCGACGATCACGTCGAAGCCGTCGCCAACCGGGTCGGGAACGCCGTCGTCCAAATCGGCCGCCACGAACGCGTCGACTCGATCGACGACGCCGGGATGCTCCTCGATGTCGACGCCGGTGACGTGGTGGCCGTGGGTGCGCAGCTCGGCGGCCAGCGAACCGTCCGAGCACCCGAGGTCCAGCACCCGTCCCGGAGGCCGGTCGGCGAGCCACGACAGCATCCGCCCATGCGACGTGTCGGTGTCGAGCTTGCGCTCGTAGGCGCGGCTAGCGAACGCCATCTCACCCGATCCGAAGCCCATCTTGTGCGCGCGGTAACGAAGGGTGTGCAGGCTGATGTCGCGCGCGTACCGCAGC
>JBKOWY010000104.1:0-44183 GCA_046724655.1 Actinomycetota bacterium
GGGCGCCATCGACGTCGCCTTCTATCGCGACGACATCGGCCTGCGCCGGGTGCAGCCATTGGGCCCAACCGAGGTGCCGGTGGACATCACGGATCGGGTGGTCGTGCTGGTCGACGACGTGCTGTTCACCGGTCGGACCGCGCGAGCGGCACTCGAAGCGGTGACCGAGCTCGGCCGCCCGCGCGCCGTCCAACTCGCGGTGCTCGTCGACCGTGGGCACCGTGAGCTGCCGATCCGGGCCGACTTCGTGGGCAAGAACCTTCCGACCAAGGCGGCCGAGGACGTGCGCGTGCGCCTGCGCGGCGTCGACCACGGCGACGAAGGCATCGAGATCTGGGGGCCCGACACATGACCGGTCCGCACCTGTTGTCGATCGACGATCTCGGACCCGCCGGCATCGAGGAGCTGCTCGAGGTCTCCGAGTCGTTCGTGGAGGTCACGAAGCGGGACATCCCGAAGGTCCCGGCGCTGCGAGGCAAGACGGTCGTGACCCTCTTCTACGAGGACTCCACCCGCACCCGGCTGTCGTTCGAGACGGCGGCCAAGCGCCTGTCGGCCGACACGATGTCGTTCACAGTGGGGAGCTCTTCGGTTTGCAAGGGCGAGAGCCTGCTCGACACCGTCCGCACCATCGAGGCGATGGGCGTCGATGCCATGGTGGTCCGCCACCAGAGCGCGGGGGCACCGCATCGGATCGCGACCTGGGTCGACGCCGCGGTCGTCAATGCCGGCGACGGCCGGCACGAGCACCCGACGCAGGCGCTCCTGGATCTGCTCACCCTGCGTCGCCGCTTGGGGGCCGACGCGCTCTCCGGACTCCGGGTCGCGATCGTCGGCGACGTGCGCCACTCGCGCGTCGCCCGCAGCGGGGTGAAGGCGTTCGCAGCCATCGGCGCTGACGTCACGGTGGTGGGACCGCACACGCTGTTGCCGGAGTCGCTCGAGGGATGGCCGGCGCGCGCGGCAACCGACCTCGACGATGTGCTGCCCGAGGTCGACGTCGTCTACCTGCTGCGCATCCAGCGCGAGCGGCTCGGCGCCGCGCTCTTCCCCTCCCTGCGCGAGTACACGACGCGCTACGGCCTCACGGCGGAGCGGGCGGCGCGCCTCAAACCCGACACCGTCGTCATGCATCCGGGCCCGATGAACCGTGGCGTCGAGATCGCGGCCGAGGTCGCCGATGGCCCGGCGTCGATCATCACCGACCAGGTCGCGAATGGGGTCGCCGTGCGCATGGCGGTCTTGTGGTCGCTGCTCGGCTCGGGAGGCCCCGTTGCCTGATCGTGGCGATCTCGTGATCCGCGGCGGGCGCGTCGTCGACGCGGCAGGCGAGCGCACCGCCGACGTGCTCGTCCGCGACGGCGTGATCACGGAAGTGGGAGAGCGCCTCGACGGTACGCGCGTGCTCGACGCCGGAGGCTGCATCGTCGCCCCCGGCCTCGTCGACCTGCACGCGCACCTGCGCGAACCCGGCGACGAGGAAGCCGAGACGATCGCGACCGGCGCCCGGGCCGCCGCGCTGGGCGGGTACACCGCGATCGTCGCCATGCCGAACACCCGCCCGCCGCTCGACGACGCCGCGGTCGTTGCTTCCGTGCTCGGCGCGGGGCGAACGGCTACCTGCGACGTCGTCGCCGCTGGCTGCATCACCAAAGGCCGCGTCGGCGAAGAGCTCGCCCCGATGGGTGAGCTGCACGCGCTCGGCGTGCGCGTCTTCACGGACGACGGCGCGTGCGTCGCCGACGCCGGTGTGATGCGGCGCGCGCTCGAATACGCCCGTTCCCTTCCTGGGGCTGTCATCGCACAGCATGCCGAGGACGCCCCACTCGCCGCCGGCGGCCACATGCACGAGGGCGCGTGGTCGAGCCAGCTCGGGATCCCGGGACGGCCGGCGGCGGCCGAGTCCGCGATCGTCGCGCGCGACACCATGCTCGCCGAGCTCACCGGCACCTGCGTCCACTTCCTCCACTTGTCGGCGGCAGACGCCGTCGAGCTCGTGCGCGACGCGAAGCGCCGCGGCGCGCCGGTCACAGCCGAGGTCGCGCCGCACCACTTCACGTTCACCGACGCCGAATGCCGGCACTTCGACCCCGTGTTCAAGGTGCACCCGCCGCTGCGCACCGACAGCGACATCGCCGCGATCAAGGCCGGGCTCGCCGACGGCACGATCGACGCGATCGCCACCGACCACGCGCCCCACGTGCCCGAAGCGAAGGAGCGCACGTTCGAAGAAGCTCCGCCGGGCATGCTCGGCCTCGAAACCGCCCTCGCGCTCACGCTGACCGAGCTGGTGGAGCCGGGCGTGCTGAGCTTGCGCGACGCACTGGCGCGCCTGTCGTGGCAGCCAGCGGCGATCGCCGACCTCGAGGGTCATGGGGGCCCGATCGAGCCCGGCCGCCCCGCCAACCTGTGCGTGATCGATCCTGCGGTGCGCTGGGAAGTCGACCCACTCCGCCTGGCGAGCCGCTCGCGCAACACGCCGTACGCGGGACGAAAGCTCACCGGTCGCGTGCGTCACACGGTGCTGCGGGGCGAACCCGTGGTCGTCGACGGGACCGCGCAGCGATGAGTACCGACGCCCTGCTCGTGCTGTCCGACGGCGCCGCCTTCGAGGGCGAGGCCGTCGGTCACCTCCCGGAGGACGGGGTCGCGGCGGGGGAGGTCGTGTTCAATACGGCCCTGTCCGGCTACCAGGAGGTCCTCACCGACCCGTCGTACGCCGGCCAGATGATCACGTTCACGTACCCACACATCGGCAACTACGGCGTGAACCCCGACGACGTCGAGAGCCGACGGCCGTTCTGCTCCGGGGTCCTCGTGCGTGACCTGGCCCGCCGGCCGAGCAACTGGCGCGCCACCGAGAGCCTCGACGCGTTCCTGCGCCGGCATCACGTGCCGGGTATCGCGGGGCTCGACACGCGCCGACTCACGCGCCATCTGCGCGAGTCCGGCGCGCTACCCGGCGCGTTCGGCACCGATGAGACCGCGGTGCGCGCCGCAGCGTCATCGGCGGCCCCGACGGACGGCATCGACCTCGTCGCCGGCGTCACGACCGATCGTGCGTACACGGTGGGGGAGCCCGACGCTGTCTTTCACGTCGTGGCGTTCGACTTCGGCATCAAGTCCACGATCCTGCGCAAGCTCACGGCCGCCGGGTGCTTCGTCGAGGTCGTGCCGGCGTCGACGCCCGCCGCCGACGTGCTCGCCCGGCGCCCCGACGGGGTGTTCCTCTCGAACGGGCCCGGGGACCCGGCTGCCGTCGCCGGCGTCGCCGACACGGTGCGCGGCCTGCTCGGCGAGGTCCCGGTGTTCGGCATCTGCCTCGGCCACCAGATCCTCGGCCTCGCGCTCGGCGCCCGCACGTTCAAGCTCCGCTTCGGGCATCACGGCGCCAACCATCCCGTGCGCCACGAGGCCACCGGCAAGGTCGAGATCACGAGCCAGAACCACAACTACGCCGTCGACGTCGACACACTCCGCGGCGCTGCCCTCACCCACGTCAATCTCAACGACGGCGTCGTCGAGGGTTTCCGCGTGCTCGACGCGCCCGCGTTCGGCGTTCAGTACCACCCGGAGGCCGGCCCCGGTCCACACGATGCCGCGTACCTCTTCGACGAGTTCACACAGCTCATGGGCCGGACGGGATAGAACGCATGCCGCGACGCGACGACCTCGCCAGCATCCTGATCATCGGCAGCGGGCCCATCGTGATCGGTCAGGCGTGCGAGTTCGACTACTCGGGCACCCAAGCGTGCAAGGTGCTCCGCGACGAGGGGTACCGGGTCGTGCTCGTGAACTCGAACCCGGCGACAATCATGACCGATCCGGAGTTCGCCGCCGCCACCTACGTCGAGCCGCTCGACGTGGCGAGCCTCACCCGAATCATCGAGCGCGAGCAACCGGACGCGCTGCTCCCGACCTTGGGGGGGCAGACCGCGCTGAACCTGGCAGTCGCCCTGCACGACGACGGCGTGCTCGAACGACGGGGCGTCGAGCTCATCGGCGCCAGCGTGGATGCGATCCGCTCGGCCGAGAACCGCTACCGGTTCAAGGGGGCGATGGAAGAGATCGGACTGTCGGTCCCGCGATCGGGCATCGCATCGACCCTCGACGACGCCATGGACATCGCCGACCAGGTCGGGTATCCCGCGATCGTCCGGCCCTCGTTCATCCTCGGGGGCGGGGGGACCGGCCTCGCCCACACCCCGGACGAGATGCGGGAGATCGCGGCGCGCGGCCTCGCCGCCAGCCCCGTCACCGAGATCCTCATCGAACAGTCGGTCGTGGGGTGGAAGGAGTTCGAGCTCGAGGTCATGCGCGACCACGCCGACAATGTCGTCGTCATCTGCTCCATCGAGAACTTCGACCCGATGGGCGTGCACACCGGCGACTCCATCACGGTGGCGCCGGCGCAGACGCTGACCGACCTCGAGTACCAGCGCATGCGGGACGCCGCGTTCGCCTGCATCCGGCGCATCGGTGTCGACACGGGTGGATCGAACATCCAGTTCGCCGTCAACCCCGCCGACGGCCGCATGCTGATCATCGAGATGAACCCGCGTGTGTCGCGGTCGAGCGCACTCGCGAGCAAGGCCACCGGGTTCCCGATCGCGAAGATCGCGGCGCGGCTCGCGGTCGGGTACCGCCTCGACGAGGTCATGAACGACATCACCGGCGAGACGCCGGCGTCGTTCGAGCCGACGATCGACTACGTGGTGACGAAGGTGCCGCGGTGGGCGTTCGAGAAGCTGCCAGGTGCAACGCCCGCGCTCGGGTCGATGATGCAGTCGGTCGGCGAGGCGATGGCGATCGGCCGCACGTTCCCGGAATCACTCCAGAAGGCGGTGCGGTCCCTGGAGACAGGCCGGCTGGGACTGAACTGCGACCCCGCCGAGCAGCAGCTCGCAATGTCCTCGGAGGACGAGCTCGTGCGCGCGGCCGCGTCGCCGACACCGGATCGGGTATTCACGCTCGAGGCCGCGTTGCGCGAGGGCACCTCCGTGGAGCGGCTCGCCGATGCCACCGGCGTCGACCCGTGGTTCCTCGACGGCGTCCTGCAGATCGTCGAAGAGCGCGCCCGCCTCCAGGCGACCGGGCTGGCGGGCATGTCACGCGGCGACTGGCGCCGGGCGAAGCGGCTCGGGTTCTCCGACGGACAGCTCGCCTACCTCTGGGGTGTCGACGATGCCCGGGTGCGGGCCGAACGACAGGATGCCGGCGTCGACGTCACCTACAAGACCGTCGACACCTGCGCGGCCGAGTTCGCGGCCAAGACCCCGTATCACTACGGCACGTTCGAGGACGAAGACGAGGTCGCGCCGCTCGGCGCGCCCGCCGTAGTGATACTCGGCAGTGGGCCCAACCGGATCGGTCAGGGCGTGGAGTTCGACTACTGCTGTGTCCACGCCGCGTTCGCGCTCTCGGCGGCCGGTTACGAGACCGTGATGGTGAACTGCAACCCGGAGACCGTCTCCACCGACTACGACACGAGCGACCGGCTCTTCTTCGAGCCCCTCACCGGCGAGGACGTGCTCGCGGTCTGCGCGCGCCTCGCCGACCGGGGCGATCTCGCCGGTGTGATCGTGAGCCTCGGAGGCCAGACCCCGCTGAAGCTGGCCCACGTCCTCGAGGGCTCGGGCGTCCCGATCCTCGGGACGAGCCCGGCGTCGATCGACCTCGCCGAGGACCGCGAGCAGTTCAACGCCCTGTGCACGCGGCTCGGCATCCCGCAACCCGACGGCGGGACGGCAGCGACGCCCGAAGAGGCGCGCGCCGTCGCCGAGCGTATCGACTACCCGGTGCTCGTTCGGCCGTCGTACGTGCTCGGGGGACGCGCGATGCAGATCGTCTATGACGCCCAGGGACTCGACGCGGCTATGGCCGAGCTCGGCGGCGCGGGGAGCCTCGGCCGCGAAGGCGGTTTGAGTGCGTCCCGTCCCGCGCTCATCGACCGCTTCCTCGAGGACGCCATAGAGGTCGACGTCGACGCCCTCCGCGACTCGGCAGGCGAGGCGCTCATCGGCGGCGTCATGGAGCACATCGAGGAGGCCGGTGTGCACTCGGGGGACTCGGCGTGCGCGATTCCGCCCCAGACGCTCACGCCGCCCGTGATCGCGACGCTCGAGACCTACACGCGAGCGCTCGCGAACGGGCTCGACGTGCGCGGGCTGCTCAACGTGCAGTACGCGGTCAAGGGGGGCGAGGTGTACGTCCTCGAGGCGAACCCACGCGCGAGCCGCACCGTGCCCTTCGTCAGCAAGGCCACCGGCGTGGCTCTGGCGAAGCTTGCCGCCCGCGTGATGCTCGGGGCCACGCTCGCCGAGCTGCGCGCAGAAGGTCTCCCCGTACCGGCCACGGCGGGCCAGAGCTCCGCCGTGGACGGCGGCCACGTCGCCGTGAAGGAGGCGGTGCTCCCGTTCGAGCGCTTTCCGGAGGTCGACACCATCCTCGGGCCGGAGATGCGCTCGACGGGTGAGGTCATGGGCCTCGACCGCTCGTTCGGCCTGGCGTTCACGAAGAGCCAGACCGCCGCCGGCAACCGGCTTCCGGAGCGCGGGACCGTGTTCTTGTCGCTGGCCGACCGGGACAAGCCCGCCGGGCTCGTTGCCGCGCGGCGGCTCGCCGAGCTCGGCTTCTCGCTGGTGGCGACGGCGGGCACGGCAGCCGCTCTGCAAGCCGACGGCATCGGCGTCGACGCGATCGTCGGAAAGCTCGGAGAGGGTGACGCTTCGGGCATGGACGCGGTCGAGCTCATCTCGTCCGGCAAGATCGACCTCGTCATCAACACGCCGCGGGGCCGACCTGCACGCCCGGGGGACGGCGACCACATCCGGCGCGCCGCAACGGCGCATCAGGTTTCGTGTGTCACGACGATCGCCGCCGCGCTCGCGGCCGCGTCGGGACTGCGCGAGTGGACCACGCACGAGTCGCAGGTCCGGTCGCTGCAGGAGTACCACCGCGCCAGCCAGCTCCGGCTCGAGGTCTGATGCCGCGCCGCCGCCGTGACGCGGTCGGGATCGACGCCCGGGTGCACGTCGGGTCGCTCGAGCTGCCCAATCCGATCGTGGCCGCCTCCGGCACGTTCGGGCACGCGGACGAGCTGGCGCGCCAGTGCGACCCGTCACACCTCGGCGCCGTGACTGCGAAGTCGCAGGCGCCGTACGAATGGCCGGGGAATCCGGCGCCCCGCCTGCACACGACTGCGGCCGGGATGCTGAACGCGGTCGGGCTGCAAGGCCCCGGCGTCGAGCACTGGATCGACCACGACCTGCCCAAGCTCCGGGCGCTGGACGCGCGTGTGATCGCGTCGGTCTGGGGCCGGACCACGGAGGAGTTCGGCCGTGCGGCCAAGCTCCTGGCACCGGCGCGTGACGAGCTCGTCGCCGTCGAGGTGAACGTCAGCTGCCCGAACCTCGAGGACCGCTCGAACATGTTCGCCCACTCGCCCGCCGCGACCGCCGCCGCGACCGCCGCCGTGGTCGATGCAGACCTCGACCTCCCGGTGCTCCTGAAGCTGTCTCCGAACGTCACGGACATCCGCGAGATCGCCGGCGCCGCTCTCCGATCGGGCGCGACCGGTCTCACGCTCGTGAACACGGTCCTCGGGCTCGTGATCGACGCCGAACACCGCCGCCCCGCGCTCGGCGCCGGGGGCGGCGGGCTCTCGGGACCGGCGATCAAGCCGATCGCGGTGCGAGCCGTCTACGACGTCGCGGGCGCCTACCCGGGTGTGCCGATCATCGGCACCGGAGGGGTCATGACCGGTGTCGACGCAGTCGAGATGATGCTCGCCGGCGCCACCGCGGTCGGGGTCGGCACCGCGACGTTCCACGACCCGCGGGCGCCGTTGCGCGTGCTCGACGAGCTGCTGGAGTGGTGCGTGACGCATGATGTCCACAGCGTCTCAGCGCTCACGGGCGCGCTCGAGGACTCGCCAAGGCCCCCGGTATGACGGAGTTGCGCGATCGACTCGCACTCGCGCTCGACGTCGGAGGACCGGCGGAGGCCGAGGCGACCGCCCGCCGGCTCGCGCCGTGGTTTGGGATCGCCAAGGTCGGGCTCGAGCTCTACGCGCAGGCCGGCCCCGAGATCTTCGACCGGCTGCGCGCGCTCGGCCTGTCCATCTTCGCGGACCTCAAGCTCTACGACATCCCGACGACCGTCGAGCGCGCCGCCCGCGTCCTCGGCCGCCGCGGCGTCGACTTCTTGAACTTCCCGGCCGCGGGCGGCACCGACATGCTCGAGGCCGGCGTGACAGGGTTGGCGGAAGGGGCTCTCGCGGCCGGGCGCCCGCCGCCGGTGGCACTGGCCGTCACCGTGCTCACGAGCGAAGCCGACGCGTCGGCCTTCGAGGAACGGCTCGACCGCGCCGTGGCAGCGGGCTGCGGGGGAGTGGTGTGCTCGGCCCAGGAGATCGAGGTGGTCAAGCGCCGGGCGCCCGCGCTGGCGACGATGGTGCCCGGCATCCGTCTGGCCGGCGAGGCTCACCACGACCAGGCCCGGGTGGCGAGCCCCGGCGACGCGATCGCGCGCGGCGCCGACTGGCTCGTCATCGGCCGAACGGTGACAGGAGCCCGCGACCCCGAGGCCGCGGCCGAGTCGGTGACGCGTGACGCGGCCGGCGCGCTTGCGCGGTGAGCCCGGCCGCGCTACACGCGCCATCTCCGCGCAAGTTTCGTCCCGGTTGATTGCGGGAATGCGCTGCATATACTGACGCCGTCGTCGGGCTGTGCGGTGCTGCAGGGAGCGGCCGTCCGCGATGGCCTGAACCAACCGAGCTGTTCATCGGCTCGCCGAGTTGGAGGTCCAAGCACCGTGCCTCTCCCGCCTTCGCTTACCCCGGAGCAGCGTCAGGCTGCGCTCGAGAAGGCCGCCGTCGCGCGGCGCCAGCGGGCCGAGGTCAAGGAGAAGCTGAAGGCGAACTCCCTTTCCCTTGGAGAACTGTTCGAGCAGGGTGATCGGGACGAGACCCTCGCCAAGCTCAAGGTCGTGAGCGTGCTCGAGTCGCTCCCGGGTGTGGGCAAGGTGCGCGCTCGGCGTCTCATGCAGGAGCTCGACATCAGCGAGAGCCGCCGGCTGCGCGGGCTCGGCCGCAATCAGCGCGAGGCCTTGCTCAAGCGCTTCGGCTGATCGGCGGGTAAGCCCTGGGCGTCCTGCTGGTCCTCGCGGGGCCGTCCGGCGTCGGCAAGGGAACGATCGTCCGCCGGCTGCTCGAACGCGACCAGCGCCTGTGGTTCTCGGTCTCGGCGACGTCGCGACCCCGCCGGGAGGACGAAGTACACGGCAGGGACTACCTGTTCCTCGATCGCGACGAGTTCGAGCGCCTGCGTGACGCCGGCGGGTTCCTCGAGTGGTTCGACGTCTACGGAGACCTCAAGGGAACACCTCGGGCACCGGTTGAAGGGCACTTGCACGCCGGTGACGACGTGCTCCTGGAGGTCGACGTCCAGGGCGCGCTCGCCGTCAAGGACACGTATCCGGACGCAGTCCTCGTGTTCATCCGTGCGCCCTCACGCGAAGAGCAGCGCCGCCGTCTCGTCGCGCGGGGCCAGGACGACCCCGATGCCATCGAACGCCGCCTGGCCCAGGCCGACGCCGAAGAGGCCCTGGCCGACCGCTTCGACGCCGTCGTCGTGAACGACGACCCGGACAGGGCCGCCGACGAGGTCGCTGCTATCCTGGGTGGCTACCGGGAGGCCCGAACGCCCCCGAAGCCCGGTTTCCCACCCCCTGCCGGCCCGCCGGGCCGGTAGCCCGGGAGAAAGGCCACGGTCATGCCCGAACGACGCGCTTCGCTGATGGAGCCCCGTACCGAGAGCCTCCTCGACCGCGTCGACTCGAAGTTCACGCTGGTCACGCTGGCGGCGATGCGCGCCCGCGGGATCAACGACTACTACAACCAGCTGGGCGAGGGCCTGGGCAAGATCGTGCCGCCGCAGGTCACGTCGGTGTCGCGCAAGCCCCTGTCGATCGCGCTGGAAGAGATCGAAGCGGGCAAGATCCACGCCGTCCCGAAGCCGCCCGACGAGACCGAGGCCGAGGGCGAGCCGCTGACCGACGCCGAGGAACCGTCCGAGGCCTAGAGGCTCGCGCGCTCAACTGCATGGCCGCGCCCAACCCACCCGATCTTCCGAAATCACTCGTCGCGCTGCGCGGCCGCCGCGTCGTGCTCGGAGTCACCGGCGGGATCGCCGCGTACAAGGCGGTCGAGGTGTGCCGCCGCCTCGTCGACGCCGGCGCGCACGTCGTCCCCGTCCTCACCGACGACGCCCAGCGGTTCGTCGGCGCGCTCACGTTCTCGGCGCTCGCGTCCGAGCCGGCGCGCACCTCACTGTTCGAGGGTGCGGACCCCATCCCGCACACGAGGCTGGGGCGGCACGCCGACCTGATCGTCATCGCCCCTGCCACTGCCAAGCTCATCGGCAAGTACACACACGGCATCTCCGACGACCTCCTGACGGCCACGCTGCTCGCAACCCGCGCGCCCGTGCTGCTCGCCCCGGCGATGCACACCGAGATGTGGGAGCACGCGGCCGTGCAGGACAACCTCCGCGTGCTGCGTGGGCGGGGCGTGCACGTCGTCGACCCCGAGGAAGGCCGGCTCGCCGGCGGCGACGTCGGTCCCGGGCGTCTCGCCGATCCGGAGCGCATCGTCGCCGCGGCCGCGGCCGTGCTCGCGGCAGCGGGTGATCTGGGCGGTGTGCGCGCGCTGGTGACGGCGGGCGGCACGAAGGAGCCGATCGACCCGGTGCGGTTCGTCGGGAACCGGTCGTCCGGGAAGATGGGTTACGCGCTCGCCGAGGAGGCGGCCCGCCGTGGTGCGGCAGTCACGCTCGTGACCACGATTGGTCGTCCCCCACAGACGTCGGGCGTCGAGACGGTTCGGGTGGAGACGGCCGAGGAGATGGCCACCGCGGTGTTGTCACGGGAAGCCGAGTCTGATCTCGTCGTGATGGCGGCGGCCGTCGCCGACTTCCGCCCCAAGGCGGTGGCCGACGAGAAGCTGAAGAAGCGGGACGGAGTGCCCGAGCTCGTCCTCGAGCCGACGCCGGACATCCTCGCCGAGCTCGGCGAGCGCAAGCAGCCCGGTCAGGTCGTGGTCGGGTTCGCAGCGGAGACCGAGCGGGTCCGGGAGCACGCGGCCGAGAAGCTGGCCGCCAAGTGCGTTGACGTGATGGTCGCCAACGACGTCTCGGCGCCGAACACCGGCTTCGAGGTCGACACGAACCAGGCGATCCTGCTGTACTCATCCGGTTCCTGGGAGGAGACGCCCCTGCTCGACAAGCGCGAGCTGGCGGGGCTCATCCTCGACCGAGTAGCGGCTCTCCTTGCCGATGGCCGCGCATGAGCAAAAGCGAGACTTGTCGATGAGTAGGTTCACGTTCACGTCGGAGTCGGTGACCGAAGGCCACCCCGACAAGATGTGCGACCAGATCAGTGACGCCGTCCTCGACGGCATGTTCGAGCAGGATCCGTACAGCCGCGTCGCCTGCGAGAGCATGGTCACGACCGGTCTGACCATCGTCGCCGGCGAGATCAGCTCGAACGCGCAACTCGACGTCCCGCGCCTTGTTCGCGACACGATCCGGGGGATCGGCTACACGGACGCGTCGTACGGCTTCGACGGCAGTTCGTGCGCGGTGATCACATCGATCGACGAGCAGTCCTCCGACATCGCGCAAGGAGTCGACAAGGCGTACGAGCTGAGGACGGGCGACGGCGACCGTTACGACGAGGTCGGCGCCGGCGACCAAGGCATGATGTTCGGCTACGCCTGCGACGAGACGGCCGACCTCATGCCGATGCCGATCTGGCTCGCGCACCGGCTCGCCCAGCGACTCGCCGAGGTCCGCCGGGACGGGACGGTCCCGTTCATTCGGCCCGACGGCAAGACACAGGTGACGATCGAGTACGAGGACGGAGTCCCGAAGCGGCTCTGCAACGTGCTCATCTCGACCCAACACGATCCGGGCCTGAGCATCGACGGGAAGCTCAAGCCCACGCTCTTGGAGCACGTCGTCCGTCCGTTGCTCCCGCAGCAGTTTGCCGCCGACGACTTCGAGTTCCTCTGCAACCCGACCGGGAGCTTCGAGAAGGGAGGCCCGTGCGCGGACGCCGGCCTCACTGGGCGAAAGATCATCGTCGACACCTACGGCGGCATGGCCCGCCACGGTGGTGGCGCGTTCAGCGGGAAGGACCCCACCAAGGTCGACCGATCGGGTGCCTACGCGGTCCGCAACGTGGCGAAGAACGTGGTCGCGGCCGGGATCGCGAAACGCTGCGAGGTGCAGGTCGCGTACGCGATCGGCGTCGCCCGCCCCGTGTCGGTGATGGTCGAGACGTTCGGAACATCGCAGATCGACCCCAACAAGCTCGGTGCGCTCGTGCACGACCATTTCGACCTGCGGCCGGCTGCGATCATGGAACGGCTCGACCTGCGCCGGCCCATCTACCAGAAGACCGCCGCGTACGGGCACTTCGGCCGGCGCGAGCCCACGTTCACGTGGGAGCGCACCGACGAAGCCGACGAGCTGCGCAAGGCGGCGGAAGCGCTCGCATAGCCGAATCACCGCGGGTCTGCCGGGTTCAGCCCGATCTCCCGGCTATCGGGCGCGCGTTCGATTACCTGGTTCCCGACGGGGTGGAGGACCTCGTTCGGGTCGGGACCATCGTCCGGGTGCCGTTGCACGGTCGTCGCGTGCGGGGGTGGGTCGTCGCCGACGACGTCGAGCCCGAAGCGGACCCGTCGCAACTCCGGCCTCTCGCCAAGGTCGTCTCCGCCGGCCCGTCCGCCGACGTCGTTGCGCTCTGCCAATGGACGGCGTGGCGCTACGCCGGCCCCGTCGCGCTCGTCCTGCGCGCCGCGTCGCCGCCGAACGTGGTCCCAGCGTCGGTCGAAGCCGAACGGGATACGGCCGTGTTCCCGCCCGTGACGTTGCCGGCGAGCCTGGCCACCAACGCCGTCGGCGAGCGCAGTGTCGTGGATTGGCCTCCGGCAGCTGGTCGCCGCGAGGTCGTGCGCGGGTTGCTCGCCTCCGAAGGGTCCACGATCGTCGTCGCGCCTGACGCCGGCAGCGCGGGTGCTGTGGCCGCCGATCTGCGCGGCCAGGGCCGCCACACCGTCGTCATGCGCGGCGACCAGACCGACGCCGAGCGCACCGCAGCGTGGGACGACACGCGACGCGGCGCGTGCGTCGTGGTCGGCGGACGGGTGGCCGTGCTGGCGCCGGTTCCCGATCTACGCGCCGTCGTCGTGCTCGACGAAGGCGACGAGGCGCTCAAGGAGGAGCGGGCACCGACCTGGCACGCCCGCGAGCTGGCTGTCGAACGTGGCCGACGCGCACGCGCGCGCGTCACGCTCGTCACGCCGGCGCCGACCCTCGAGGCACTTGCCGCTGCGGGACCGGCGATCCGACCAGGCCGCGGCGTCCAGCGCGACGGTTGGCCGCGCCTGGAGGTCGTGGACCTGCGAGACGAGCCGCCGGGACGGAGATTGCTCTCGGACGCGCTCGCCAGCGCGCTCCGGAACGCGGTCGAGCACGGCGCGCGCGCCGTGTGCGTGCTGAACCGCAAGGGCCGTGCCCGCATGCTCACGTGCCTGCACTGCAACCGCCTCGCTCAGTGCGAGGTCTGCGACGCGGCGGTGATCGAAGCCGATGACGGCTTCGCGTGCCCGCGCTGCGGCACCACGCGCCCACGCATCTGCCTGCACTGCCACGCCACCCGGTTCAGCGCCCGGCGCCCGGGCATCACGCGTGTGCGCGAGGAGATAGCTGCGTTGCTGCCCCGGCGGTTGGTGGGCGAGGTCGATGCCACGACTCTCGGGGTACCGGACGCCGATGTGCTGGTCGGCACCGAAGCCGTCCTCCATCGGGTTGCGAACGCACGGGCGCGTGTCGGGCTCGTCGCATTCTTGGAGTTCGACCAGGAGCTGCTGGCGTCTCGCTACCGGGCGGCGGAGCAGGCGCTGTGGCTCCTCGTCCGGGCCGGGCGCGTGGTGGGCGGGCGGCAGGTCGGGGGACGCGTGCTCGTGCAGACTCGTGTCCCGGACCACGAGGTGATCGCGGCTGCGCGTTCCGCCGATCCCGACATCGTGGCGGACGCCGAGCGAGCACGGCGGCGCGTGCTGGGCTTCCCACCGTTCGGCGGTCTGGCCGAGTTGAGCGGTGCGCCGGAGGCCGTCGAGCTCGCATGCGCGTCACTCAGGTCTGTGACGGCGCTGGGGGTGCTCGGACCGACCGTTGCCGGCGCCTCGGCGCGCGCGCTCGTGCAGGCGCCGTCGGTCCAGGTTCTCTGTGACGCCCTCGCCGGCGTCGACTTCACCGCGGCGCGGGCACGCGGCCGCCTGCGCGTCGACGTCGATCCCCTCCGCATCTGACGTTTTAGCGCCGCTAATGAACAGAGCTTGGCTCACTTCGCTCGCTCCGCCGTCTGCTTGTCCGGAATGGGTATGTAAACGGCGCCGAAAGGTTGAGGCGGAATGCGAGAAGGCGGCTGGTACCCTCGCATGCGCAATGGCGGCGACCCACCCCGTTCGTCTCTTTGGTGACCCCGTGCTCAAGCAGCGGGCCCGCGACGTCGAGGAGCTCGACGGAAGCCTCGCCGCGCTCGTCGAGGCGATGTACGAGACGATGTACGAGGCGGTGGGAGTCGGCCTGGCGGCGCCACAGATCGGCGTCCAGCGCCGCATCTTCACGTACGACGTGGGTGAAGGGCCACACGCGGTCGTCAACCCGGAGATCGTCGAGGCATCCGGAGAGTGGGTCTTCAACGAAGGCTGCCTGTCGGTACCGGGACTGCATTTCGAGATCATCCGCCCCAAGGTCGTGACGCTCCGAGGTGTGGGCATCGACGGAAGCAAGATCGAGATCGAGGCGGACGAGATGCTGGCGCGCGTCTTTCAGCACGAGATCGATCACCTGGACGGTGTCCTCCTCCTCGATCGCCTCGAGCCGAACGAGCGCAAGCGCGCCCTGCGGACGCTGCGGGACCGGGATCTGACCATGGCGGCCCGGGGCGCCGGCCCGGCCCTCTGACGCTGGCGCGCCTGCGGTGCGCGTCGTCTTCCTCGGCACGCCTGCCGACGCCGTCCCGCCGCTGCGCGCCCTCGTGCGCGCCGGTCACGACGTCTCGCTCGTGGTCACCCAGCCCGACCGTCGGCGCAGTCGAGGCCGCGGCGCGGATCCCACCTCCGTCAAGGTCGCCGCATCGGAGCTCGGACTTCGAGTGCTGACCCCGAGCCGGGCGCGCGAAGTCATCGAGGACGTGCGGTCGTCCTACGCCCAGCTGGGAGTCGCGGTGGCGTTCGGACAGCTGCTGCCGCCGGCGCTGCTCGAGGCATTGCCTCACGGTTTCGTCAACGTGCACTTCTCGCTGCTTCCCCGCTGGCGCGGAGCAGCACCCGTCGAGCGCGCCATTCTCGCCGGCGACGCCGAAGCGGGCGTGAGCCTCATGCGCATCGAGGAAGGCCTCGACACAGGGGGCGTCTACGCCTTCGCCTCGACGCCGATCGGTCAGGACGAGACCGCGGGAGAGTTGCGGGCGCGTCTGACCGAGCTGGGCACCGAGCTGTTGCTCGAACATCTTCCGCGCATTCCCGAGACCGAGCCCACGCCCCAGCAAGGTGAGCCCACGTACGCGGAGAAGCTCAGCGTCGGCGAGTTCCGGATCGATCCGCGCCGCCCGGCCGACGAGCTGGCGCGTCTCGTCCGCGCCGGCAACCCGCGGCCCGGTGCATGGATGGTTGCCGGGGGTAAGCGTGTGAAGGTGTGGCGCGCGCATGCTGAGAGCGGCGAAGGCACGGCCGGGGCGATTCAACCGCCCGCCACGATCGTCACCGAGCACGGAGCACTTCGCCTCGAAGAGGTGCAACCGGAAGGGCGGCCGCGCATGCCTGCGGAGGCATGGCTCGCCGGCGTACGCGAGCCGACTCCCAGGGTCAACGGGAGCGCGCAATGACCAGCAGTCGAGAGCTCGCTCTCGCGGTGCTCCTGCGGGTCGAGGACGGCGCGTACGCGAACCTGCTGCTGCCGGCCATGCTGCGCGACTCCCTGCTGGATGCCCGCGATCGTGCCTTCGCCACGGACCTCGTCTACGGCACGCTGCGTGAGCAGCGGGCCCTGGAGTACCTACTGGCCGAGCTCTCCGATCGGCCCCTGGAGGAGCTCGACACACCAGTTCGGATCGCGTTGCGCCTGGGCGCATACCAGCTCAAGCACGGCGTGCCTGCGCACGCCGCGGTGCGAGAGACCGTTCAGATCGCGCCCGAACGCGCACGCGGGTACGTCAACGGCGTGCTGCGGACGCTCGCCCGTCTCGGCCCGCCTTGGCCCTGGCCGGAAGGCGACGACCCGGAGGTGCTCGGGGTCCGCCTGTCGTATCCGGACTGGATCGTCAAGCGGCTCGTCAATGACTTCGGGTTCGAGGACGCCCGCGCCACGTTGGCCATCGGGAACGAGCCGGCCGCGATGGCACTGCGCGTCAACCCCGTCACGACCTCCGAGGAGGTCGCGCGTGAGCTTCGCGCCGCCGACACGAGCGTGACCCGCGGCGCTCTCGTCGAGGACGCGCTGCTCGTGCGAGGGAGTGGCGATCCGGCTCGGCTCGCCCCCGTCGCGGAAGGTCGGGCGACGCCGCAGGACGAGGCGAGCCAGGCGGTCGTGGCGATCCTCGATCCACAGCCGGGCGAGACCATCATCGACGTCGCTGCCGCCCCCGGCGGCAAGGCGACCGCGATCGGAGAGCGAGTCGGCGACGAAGGACGCGTCCTCGCCGCCGACATCCATCCCGGACGGATCCGGCTCGTGTCGGCGGCCGCCCACCGCCTGGGGCTCCGGTGCGTCTTTCCCGTGGTGGCCGACGGCCGGGCCCTGCCGGCCCGGCCGGCCCGAGCGGATCGCGTCCTCGTCGACGCTCCCTGCAGCGGCCTCGGCGTGCTCCGCCGCCGCGCCGAGGCGCGCTGGCGAATCACCATCGACCAGCTCGCGCCCCTCGCGACACTCCAGCGGGACCTGCTCCGCGCCGCGGCGGAGGTCGTGCGGCCGGGTGGCGTCATCGTGTACTCGGTCTGCACCCTGACGTATGAGGAGACCACTGGTGTCGACTGGGCCATGCGCGAGCTCCCGAACCTCGTGGCCGAACCGCCGCCGGGCCCACCGTGGCGGCCGCGGGGGAGGGGGGCGTTCTTGCTCCCGCACGACGCGAACACCGACGGCATGTTCGTTCTCCGGTTACGGCGCACATAGGGTGAGGTCGTGAAGCTGGCGCCTTCGATCCTCTCGGCGGACTTCGCCGAGCTCGCCGACGAAGTCGAGCGCGTCGCCGACCAGTCCGATCTGCTGCACGTCGACGTGATGGACGGTCACTTCGTGCCCAATTTGACGATCGGGCCGCCGGTCGTGAAGTCGCTCAGAAAGCGCACCGACTTGTATCTCGATTGTCACCTGATGGTCGACAACCCCGAGGAGCTTCTGGAGGACTTCGCCGATGCCGGCGCCGACAGCTGCACGATCCACATCGAGCTCGGGGACCCGCGTCCGCTCTTCGCGCGCATGCGCGAGCTCGGCATGCGCGTCGGTCTCACCCACAACCCGGAGACGCCCGTGGATGCCGTGCTGCCATACGTCGAGGAAATCGACGTGCTGTTGTTCATGAGCGTTCACCCGGGCTTTGGCGGTCAGGCCTTCATCCCGTCCGTGCTCGACAAGCTCGTGACCGCGCGCAAGGTCGTCGACGAACGCCACTTGCCCGTCGAGCTCGAGATCGACGGCGGTATCAATCGCACTACCGCGCCGCAGGCGGCAGCAGCGGGCGCCGACATCCTCGTCGCGGGGAGCGCGATCTTCCACGCCGACGACCCGGCCGCGGCGGCCCGGCAGATCCGGGAAGCAGCGTGGCCGACCAAGTCCTGATCGTCGACGACGACCCGGACATCGTCACCGCGATCCAAGTGAACCTCGAGCTCGAAGGGTACGGCGTCCACGTCGCGCACGACGGCTCGGAGGCCGTTGAGATCGCGCGCCGGGTTCGTCCCGATGTCGTCCTGCTCGACGTTGTGATGCCCGGCGTCGACGGCCACGAGGTTCTGCACGCGTTGCACGCTGACCCGCGCACTCGGCAGAGCAAGGTCCTCTTCCTCACCGCCAAGAGCTCGCCGTCGACGGAATTGCGCAAAGGCATCGAAGGCGTGGTCGATTACATCGTGAAGCCGTTCGCTCCTGTCGACCTCCTGGCCCGGGTGCGTGCCGCCCTCGAGCAAGGATCATCGAAGTGACGCCGGCGACGTCCGAGGCGAAAGTGTTGACGGTCTCGGACGGCGTGGCCGCCGGTACTCGCGATGATCGATCGGGGCGGGCGGTGGTCAGCCGCCTCCGGGAGGCCGGCTACGAAGTGGTCGACCACCGCGTGAGCGGCGACGGCATCGACCCCGTGGCCGGCTCGCTGCGTGACCTGACCGCCAGTTTCTCCGGGCTGGTGGTGACGACGGGCGGGACCGGATTCGGACCGCGCGACCTCACCCCCGAGGGAACGCGCACCGTGCTCGAGCGGGAGGCCCCTGGCTTCGCCGAAGCCATGCGGCGGGTGAGCGACCGTGGCGACCGAGCCTTCGGCATGCTCTCGCGCGGCGTGTGCGGGACGGTGGGGCAGGCGCTCGTCTGCAACCTGCCCGGCTCGTCGAGCGGCGCGGTGGAGTGCCTCGAGGCGATCCTGCCCGGACTTCGGCATGCGCTCGAGCTCCTCGCCGGCGAACACCCCCATTGAAGCCAGAATTGAAACGCGTTACACTTTCGCCCCGGGTACAGTTGACCCCCTAGTCAAGAGACAGGAAAGCAAACCAAGAGCCCTCGGGGTTTGGGTGCAAGTCCCGACCGGCGGTAGCCGCAGCGAGCCTGCGGGAGCCCGCGAGCCCACGGCCGCCAGCCGTGTGGTTGACCCGGTGCAAGCCGGGGCCGACGGTAAGAGTCCGGATGGGAGAGGGTGATCGCCGGCGTCCTCGCGCGGCGCGTCGGCTGCACCGTCCCCGCGCTCGGGAGACCCCGAAGGTCTGTCTAGCCGAGGTGCGCAGGTGGACGGAGCCAGGGAACGCGACGCCGAGCTGATGGCCCGCGCCGTCGAGCTCGGGGAGCGGGGCCGCCGGACGGCGCCGCCGAACCCCTGGGTCGGGGCCGTCATCGTCGACGAGCGCGGTGACGTGCGCGGCGAAGGCTTCCACGAGCGGCCGGGCTCTCCGCACGCCGAGGCCGTCGCCCTCGCCTCCGCCCGTGAGTACGCCCAGGACGGGACCGCCTACATCGCCCTCGAGCCGTGCGCCCATCACGGCCGGACGCCGCCCTGCACGGAGTCGCTGATCACGGCGGGGGTGGGGCGGGTGGTCGTGGCCCTCGAAGACCCCGACCCCCGAGTGGCCGGGCGAGGACTGGAGCAGCTCCGCGCCGCCGGCATCGACGTTGTCGTCGGGACCGGAGCCGCGGCCGCGGCGCGGTCGCTCGGTCCCTACCTGCACCATCGCCGCACCGGCCGCGCCTGGTGCCTGCTCAAGACCTCCATGAGCCTCGACGCGCGGACGGCTGCCGCGGACGGTTCGTCCCGCTGGATCACCGGCCCCACCGCCCGCGCCGACGCCCACGGCCTGCGAGCCGAGTCGCAGGCCGTCGTCATCGGTGCCGGTACGGCCCTCGCCGACCAGCCGACCTTGACGGCGCGTGACGTTGAACCGCCCGTCGAACGGCAGCCGCTCCGCGTCCTGCTCGACAGCCGGGGCCGCGTGCCCCCGACCGGGCCGCTGTTCGACCCGGGGCTCGCGCCCACCTTGGTGGTCACCACGGACGCGGCTCCGTCCACCGCCGTGGACGGATGGCGGGCGGCGGAAGCGAAGGTGGAGACCGTGCCGCACGGCCCGGGGGGCGTCGACCTCGAGGCGACTCTCGACCTGCTGGGGCGCCACGACGTCGTGCAAGCCATGGTCGAGGGAGGCGCGACCCTGCACGGAGAGCTGCTCGCAGCCCGGCTGGCCGACCGCCTCATCGCGTACGTCGCGCCCACGGTGCTCGGTCCACGCGGGCTCCCCGCGTTTCCGCAGCCCGACCGCGACACGGTCGCTGATGCCGATGCGTGGCAACTCGTCTCCGCAACACCACTCGGTGACGACGTCCGCCTCGAGTACGAGCCCGGGGACCACTGACATGTTCACCGGCATCGTCGAGGAGCTCGGCAAGGTTCGCGGGATCCAGCCCCATGATGGTGGCGCCCGCGTCGAGATCGAGGCCGTGACAGTCATTGCGGACGCAACCGTGGGCGATTCGATCGCGGTGAACGGCTGCTGTGTGACCGTCGTCGAGCTCGGAGACAAGTGGTGGGCAGCCGACGCGGTGATCGAGACGCTGAACCGCACCGCGCTCGGCGCGCTCGAAGTGGGCGAGCCGGTGAACCTCGAACGTCCGTTGCGGCCGTCCGACCGGCTCGGAGGACACCTCGTGCAGGGGCACGTCGACGCCGTCGGGCGTGTCGACTCGCGCACACCTCTCCCGGATGGGTCGACCCTGTTCACGTTCTCCGCGCCGGCAGACGCGCTGCGCTACGTGGTCGAGAAGGGATCCGTTGCGGTGGACGGCATCAGCCTCACCGTCGCGGCCGTGAGCGACGAGACGTTCGACGTCGCGGTGATCCCGCACACGCTCGCGGTCACAAGCCTCGGACACAAGGAAACCGGTGCGCCCGTCAACATCGAGGTCGACCTCATAGCCAAGTACGTCGAACGACTGCTCACACCGATTTCCCGCGAAGGGATCTGACGATGCCGTTCAGCACGATCGAGGACGCGATCACCGCCATCGGCGACGGCGAGCTGGTGATCGTCGTCGACGACGCCAACCGGGAGAACGAGGGCGACCTCATCATCGCGGCCGAGAAGGTGACGCCCGAGGCGATGGCGTTCATAATTCGGCACACGAGCGGCGTGGTGTGCATGCCGCTCGAGGGCGCGCGCCTCGACGAGCTCCAGCTGCCGATGATGGTCGCGGAGAACACCACGGCGTACCGCACCGCGTTCACGGTCTCCGTCGACGCCAAGCGGGGCACGACCACCGGCATCTCCGCCGCCGATCGCGCGACGACCGTGCACACGCTCATCGACCGGGCCAGCACGCCCGACGACCTGGCCCGGCCGGGCCACATCTTCCCGTTGCGATACCGGGACGGTGGCGTGCTCAAGCGGGCAGGCCACACCGAGGCGGCCGTCGACCTCGCCCGCCTCGCCGGTCTGTACCCGGCGGGCGCGCTCGCCGAGGTGGTGAACGACGACGGCACGATGGCGCGCCTGCCCGAGCTCGACCGCTTCGCCGCCGAGCACGGCCTCCGGCTCATCTCCATCGCCGACCTGATCCGCTACCGGCGCCATCGAGAGAAGCTCGTCCGCCGGATCTCCGAGGCCCGCATCCCGACCAAGTACGGCGAGTTCACCGCCTACGTGTTCGAGTCGCTCCTCGACGGGACCGAGCACATGGCGTTCGTGCGTGGCGAGGTCGCGGGCAAACCGAACGTGCTCGTGCGCGTGCACTCGGAGTGCCTGACCGGCGACGTGTTCGGGTCGATCCGTTGCGACTGCGGGGTCCAGCTCGACCTCGCCCTCGAGCACGTCGCGCTCGAGGACCAAGGGGTGATCGTCTACCTCAGAGGGCACGAGGGACGGGGCATCGGCCTCGGTCACAAGCTGCGCGCGTACACACTGCAGGACCAGGGCCGCGACACCGTCGAAGCCAATGTCGAGCTCGGCTTCCCGATCGACTCGCGCGAGTACGGCATCGGATCGCAGATCCTCGTCGACCTCGGCATCTCGACGATGCGCCTCATGACCAACAACCCGGCCAAGTACGGCGGCCTCGAGGGCTACGGCCTCGAGATCGTCGAGCGGGTCCCGCTGCGCTCGCACCCCACCGACGAGAACATCGCCTACCTCCGCGCCAAGCAGGAGAAGATGGGCCACCTCCTCGAAATCGAAGACGAGGGACTCGGGCGCAGTTAGCCTCGTAAGAGCGTTTATGGGGACGTACAGGGAGTACGAAGGCAGCCTCGACGCGTCGGGCATGCGGTTGGCGATCGTCGCCGGGCGGTTCAACGGCGACGTGACGAAGCGGCTGCTCGACGGCGCGCTCCACGAACTGCGCGCCCGAGGGCTCGAGCACGCCGCGGTGCCGGTGGTGTGGGTACCGGGGGCGTTCGAGATCCCGCTCGCGGCGAAGCGACTGGCGGAGTCGGGCGAACACGATGCCGTCGTCTGCCTCGGCGCCGTCATCCGCGGCGACACACCGCACTTCGAGTACGTCGCCGGTGAGTGCGCGGCCGGCATCAGCCGCGTCGCTCTCGACACCGGCGTTCCCATCTCCTTCGGCGTGCTGACCACCGACGACCTCGACCAGGCGCTCGCCCGGGCCGGCGGAGCGGAAGGCAACAAAGGTGCCGAGGCGGCGGCCACGGCCGTCGAAATGGTCGACCTGCTGCGCCAACTCGGGAAGCGGACGGACTGAGTGCTCCGCCTCGTCCTTCCCAAGGGCTCCCTCGAGCAGGCGACGATCCAGCTGTTCGAAGACGCCGACCTCGCGCTCAACCGTGGCTCGGACGTCGACTACCGCGCGTCGATCGACGACCCGCGCGTGGCCGACGTCCGCATCCTGCGGCCCCAGGAGATCCCCCGGTATGTGGCGGACGGACTGTTCGACCTCGGCGTCACGGGACGCGACTGGGTCGAGGAGACCGGGGCTGACGTCGTCACGCTGACCGAGCTGCACTACTCGAAAGCGACCGCCCGTCCCGTCCGTGTCGTGCTCGCGGTCGCAGCCGATTCGCCGTGGCGGGGGGTCACGGACTTTCCTCCCAGCGTCCGCATCCACACCGAGTACCCGGAGCTGACGCGGCGGTACTGCGAGAAGCATGGCGTCGACGCCGACATCTCCCTGTCGTACGGCGCCACCGAGGCGAAGGTGCCCGAGATCGCCGACGCCGTCGTCGAGCTCACCGAGACGGGCCGCGCGCTGCAAGTCGCGGGACTGAAGGTGCTCGACACGATCCTGGTCTCCCACACCGAGCTGATCGCGAATCCGGACGCGCACGCCGATCCCGAGCGTCGGAAGGCGATGGAACAGCTCCGCACCTTGCTCACAGGCGCGCTCGAGGCGCGCGGCCGCGTGCTGGTCAAGCTCAACGTCGACGAAGGCCGTCTCGACGAGGTGATCGACTTGCTCCCGGCACTCCGGTCACCGACAGTGTCCAAACTCGCCGGCACCGAGGGCTACGCACTCGAGGCCGTCGTTGCCAAGGCCGAGATCAACACGCTGATTCCCGCCCTCAAGGAGCACGGCGCGACGGGCATCATCGAGCTGCCGATCGCCAAGATCGTCCATTGATCGCCCGCTTGCGCGGTCAGGTGCGCAGCTTCGACGAGAGCCGCGGTTTCGGGGAGATCACGACCGAGGACGGCCGGACCTTCGCGTTCCACGCCACCGCGATCGCCGACGGCAGCCGCAAGATTGGCCAGGACGCGCTGGTCGAGTTCGACGTGGAAGCCGGTCTGCCCGGGCGCTGGGAGGCGGCGGCAATCAGGAAGTGCGGCTAGGTCCACCGCGGTGATGGGCGGGTCCGCCCGCACCCTCGATCCGCGACAGGTTGCACGCGCTGTTGACGAGCGACACGTGCGTGAACGCCTGCGGAAAGTTGCCGAGTTGCCGGTTGCCCTCTGGGTCGTACTCCTCGGCGAGGAGTCCCACGTCGTTGGTCAACCCGATCAACTGTTCGAACAAGGCGCGCGCTTCGTCGACGCGCCCCATCAGCGCGAGGTTGTCGACCAGCCAGAACGTGCACGGTAGGAACACGCCTTCGCCCGGGGGGAGCCCGTCAACGGCGCTGTCGGTCGTGTAGCGCCTGACGAAGCCGTCGGTGGTCAGCTCGCGTTGTATGGCGGCGACCGTCCCTTGCACTCGCTCGTCGGTCGCGGGCAAAAAGCCGACGAGTGGCATCATCAGCAACGCGGCGTCGAGGTTCGTGGATCCGTACGCCTGGACGAACGTCTTGCGATCTTCGTCGAACGCCTTGGCGCACACCTCGGCGTGGATCTCGTCGCGGAAACCCGTCCACCGTGCGATGCGCAGTGCGTCGCTCTCGTCGCCGAACTCCTCGAGGCCGCGTACGGCACGGTCGAACGCGACCCAGGCCATGACCTTCGAGTGGGTGAAGTGCTGACGGGGCCCCCGCACCTCCCAGATGCCTTCGTCCGGCTGTTTCCAGGCGTGCTCGAGGGAATTCATGAGCGCCACAATCAGGTTGCGGGCGTTGACGTCGCGTCCGGCGATGGTGCTGCGGCGGCTCTGGTACAGCGCGTCGATGACCTCCCCGTACACGTCCAGTTGGAACTGCTCGGACGCCGCGTTGCCCATCCGGACGGGCTGGGAGCCCTCATAGCCGGGAAGCCAGAGCACCTCCCATTCCGTCAGCCGGCGTTCGCCGGCGGGCCCGTACATGATCTGCAGATCGGACGCCTCGCCGGCCACGGCGCGCAGCAGCCACGCCCGCCAGGCCTTGGCTTCCTCCCCGTACCCGGCGTGCATCAGGGCGAGGAGCGTGAACGTCGCGTCACGGAGCCAGCAGAACCGGTAATCCCAGTTGCGGACGCCGCCGATCCACTCCGGCAGCGACGACGTGGGCGCGGCCATGATGCCGCCCGTCGGCGCGTACGTGAGCGCCTTCAGTGTGATGACCGAGCGCTGCACGGCCTCGGGCCAGTCGCCGTCGTAGGTCCACTTCTTCGCCCAGTTGTGCCACCACGACTCGGTCCGGGTCAGGGACCAGGTCGCGTTCCGCGGACGCGGTAGGTGCTGGTGCGACGGGTACCACGCGAGGCTGAACGCCAGACGCTGACCGTGGCGGATCGTGAACTCTGCAACCGTCGAGTGCCCGACGCCGCGCGTTTCGACCGGCGTGCGGAGCACGAGCGCGTCCGGACCCGCCACGGCCGCCAGGGCGCCCCCGATGTTGTGCACCCAGGGAATGATGTGTCCGTAGTCGAAGCGGATGGTCAAGTGCATGCGCATCGGCACATGTCCACGTATGCCTTCGACGATCCTGATCACGTCGACGGTCTGGTCCCGGATGGGCATGAAGTCGACGATCCGGACCGACCCGTCGGGCGTGTCGAACTCCATCTCGAGGACGAGCGTGTGGTCGCGATACCGCCGGCGCGTGGCGCGGCCTCCCGCGGCCGGCGCGATCTGCCAGCGCCCGTGGTTCTCGTCTCCCAGGAGCGCGGCGAAGCAGGCTCCGCTGTCGAACCTGGGTGCGCACATCCAGTCGATCGAGCCGTCGTCGCCGACGAGCGCGACGGTTTGTGTATCGCCGATCATGGCGTAGTGCTCGATGCGCGATGCCACAGCTGGAAGCTATCCGCGCCCTATCCGCCACTCCCCTCGCCGGCGTCGCCTTCTTCTCGCCGGGTCATCTCGACGAAGGCAAGCCGCAGCTGGCTCAGCGCGTCGCGAAGCGGTTGCTCGTGGCGCCCGAGGCGGTCGCCGAGCCCCTCGACGAGCGCACCCATCGCGTCGATGGCGAGCTGGGCCTGCTCGAGGTCGGGCGACTGTCCCTCCTGCGGCGAGAGATGCAACACCGCGAGCTCCCAGAGTCCGATCGCGTGATTGGCGACGATGTCGGCGACCGGCGTGGCCGCCAGCTGCTCCCGGAGCTCACGGAGCTGCTCCCGTGCCTGCTCGTCCGTCAGGTCACCGGCGGCGCCTGCTTCGGCTCGCGGCGCTTGTCCCTCGGCTTCCTGCGGTGACGGCTCGTGCTCGCCGCCCGGCGTCCAGAGCGTGCTCACGCTGATATCCTGACCTCTTCACATCCGAACTGGGAAGTGGGACCGGCGCCTTCGCCGCTTTCCCCACCCGGCCGCATCGCCCGGTCCCCGGGGGGTTCGAGCCCGGGTTCGTTGTCACGGCCGCCCCAGCGGTCGAGCGATGGCGGACTTCCGGTGTCCGCCATCTTCGCGTTTCGGCGCCGTGGCGGACCTACTAGCGACGCGAGGCCAAGGGGTGATCACATAGCCACAGACGACGCCAGGATCAACGACCGCATCCGGGCTCGCGAGGTCCTGCTCATCGGACCCGACGGGCAGCAGCTCGGGGTGAAGCCGCTACCGGAGGCACTCGCGATCGCCCGAGACGAGGAGCTCGATCTCGTGGAGGTCGCACCGAACGCCAATCCGCCGGTCTGCCGGATCATGGACTTCAACAAGTGGAAGTACGAGCAGCAGCAGCGGCGCAAGGAGTCACGGCGGAAGGCGACGAGCGTCGTCGTGAAGGAGATGAAGTTCCGGCCCAAGATCGACGAGCACGACTACGTGACGAAGATGAAGCACGTCGAGCGTTTCCTCGCCGAGGGGTCGAAGGTGAAGCTCACGATCATGTTTCGCGGACGAGAGGTGTTCCATCCCGAGCTTGGGCTGCGGATCCTGGAACGCGTCGCCGATCAGGTGAGCGACATTGCCACCGTCGAGTCGGCGCCACGGCAGGACGGGCGCAACATGACGATGGTCCTGAATCCGATGAAGCGGCCCGCCCGGACCCGGGCGGCGGCGGCCCCACCTCCGCCGGGCGGGAACGGCAGCGAAGGAGCGCAGTGATGCCGAAGATGAAGACACACCGGGGGGCGGCCAAGCGCTACCAGGTCACGGGGTCGGGCAAAATCCGGCGGCGGAAGGCGTTCCGTTCGCACCTGCTCGAGAAGAAGTCGAGTCGGCGCACCCGGCGGCTGGCGCGAGGCGCCGAGGTGACCGGCGGCGACCGAAAGCACGTCGAGCGCCTCCTGGGGAGGTAGCGAGGCGACACAGGGTGGCACCTCGGGCAGGGGCCGGGGGTTCCCCGGTCCCGGACCGAGATGATGGTTGGCTGGAGCACTTGCTCAAGCAAGTGCGACCAGAGAGGTAGTGGAGGAAGCCACGGTGGCCAGGGTGAAGCGTTCCGTCCAAGGGAAGAAGCATCGCCGCGCCGTGCTGCAGGCGGCGTCGGGCTACTCCGGCGCGAAGAGCAGAGGCTTCAAGAAGGCCAACGAGCAGCTGATGCGCTCGCGGCGATACGCCTACCGAGACCGCCGCGCCCGCAAAGGTGAGTTCCGCCGGCTCTGGATCGTGCGCATCAATGCCGCCTGTCGCCAGCACGACATCTCGTACTCGCGTTTCGTCGCCGGGCTCCGGGCGGCCGGCATCGACATCGACCGCAAGATCCTCGCCGATCTCGCGGTCAACGATGCGGCCGCGTTCGGCGCGCTCGTGGCGACCGCGCGCGAGGCGCACCAAGCGGCCTGAACTCGCCGTGCCGGCGCTCGGTCCCCGGCACCACCGCGTTCGGCGGCTGCGGAACCTGATTCGTGACCCTCGAGGGCGTCGAGACGAGCGTGCGTTCGTCGTCGAAGGTCCCCGCGGCGTCGACGCAGCAATCGACCGCGGTGCGACGCTCGAAAGCGCATACGTCGGCCCGGGCGCGGCCCGCGCGTTCAACGCATTGACGGATCGGCTACGGACCCTCGACGTGCCCATCTACGAGCTCAAGGAAGGGGTGCTCGAGCGGATCGGTGACACGGTGACCCCGCAGCCGGTACTCGCGGTTGCATCGATGACGCGTCCTGAGCTCGACGAGCTGGATCGTGACCGTCTGGTTCTCGTGGCGGTGACGGTGCGCGATCCCGGCAACGCGGGCACGTTGCTGCGCAGCGCGGAGGCGGCGGGAGCCGCAGGAGTAGTGTTCTGCGGCAATTCGGTGGACCCGCATGCCCCGAAAGTGGTGCGATCGTCGGCCGGAGCGGTGTTCGGAGTTCCCGTAGTAGAGGCGGACGATCCGGTGAAGGTGCTCGACGCGCTCAGCCGCCACGGACGGCGGCGCCTCGCAGCGGCTGCGTCGGGCGGCGAGGACTTCGACCGGGTCGATCTCACGGGCGGGGTCGCGATCGTGCTCGGCAACGAGGCCGCCGGGCTGCCCGTCGGGCTCGACGATCATCTCGACGCACGGGTCACCATCCCGATCGAACCGCCCGCCGAGTCACTGAACGTCGGCATGGCGGGCACGGTGCTGGCGTTCGAGGCCGTCCGGCAGCGGCGGGCCGCGCCGTGAACCTCGACGAAGCGCAGCGGCTCCTCGACAAGGCGGGAGAGGACGCGGGCCACGCCGCAGCGACTGCAACGAGCCTCGACAACCTCGCCGACCTCGAGCGCCGGTACGTGGGCCGCCGGTCACCCGCCGCGGTCGTCACCGAGGCCATCAAGACCCTGCCCGTCGATGACCGGCGCGCCGCGGGCAAGGCGGTGTCCGGCTACAAGGCGGCGATCGCCGAGGCGATCGAGCGTCGTCGTGCGGCAATCGCAGAGGGCGGCGGAGAACCCGCGGGCGAGCGTCTCGACCTGAGCATGGGCAGTCACGGTCGCACCCGTGGCCATCTGCACCTCGTCACCCAGGTCCAGCGCGAGCTGGAGGACATCTTCGCCGGACTCGGGTATCGCGTCGCCGAGGGCCCCGAGGTCGAGGACGACTGGCACAACTTCGAGGCGCTCAACATCCCACCCGCCCATCCGGCCCGCTCGATGCAGGACACGCTGTACGTGCGGCTCGGGGGGGAAGAGCAGGTGATGCTGCGCACGCACACCTCGCCCGTGCAGATTCGCACCATGGAGACGAACGAGCCCCCGATCTACGTCGTCGCGCCGGGTCGCACCTACCGCAACGAGACCCTCGACGCCCGCCATTCACCGGTCTTCCACCAGATCGAGTGCCTGGCGGTCGACCACGACATCACACTCGCCGACCTGTTCGGAACAATCGAGGTGTTCGTCAAGCGGCTGTTCGACGACGAGTCGGTGCGCACGCGTTTCCGCTCCGACTACTTCCCGTACACCGAGCCGTCGGCCGAGCTCGCGGTGAGTTGCGTCTTCTGTCACGGCGAGGGCTGCCGCGTGTGCTCCGACACGGGATGGATCGAGCTCGGCGGCTGCGGGATGGTCGACCCCAACGTCTTCGAAGCGGTCGGTTACGACCCGGAGGAGTGGCAGGGCTTCGCGTTCGGATTCGGGCTCGAGCGCATCGCGATGATCCGCTACGGCATCGACGAGATCCGCAGGTTCTTCGACAACGACGTCCGCTTCCTCACTCGGTACTGAGCAGTTCCTTTGGTCGCGCTCGCAAGCTCGCCGCTCCAGCCCACCATCGTCTCGGTACGGCGGCCGGGGGACCCGGCCGCCTGTCTGAGGTGCCCCTTTCACTAGGTTCGCCGTATGCGTGTTCCGCTGTCCTGGATCCGGGACTTCACTCCGGTCGAGGCGCCGGTCGACGAGATCGTCGCCGCCCTGAACCAGCTCGGTCTCGAGGTCGAGGCGGTCGAAGAACCCGGCCGCGACGTCGCGGGCGTCGTGGCCGCACGTGTGCTCGGCGTCGAGCCCCATCCCAACGCCGACAAGCTCACGGTCGTCGACGTCGACTACGGGAGTGGCTCGACCCGGGTCGTCTGCGGCGCGCGCAACGTCGCCGCCGGCGACATCGTGCCGTACGCGCCTGCGGGTGCGCGCCTCCCCGAGCTCGGCGCCCTCGAGCGCAGGACCATCCGCGGCGTCGAGTCGGACGGCATGCTCCTCGCCCCCGACGAGCTCGGCCTCGGCGACGATCACGAGGGCATCGTGCACCTGGATCGCACCACCGAAGCGGGTGCCGATGTGCGTCGGCTGCTGGCCCTCGATGACGTGATCTTCGATCTGTCCATCACGCCGAACCGGCCCGACGCCATGTGCATCGTGGGGGTCGCGCGGGAGCTCGCGGCGCATTTCACCTTGCCCCTGCACGTGCCCGAGGCCCACGCGCCGACCGACCCCGCCGTGAAGTCGGACATCACGGTCCGCGTCGAGGCGCCGGACCGGTGCCCTCGCTACGTCGCGCGAGTCGCGCAGGTGACGATGGGCGCGTCACCGGCATGGCTCACGCAACGGCTGGTGAAGGCGGGCATGCGACCGATCAGCAACGTGGTCGACGTCACCAACTACGTGCTGCTCGAGCGCAATCAGCCTCTGCACGCGTTCGACCTGGACCGGCTCGGCGGCCGCGGGATCCTCGTGCGCCTTGCCGAGCGGGGCGAGCGGATCACGACGCTCGATGGTGTCGAGCGTGAGCTCGAGCCGGAGGACCTGCTGATCTGCGACGGCGACGGCGTGCCGCAGGCGATCGCCGGGATCATGGGCGGGGGAACGTCCGAGGTCTCCGACGCCACCAAGACCATTCTCCTCGAAGCCGCGTACTTCGAGCGCATGGGTATCGCGCGCACCTCGAAGCGGCTCAGGCTGCGTTCGGAGTCGAGCGCCCGCTTCGAGCGCGGCATCGACCCGAACGGCGTCGCCGAGCACGCCGAGCGGGCGATGGAGCTGTTCGCGGAGGTTGCGGGGGCGCGGGTCGCGCCCGACGTCGTCGACGAGTACCCACGACCGATCGAACCGGCGCGGATCCGGGTCCGCACGAGCAAGGTGAACCGGGTGCTCGGGACGAGCCTCACGGATCGCGAGATCCTCGACGCGCTCGGACCATTGGGGATCGAGGTCTCGGGATCGGGCGACGACATCACCGCCGTCGCACCCACGTTCCGTCCCGACCTCGAGCGCGAGATCGACATCGTCGAGGAGATCGCCCGGCGCATCGGCTTCGCTTCCATCGGCCGGACGGTGGCCAGGCCAGACGAGCAAGTCGGCAGGCTCACGCGGTCGCAGCGGGAACGCCGCCTGGTGGCCGACGCCCTCGTCGGCGCGGGGTTGGCGGAGGCGGTGACGATCCCGCTCGTCGCCCGCGCCGACCTCGAACGCGCCGGCGCGCTGGTCGACCGGGCGGTGGAAGCGGCGAACCCATTGCGTGCCGAGGAGTCGGTGCTGCGCACGAGGATCCTGCCCGGCTTGCTGCGCGCCGTTGCGTTCAATCGGGCGCACGGCATTACCGACGTGGCACTGTTCGAGATGGGCCGGGTGTTCCTGGCGCCGACGTCGAAGGACGCCGTCGTGCCCGAGGAGCGGCTGCACATTGCCGCGGTGCTCACCGGCGACGTCCGCCGCCAACCCGTCGAGCCCGACCGTCCCGTCGATCCCTACGACGCCGTCGACATCGTCAGCGAGGTCCTCGACGCGTTGGAGATCGCCGACGGGAAGGCGCAGCCGGCGACACCTCCCGGGTTCGACCCGGCGCGGGCCGCAGCCGTCGTCGTCGACGGCAGGGATGTGGGCGCGTTGGGCGAGGTCGCGGCGGCGGCGCTCGCCGCGCTCGACCTGGCGCCGCCCGTCGTGGCTCTCGAGGTCGACCTCGACGAGCTGCTCGGCGCTCGTCGTCGTGACCGCACGTTCCGGCCGCCGTCCCCGTACCCACGGTCCAGCATCGACCTCGCGTTCGTGGTTGACGAGGACGTCCCCGCCGGAGCGGTCGCCGCGACGCTTCAGGGAGCCGCGGGCGACCTCCTCGAGGACGTCCGGTTCTTCGACGTGTTCCGTTCGGAGGCGCTGGGCCCGGGGCGCAAGAGCCTCGCCTTCAACCTGCGCCTCCGCGCACCTGACCGGACGCTCACCGACAACGAGGTCGGGGAGATCAGGAGGCGCTGCGTCGACGCCGTCGCCCGTGAGCACGGCGGCGAGCTGCGAGGCTGAGACGTGCCCTTCGTCCACCGGGTTCGTCCCCGTTACGCCGAGGTCGATGCGCAAGGGGTCGTGTTCAATGCGCACTGGCTCACGTACTTCGACGAGGCCTGCACGCGCTGGTTCGACGCCATGGGCTTCGACCCGCCCGAGGCGTTCTTCCGCGACTTCGACCTGATGCTGGTGAAGGCGGTGGTCGAATGGCAGGGCCCGGCAGGATTCGACGAGCCCGTCGACATCGCGGTCGAGACGGCACGTCTGGGCAACGCCTCGTTCGACGTCCGGTACAGCGCAGCGGTTGGCGAGCGGCCCGTCTGCGTCGGGGTCGTGACGTACGTCAGCGTGAAGCCGGGCACCCACGACTCGGCTCCCGTCCCGGACGCGCTCCGGGACCGACTTCAAGACGCGCACATCGGGTCATAGCCTTGGGCGCGGCGGTGACGCCGGCTTTGCCGACCGTCACCGCAAAGCCCGAGCTTGCGAGGGCGACAAGGAGATCAATGTTCGAGCGGTTCACGGATCGCGCCCGCCGGGTTGTCGTGCTGGCCCAGGAGGAAGCGCGCCTGCTGAACCACAGCTCCATCGGCACCGAGCACCTGCTGCTCGGGATCGTCCACGAGGGTCAGGGGGTAGCGGCCCGAACCCTCGAATCGCTCGACATCCGGCTCGCCGCCGTGCGCCATGCCGTCGAGCGGGAACTGACGCGTGGCACCTCTCCGCCGGTCGGTGCTCCCCAGTTCACGCCGCGCGCCAAGCAAGCCCTCGAAGACTCGCTACGCGAGTCGCTGCAGCTCGGCCACAACTACATCGGTACCGAGCATCTCCTGCTCGGACTGCTCCGGAACGACGAGAGCGTGGCCGCCAGTGTGTTGCACGAGCTCGGCTTGACGTTCGACCGCGCCCGCGAGCAAGTCGTCGCCGTGCTCGCTGATCGCCCCGTGCCCCCCGACGAAAGCGGCGTTCACCGCCTCCCGGACCAGCCGTAGCGAGTTACGTCGACGCCGTTCGGCAAGAGGCCCGGCCGACGGCCGCCATCCGGTCGCGATCCCGGTTGACGACCTCGAGCTCGGCGAGGCCAGCGTCGCCGTCGATCGTGACCTGAGCGTCGACGGTCTCGCCGTCCGTGACCATGCCGACGAACTTCAGCTCCATCTCGCCATGGGCGAGGAAGTCCTCGCCCCATTCGTCGAGCAGCATTCCGTACGCAGGTCCCGCAACCTGCATGCCCTGCGCGACCAGGCCCGGCAGCCCGAGCCGGCTGGCTTCATCGGCGTCGGAGTGGAAGTTGCCGCGCCGTGAATACGCCCGGAGCAGCTCGGCCGTCAGCAGCAGCTCGCGCCGGTGCGTGCTCATTGCTCGCAGAATGTCGCCGTCGACGTCCAGAGCGGGGCGCCGTCGGGCAGGGTTACGGTCGCGTGCACGACCGCGTACTCCCGACCACGCTTCTGGTGGCGCTCCGAGACGGTCCCGGTCACCCCGAGCTCCGTGCCCGCCTCGGCCCGGCCGTGGCAGACCAGTCGCTGGGCTGTGTGGAGCAGGGGCCGCGTGGCGACGGTCTGGAAGAGCAGGATCGTGAGGTTGGCGGCGATGGGCGGATAGAGGGCGCCCTGGCGGAGAGCCCGGTGGTCGACACCTGCCGAGGCCCAATAGCGCTCGTTGGCGGCGGGGGAGACCGTGATCCGGAGGGGGCCGAGCTGCGTGCCGGCATCGGCACCCCCGAAGGGCGCGGCCGCAGTCCCGGTTCTATGCATTGGCGTGTATAGTATGCATCATGGCGTATCGAGCCGGCGTGGTCGGAGCCTCAGGCTACACAGGGGCCGAGCTGCTGCGGCTGCTGGCCGGGCATCCGGAGATCGAGGTCGTCCACGTGACGGCCGACTCGAACGCGGGCGTCACGGTCGCGAGCTTGTACCCGTCGCTGGAGAGCGCGTATCCCCGGGCCGAGTACGCCCCGTTCGAGGCCCGTGATCTCGCCGGACTGGATGTTGTCTTCCTCGCACTCCCGCACAGCGAGTCGCAGCGTGTGGTCCCCGAGCTCGAGAAGAGTGTCGCCCACATCGTCGATCTGGGGGCCGACTTCCGGCTTCCGGCGCCGGTGTATGAGCGCTGGTACGGCCGGCCGCATGCCGCGCCCGAGCTGCTCGACGGCTTCGCGTTCGGGCTGCCCGAGCTCTTCCGTGATGCCGTGGTCCGCCGGCCGCACGTCGCCGCGCCCGGCTGCTATCCGACCGCGGCGGCGCTCGCGCTCGCTCCGTTGCTCACCGGCGGACTCGTCGCAGCGGCCGGGATCGTCGTCGACGCCATGTCAGGCGTGTCGGGGCGGGGACGCGGCCTGTCATCGCCGAGCCTCTACTCGGAGGCCAACGAGAGCGTCGGCGCCTACGGGCTGCTCACACACCGGCACACGGGGGAGATGGAATGGGCGCTCGGCGAGGCTGCAGGAAAGGACGTCCAACTGCTGTTCACGCCGCACCTCGTCCCGCTGACGCGTGGACTCCTCGCGACGTGCCACGCCCGTCCGGCGGTGGACGGGCTCTCCACGGCCGGGCTGCTCGAGCACTTCAAGGCGTTCTACACGGGCGAGCCGTTCGTCGCCGTGCCGGACGAGCCATCGCCGACCAAGGCCACCCTCGGATCGAACGCGGCCCACGTGACCGTTCGCTTCGACGAACGCACCGGCTCCGTGCTGGCGCTGTGTGCGCTCGACAACCTCGTCAAGGGCGCGTCGGGACAGGCCGTGCAGTGCGCCAACCTCGTCCTCGGCTTGCCGGAAACGACCGGGCTCACGGCGGTCGGGATGATGCCATGAGCGTCACCGCGGCTCGCGGCTTCGAAGCCGGTGGCATCGCGTGTGGGATCAAGTCATCCGGCGCGCCCGATCTTGCGCTCCTCGCGGCGGCCGACCGTCGACCCGTGCCCGCGGCCGGCGTCTTCACGACGAACCTGGTGAGCGCAGCGCCCGTGCAGATCAGCCGCGAGCATCTCCGGGACGGGCGAGCCGCCGCCGTCGTCCTCAACTCGGGGAACGCCAACGCCGCCACCGGAGACCAGGGGCGGTCGGACGCCCGCCTGATGTGCGCGCTGACCGCAGAGAGCCTCGACTGTTCGCCTCGAGACGTGCTCGTGTGCTCGACCGGTCTCATCGGGGTGCCGCTGCCCGTTGCGGCGGTCGAGTCCGGCATCCCGAAGCTCGCGGGCGTGCTCAGCGACAGCGACGGCGCTCGCGCCGCTGCCGACGCGATCTTGACCACCGACACGGTCCGCAAGGAGGCCGCCGTCCGGGTCGAGCTCGGGGACGGCACCACCGTGGCCGTGGGTGGCATGGCGAAGGGCGCCGCGATGCTGGCCCCGGCCATGGCAACCATGCTGGCCATCATCACGACGGACGCCGCCGTCGAGCCTCCCGCCCTTCACGAGGCGCTCGAGGACGCCGTCGATCGGTCCTTCAACCGGCTGCTGATCGACGGCAGCACCAGCACGAACGACACCGTGCTGCTGCTCGCCGGGGGTGCGGCCGCGAACGTCCCGATCGGCTCGACCGGCTCGCGTCGCGGCGACCAGCACGCATTGCGCGACGGCCTCGCGAGCATCTGCGAGGACCTCGCCTTCCAGATGGCCCGCGACGCCGAAGGCGCGACCAAGCAGGTGCGGGTCGTGGTGCGCGGAGCTCGATCCAGCGACGACGCGCGACGGGCCGCTCGCGCCGTGGCGGCGAGCCAACTCGTGCAGTGCTCGCTCAACGGCGCCGACCCGTACTGGGGCCGGATCATCTCGGAGCTCGGGGCCAGTGGCGCGCTCATCGATCCGCAGTCGGTCGACATTGCATACAGCGGCGTCGTCGTCTGCCGTGACGGCGTCGCCGCCGCCCATGACGACGAGAAGCTCGCGGCGGCGATGGCGCAGCGCGAGGTGGATATCCGTTGCGACCTCAAGCTCGGAATGGGCGAAGCGCGGGTCCTCACGACCGATCTGAGCCACGCCTACATCGACGAGAACCGGCGCACGTCATGAGCGCACACACGGATCCCCGGGTGCGCGACGCCGGCGCCAAGGCGACCGTCCTCGCCCAGGCGCTGCCGTACATCCGCGAGTTCGCCGGGAAGACCGTCGTGATCAAGTACGGCGGCCACGCGATGGAGGACCCATCGCTCGCCGAACTGTTCGCGCAGGACGTCGTGCTCATGCGGCTCGTCGGGATGAACCCCGTCGTGGTACACGGCGGCGGCCCCCAGATCAGCGACCTGATGCGGCGCCTGGGCAAGGAACCGGAGTTCGTCGACGGGCTGCGCGTCACGGACGCCGAGACCGTCGACATCGTGCGGATGGCGCTCGTCGGGAAGGTGAACCGGGAGATCGTCGCGTCGCTGAACCAGCACGGCTCGTCTGCCATCGGGCTGTCCGGCGAGGACGCCGGGCTCATCACGGTCGGACCCCGCAGCGAGAAGCTCGGATTCGTCGGCGACATCCGCCGCATCGACCCATCGATCCTCGAGCGGCTCATCCGCGAGGAGCTCATCCCGGTCGTGGCCACGGTGGGTGTCGACGAAGCCGGTCAGGCGTACAACGTCAACGCCGACACCGTGGCGGGCGCGATCGCGGAGGCGGTGCACGCAGAGAAGCTCGTGTATCTCACAAACGTCTCCGGGTTGTATGCCGATGTCGACGACGAGGGCTCGCTCATCTCGCGCATCGAGGTCGATCGGCTCGCCGCACTGGTCGACGACGGCCGTGTGTCCGAAGGCATGATCCCGAAGGTCCGCTCGTGCGTAGAGGCGGTGAAATCCGGTGTCACGCGCGCACACATCCTCGACGGGCGAATCCCGCACGCGTTGCTCCTGGAGTTCTTCACCCGTGAGGGAATCGGCACGATGGTGTTCCCGTGAAAGCCGGTCCGACGACACGCCTCGACGAGATCGCTGTGCTCGACTCCGAGCACGTCATGGGCACGTACGCGCGCGCTCCCGTTGCGTTCGTGCGCGGCGAAGGCACCAGGCTGTGGGACTCCGAAGGCCAGGAGTACCTCGACTTCCTGTCGGGGCTGGCCGTGACCTCACTCGGTCACGCCCATCCCGCCGTCGCCGACGCCGTCGCCGACCAGGCGCGAACGCTGGGGCACGTGTCGAACCTCTACTACAACGAGCTCCAGCCGCAGCTGGCGGCCCGACTCGATGCGCTCCTCGGCGGCGGTGGACGCGTGTTCTTCGCCAACTCGGGCGCCGAGGCCAATGAATGCGCGATCAAGCTCGCCCGGCGCTACGGCCAGGCGCGCGGTGGTCCCGAGCGCTACCACGTGGTGTCGACGTACGGCTCGTTCCACGGCCGTACGCTCACCACGCTCGCGGCGACGGGCCAGCCGCAGAAACAGGAGACCTTCCAACCCCTTCCCGCCGGCTTCCGCCTGGTGCCCTTCGCCGACGCCGACGCCCTCGCCGCCGCGCTGGACGAGCGGGTGTGCGCGGTGTTGCTCGAGCCCATCCAGGGTGAGGGGGGCGTCAACCCCGCGCCGCCCGGCTATCTCGAGGCGGTTCGGAGCTGGTGCGACGAGCGCGAGGCGCTGCTGATGATCGACGAGATCCAGACCGGGCTCGGGCGGACGGGTCGCTGGTTCGGCTATCAGCACGCGGCGGTGCAGCCCGACGTCGTCACGATCGCCAAGGCGCTCGGCAACGGCGTGCCGATCGGCGCGTGTTGGGCTCGCGCCGATGTTGCCGCCGCGTTTCGTCCCGGCGACCACGCGACGACCTTCGGTGGACAGCCGCTCGCCGCCCGCGCCGCGTTGGCCGTGCTCGACGTGATGGAAGTCGAGGACGTGCCCGCCCGTGTCGCCCGGGCGGGGGAGCAGCTGAAGGATTTGCTGCTCGCGTTGCCTGCCGTGATCGACGTGCGCGGGAGCGGCCTGCTGCTGGCCGCCGAGCTTGCCCCCGGCATCGATGCGGCGGCGGTGGTCCGGGCGTGCCTGGAGCGGGGCCTGATCGTGAACGCAGTGACGCCGACCGCGGTGCGCTTGGCACCATCGCTGCTGGTGAGTGAGGAAGAGATCGGCGAAGCGGTCGGGATTCTCTCAATCGTGTTGAGCGACTTGTCGGAGCGAGCGCCATGACCGGTGATTTCCTCGAGGTCGACGCGCTCACTCCCGACCGGCTCGCCGCGCTGCTGGACCGCGCCATCGCATGGAAAGAGGATCCGGACGCGATCCCGGCGACGCTCGCGGGGCAGGGCGTGGCGCTCTTGTTCGAGAAGCCGTCCGCCCGGACCCGCAGCTCGACCGAGATGGCGGTCGTCGGGCTGGGTGGTCACCCGATCTACATCCGGCCTGAAGAAGTCGCGCTCGGCGTGCGCGAGACCGTCGAGGACGTCGCCCGCACACTGGCCGGGTACTGCAGGATCCTGGCCGCGCGTGTCTACGACCACGCGACCCTCGAGGCAATGGCTGCCGCCGTCGACATTCCCGTCGTGAACCTGCTCTCGGACCGCGCCCACCCGTGCCAGGCGCTGGCCGACGTGCTCACGTTGCGGGAGCGCCTGGGGTCGCTCGACGGGCGACGGATCGTGTTCGTGGGCGACGGCAACAACGTCGCCGCGTCACTTGCATTCGCGTCGGCGCTGTGCGGGATCGAGCTCACGGCCGCGTCACCCCCCGGCTACGAGCTCGACGACGACGTCGTCGATCGGGCCCGCAATCTCGGCGGCGTCGTCGAGATCGTGAACGAGCCGTACGAGGCCGTGAAGGGCGCGGACGCGATCTACACCGACGTGTGGACGTCGATGGGCCAGGAGGACGAGGCGGCGGCACGCCGCGCCGCCTTCGCCGGCTACCAGGTGGACGGCCAGCTGATGGAGGCGGCAGGCGACCAGGCGGTCTTCCTGCACTGCCTGCCGGCCCATCGCGGCGAAGAGGTCACCGCCGAGGTCATCGACGGACCCGCGTCACTCGTCTGGCAACAGGCGTCCAACCGCATGCACGCCGTCCGAGCGCTGCTGGCGGGGCTCACGATCGGCGGAGCGCCCTGATGGCAACCCTCGGCAAGCCCCAGCGGCAACACCGGATCTGCCGCCTGCTCGAGGAGCAGGCGGTGTCGAGCCAGGCACAACTGGTCGAGTTGCTGGCGGCGGACGGGATCGTCGCCACCCAAGCGACGGTGAGTCGTGATCTGGAGGACCTCGGCGCCGTGAAGGTCCGTATCCCGGGCGGCACGATGGCGTACGCGATCCCCGAGCACGCCAAAGAGGCGAGCGCGCCCGACGACCACCTGCGCCGTGTGATGGGGGAGTTCGTGGTCGAGGTGTCGCACAGCGGAAGCCTCGTCGTGCTCCGAACCCCGCCCGGGTCGGCACACGTCATCGCGTCGGCGGTCGACCGTTCCGGGTTCCGGGACGTGCTCGGCACCGTCGCCGGTGACGACACGCTGCTCGTCATCTGCGCCGAGGGCGCTGACAGCACCAAGGTCGCCGATCAGCTCGCCGCTCTGGCGGGACTGTGAGAGGGGACCGGCCGATGGCGAAGCGGGTCGTGCTCGCGTACTCCGGCGGTCTCGACACCTCCGTCGCGGTCAAGTGGATCGGCGAGGAGTGGGGCGCGGAGGTGATCGCGCTCGCGGTCGACGTCGGCCAGGGCGCCGACGACGACTGGGAGACGATTCGTCAGCGCGCGCTCGCCGCCGGCGCCGTCGAGGCCATCGTCGTCGACGGGCGCGCCGAGTTCGCCGAGGGCTTCGTCACGCCCGCGCTGCGCGCCAACGCCCTCTACGAGGGGAAGTACCCGCTGGTCTCGGCGCTGTCACGCCCGCTCATCGTGCGCCACCTCGTGCGTGCTGCCCGTGAGCACGGCGCGGACGCCGTCGCTCACGGTTGCACCGGCAAGGGCAACGACCAGGTTCGCTTCGAGGTGTCCGCTCGTGCCCTCGCGCCCGATCTCGAAGTGCTCGCGCCGGTGCGGGTATGGGGTTTCAGCCGCGAGGATTCGATCGAGTACGCGGCGGAGCACGACATTCCGATTCGCGTTCGCAAGGACAGCCCGTACTCGGTCGACGAGAACCTGTGGGGGCGCACGATCGAGTGCGGGATCCTCGAGGATCCGTGGGTCGAGCCTCCCGAAGAGGTCTACGCGCTGACGGCGACGGCCGCTCGCGCTGCCGAGGAGCCGCGCGAGGTGGTGCTCGGCTTCGAGCGGGGTGTGCCCGTGTCCCTCGACGGCACGGCGATGCCGCTGCACGAGCTCGTCCCGGCCGTGAGCGCCGCAGTCGGGGCGTACGGCTTCGGCCGGATCGACATGGTCGAGAACCGCCGGGTGGGCATCAAGAGCCGGGAGATCTACGAGTGCCCGGGATCGCTCGCGTTGATCCTGGCCCACGCCGACCTCGAGTCCATCACGCTCGAGCGTGACCTCATGCGCGAGAAGGCCCGCCTCGAGCCCCGGTATGCAGAGCTCGTCTACGACGGGTTGTGGTACTCGCCGCTCCTTCGCGCCTTCGATGCGTTCGTCGACGCGTCACAGGCGCCCGTGACGGGCGAGGTGCGGCTGCGGCTCGAGCCCGGCCGTTGCTTCGTCGCCGGTCGCCGCTCCTACCGAGGCCTGTACGACTACGACCTCGCGACCTACGCCGCCGACGACGCGTTCCGCCACGAGGACGCCGCCGGCTTCGTGCGCCTCTGGGGGCTGGGCCTCGAGACTGCGGCCCGGAAGCAGGGAACGCCCGAGGAATGACCGAGCGTGATGCCCGGCCGCTCTGGCACGGGCGCTTCGACGAAGGCCCGGCCGACGAGCTGCTCGCGTTCACGAGCAGCCTTTCGTTCGACCGCCGCCTCGCCGGCGACGACATCGCCGGCTCGCGCGCGCACGTCGCCATGCTGGCCCGCGCCGGCCTCGTCACCGAAACCGATGCAGCCGCCATCTCCACCGCGCTCGATGCGGTCGAGAAGGAGCTCGCCGAAGGGAGCTTCGAGTTCGCGCCCGGCGACGAGGACATCCACACCGCCATCGAGCGACGCGTGACCGAGATCGCCGGTGAGGCCGGCGCCAAGCTCCACACCGGTCGCAGCCGCAACGACCAGGTCGCGCTCGACCTGCGGTTGTTTCTGCGGCGTCAGGGCCGGGCGGTCGCCCGCGCCGTGCACGCGCTGCAGGAGGTGCTCGTACGCCGCGCAGTGGACGCCGGTGACACGTACCTGCCGGGCTACACGCACCTCCAGCGGGCCCAACCCGTGCTGCTCGCCCACCACCTGCTGGCGCACTTCTGGGCGTTCGCACGCGACGTCGACCGCTGGCGCGACATGCTCGACCGCTCGGACGTGTCGCCGCTCGGCGCCGGCGCGCTCGCCGGGTCGAGCTTGCCCCTCGACCCGGATGCGGTGGCGGCCGAGCTCCGCTTCTCCCGCCGGTTCGAGAACTCCCTGGACGCCGTGTCCGATCGCGACTTCGTGGCCGAGGCGGTGTTCGTCGCCGCGCTCACGCAGGTGCACCTGTCCCGTCTCGGCGAGGAGATGGTGCTGTGGGCGAGCGAGGAGTTTGGCTTCCTCCGGCTCGCCGACGCCTACAGCACCGGTTCGTCGATGTTGCCCCAGAAGAAGAACCCCGACATCGCGGAGCTCGCGCGTGGGGGCGCGGGCAAAGTGATCGGCGACCTCACGGGCCTCCTTGCCACACTCAAGGGCCTTCCGCTCTCGTACAACCGCGACCTGCAGGGCGACAAGGAACCGTTGTTCGACGCGCTCGATACCTGCCTCGGAGCGCTCACGGCCATGGCCGGCCTCCTCGACAGCGCCGAGTTCGTAGCCGAACGGATGCAGGCAGCCGCGGACGATGCCAGCTCGGCCGCGACCGATCTCGCCGAGCTTCTCGTGCGGCAAGGCGTCCCCTTCCGCGAGGCGCACCGGGCAGTGGGCGCGCTCGTCCGGGAGGCGGGGGAGCGCGGCATCGCCCTCGAAGAGCTCGTCATGACCGATCCGCGGCTCGGCTCGGTCGCGCGCGCGGTGCTCGCGCCGGGCGAGGCTGTGCGACGACGGACGACGCCGGGGGGCGCGGGACCCGAACCGGTACGCCAACAGCTTGCAGTGACCCGCGCCCGGCTCGACGAACAGCGCGCTTGGCTCGAAGCGGCGTGACGCCTTCGACACGCCGGGGTCAGGTCCTGCCTCGCTCCTTTTTCGCGCGTGACTCCCGAGAGCTCGCGCCGGACCTGCTGGGCAAGCTGCTGGTCCACGACGATCCCCAGTTCGGGCGCGTTGCGGCACGGTTGGTCGAGGTCGAGGCGTACGCCGGAGAAGAGGACCCCGGCAGCCACGGCTTTCGCGGTGAGACCCCGCGCAACCGCGTGATGTTCGGACCGCCGGGCTACCTGTACGTCTACTTCACCTATGGGATGCACTGGTGTGCGAACGTCGTCTGCGGGGAGACGGGCTCGGCGAGTGCGGTGCTGCTCCGAGCGGGCGCGCCGGTCGAAGGCATCGACGTCATGCGGCTGCGCCGCCTCGTCATCAGTCGCGACCGCGATCTGTGCTCCGGCCCCGCTCGCCTGACCCAAGCGCTCGGCATCACCGGCGCGGACAACGGCACCGACCTCGTGCGCGGGTCACTTCGCCTGCTGGACGATGGCACCGCACCGCCGCGGCGGCCCGGGCGATCAACTCGCGTGGGCTTGAACCCCGGTCGCGGCGACGGCTACCGCTGGCGTTGGTTCGTGCGCGACGAACCGAATGTGAGCCGCGGACGCCCTTCGGGCGGGCAGTAGCGTTCGAACCCATGGCCGGTACCGACGTCGACGAGCAGTTGCGCGTACTGCGCGCCGGCACCGTCGACTGCATCACCGAGGAGCAGCTGCGCGAGAAGCTCGCGACGGGCCGGCCGCTGCGTGTGAAGCTCGGGCTCGACCCCACCGCGTCGGACATTCATCTCGGTTCGGCGGTGGTGCTGCGCAAGCTCCGCCAGTTCCAAGACCTGGGGCACGTCGCAGTGTTGATCATCGGCGACTTCACTGCTCGGGTCGGCGACCCCAGCGGGCGGTCCACCGTGCGGCCCCCGCTCCGTACCGAAGAGATCGAGGCGCACGCCACGACCTACGTCGAGCAGGCAACGCGGATCCTGATTCCGGACGCCGATCGTCTCGAGATCCGGCACAACTCCGAATGGCTTGCCGGCATGGACATGGCCGACGCATTGCGACTCACGTCCCGCGTGACCGTCGCCCGCCTCCTCGAGCGCAACGACTTCGCCGCCCGGTACCAAGCCGGCGCGCCGATCTCGCTGATGGAGCTGCTGTATCCGCTGCTGCAGGGCTGGGACTCGGTGATGGTCGAGGCCGACGTCGAGCTAGGCGGGACCGACCAGCTCTTCAACAACCTCATGGGCCGCCACTTGCAGGAGCAGGTGGACCAGGCGCCGCAGGTCGTGCTCACGACGCCGCTGCTCGAGGGCATCGGTGGCGGCGAGAAGATGTCGAAGTCCCTCGGCAATTACGTGGGCATCACCGAGCCGCCCGAGGAGCAGTTCGGCAAGCTCATGCGCATCCCCGACGGGCTCATGCGCCCGTACTTCGAGCTCACGACGGGCTGGGACCCTGACCGCGTCTCCGAGGTGCTCGCCGAGCTGGGGAATGCAGAAGCCGCCGACCGGGCCCGGCTCAAGCGGCTGCTGGCCGGGGCCGTCGTCGACCTGTACCACGGCGAAGGGGCGGGCGCCCGGGCCGAGGCCGAGTTCGACCGCGTGTTCAAGGACCACGCCGCCCCCAGCGACGTCGAGGAGCTGGTGGTCCCGTCCGAGGCGCTGCGGGACGGTCGCATCGAGGTCGCCAGGCTGCTCGCCCTGGGCGAGCTCGTGGCCTCGAACCGGGAGGGCCGCCGCAAGATCGAGGAGGGCGGCGTTTACCTGGACGACGAGCGGGTCACTGATGCCTCCCTGGCCCTGACGCCGGGGGAACTGGACGGCCGCCTACTGCGGTTGGGGCGGCGGCGGCGGGGATGGCGCCGGATCCGAGCCGGGTGAGCAAGAAAATGGCGCCCGGTCGGGAACGCGCGGGGCCTCAGAACCGTTTGACAGTAAGCGCTTCGACCCATACGCTAATGGGTCCGCTCGCCGGAGGGTTCTCCTTCCGGCTCGAGCGGTTGACACGGACGCTCTGTGCCGTACCAGACGTCGCGGCACGCGGAGTGGGTGTCCGCCCGACGACCCCCGGCGGGGGCTGCGGCCCTCGGTCGGCCTGGTGTCGGGCCGCGGCTCCTTGAAAACGGAACAGTGATGCCAAAAGCCAGTGCGGGCGTCCCCGCCGGGCCCCTCGGGGCGCGGCCGGAGACGTCTCTCAAGCAATTCCAAGTTGCCGGACGCCAGTGGCGTTCCGGTGGCTCTTCATGATCGTGGCCATCAGCCCTCGGGCGTGGTCGAGATCTCGATGGAGAGTTTGATCCTGGCTCAGGACGAACGCTGGCGGCACGCTTCACACATGCAAGTCGAACGAGAAGCCCGGGCTTGCCCGGGTGGAAAGTGGCGAACGGGTGAGTAACACGTGAGCAACCTGCCCCG
>JBKOWY010000055.1:0-7173 GCA_046724655.1 Actinomycetota bacterium
GGCGACCTGATCGACCTCAACCAACTCCGTGACCACTCCGACAACTCGCTCGCGGGATTCAAGCAACCACGGCGTGTCGAGATCGTCGATGAGCTGCCGCGCACAACCGCGACGGGTCAGGTCCAGCGAACACTGCTCGTCGAACGGATCGCGAGCGCCACCGGTACCTGACCCTGACCCTTGCGTCAGGTTTCGGCCAGGGCTATTGATTGGCGGCGAGGGCAGGTCGCCGAACAAGGGGGGTGCGGCGATGGGCCCGCACGGTCCGAGGTCTGCTCGTCGTGTTGCGCTCGCCGGGGCGAGCGCGCTCGTGCTCGTGCTCGTTGCCAGTCTCGTACCGGCCGCCTCGGCGGACGCCACAGCGGGCTCGTCCGGTACCTGCAAGAACGACTCCGGCGTCAGCGACGACGAGATCAAGGTCGGGGCCATCCTCCCGAAGTCGGGCCCGCAAGCGACGTCGTTCTCGGATGCCCTGAACGGCATCCAGGCGCGCTTCGACAAGGCCAACGCCGAACAAGAGACAGGCAAGCGGAAGGTCACGATCGTCGACGTCGATGACGTCGGGGAGAACGCGCGCAACCTGACTGCGGCTCAGCAGCTCGTCCAGCAAGACGGGGTGTTCGGGATCATCGAGGTCAGCGCGGCCGCTCAGGGCGGCGCCAAGTATCTCAATCAGCAGGGCGTCCCCGTTGTGGGGTGGCACGTCGGCGTTCCCGCTTACGGTCAGTTCAAGAACATGTTCGGCTGGCGCAACACGCAACCGCCTGACCCCGCGAAGACGTTCACGTCCCGCAACGCCGACATCATGCAGAAGCTCGGGGCGATCAAGATCGCCCTGGTCGGGACGAACCAGGCCTCCAGCGCGACCTTCATCGACCAGATCGACCAGGCCGTGAAGAAGACCAAGGGCATGAAGGTCGCGTTCAAGACGACCGATCTCTCGGTCTCCGACCGTGAGTTCACCGGCGTCGCGCAGAGGATCAAGGACTCGGGCGCCGACGGCATGTACACCGGCATGGACTTCCTGCAGAACACGGCACTGAACGCCGCGTTGCAGCAAGCGGGCGTCCAGATGAAGGCGGTCGTCTTTCCCGGTGGATACGACGATCGCACCCTCGCCCTCCCCGGCTTGGAGGGCGTCAACTTCGGCGTCGAGTTCGTCCCGTTCGAGCTCAACCCACCCGCGTACGCCGAGTACAAGCAGCGAATGGATGCGCTCGGCAAGCACGCCGAAGGGCAGGTCCCATACAACGGCTGGCTGGCGGCCGACACGTTCATCCGCGGATTGAAGGCCGCCGGTCTGGAGTGCCCGACCCGCAAGAACTTCATCAAGAACCTGCGCAAGGTGAAGGGCTACGACGGCAATGGCGCCTACATCCCGGTCGACTTCAACGAGGTCTTCGGCCGCCCCTTCTACTGCGTCTACTACGTGCAAGTGCAGAACCAGCAGTTCGTGCCGCAGTTCGACGGAAAGCCCTTCTGTGCGAACCGAATCATCGACAAGGGCAAGGTCAAGAAGCTCACTCCGGACCAACAGGCAAAGGGATGATCCGGGCGTAGCGGCGGATCATACGTGAACGCACTCATCGTCGCGGGCCTGGTGCTGGGAAGCATCTACGCGATCTCAGCGCTCGGCCTGGTGCTGACGTACACGGCGTCCCGTGTCTTCAACTTTGCCCACGGCGCGATCGCGTACTTCATCGCGGTCTTCTACTACTGGCTCCACACGCGTCACGGCTGGTCGGTGCCGGCGGCTGCGTTCGTGTCGATCGGGGTCGTCTCGCCGCTGCTGGGCTTGTTTCTCTGGGCTGCGCTCTTCCGGCGTTTGGCGTTCGCGCCACCGATCGTGCGGTTCGTCTCGACCGTTGGGCTCTGGGTGGCGCTGCCGGCGATTGTGAAAGTGGCGTTCCCGTTCACCAAGAGCGAGATCTTCGAACCGGAGGGGCTCATCGAGGGATCGCCGAGCGTGTTCCACATCTTCGGGGTGGCGATCAACACGAACCAGCTCGTCGTCCTGATCGCGGCGGCCGTGGTGGCGGCCGGCGTCACGCTGTTGATCCGCGGCACACCGCTCGGCCTCTCGATCCGGGCAACGGTTGACTCGCCCCGGATCGCCGGCATAGCGGGCATGAACACTTCCCTGGTCACGGCGAGCTCATGGATGCTCGGCACCACACTCGCCGGTCTCGCGGGCGTACTCCTCGCGCCGATCCTCGGGCTCGCCGACATCCAGTTCACGCTGCTGCTCGTGGCGTCGCTCGGTGCCGTCGTCATCGCTCGCATGACGAGCCTGCCGCTCGCGTTCGCCGGCGCGCTACTCATCGGCCTCGTGCAAGAGGTGTCGCGCCAGTGGCTCCCCGATTCGGGCGTACTCGCCAAGGGCTTCCGGCCCAGCATCCCGTTCATCGTGATGCTCGTGTTCCTGCTCGCCTACCAGGGCCTCGAGCGCGAGCGATTCGAAGTGGACACCCGCGCGACGAGCCAAGAGCATCCGGAAGCCCCCGCGCCGCCACCGCTGCGCGGCTGGCGAGCCGCGCTCGGGCCGCTCTTCGTCGCGGGCGCGTTGCTCTCCGTGCCGCTGTGGCTCAGCGAATTCTGGGTCGGCGTCGTGAGCCAGGGCATGGGACTGGCGATCCTGTTCCTCACGTTCACGGTCGTCACGGGTGAGGGCGGCATGGTGTCGCTCGGCCAGATGACACTTGCCGGGATCGGCGGTTTCACTGCCGCCAAGCTCGCGACCGATTCGGGTTGGCCGATCGGCTGGGCGCTGCTCGTCGGCGCGCTCGTGGCAGTACCCGTGGGCATGCTCGTCGCCGGGCTGAGCCTGCGCCTGGGCGACCTCTACCTCGCGCTGGCGACGCTCGCGTTCTCGCAGCTGGTGGAAAATCTCGTGTTCGCGCGTGACGACTTCGACAACTTCGGCACCGGGGTCGAGATCGGTCGTCCCAGCTTCTTCGGGATCGACTTCGACGACCCAACGCCCTTCTATCTGCTACTGGTGGTGGTGTTCTGCGTCGTTGCGCTCCTCGTCCTCAACCTGCGTCGGGGAACCAGCGGGCTCGTCTTCGCGTCCATGCGTTCGAGTGAGCCGGCGTCGGCGACGATTGGAATCAGCGTCGTGCGTTCGAAGATGCTGGCGTTCGCGGCCAGCGCGTTCATCGCCGGGCTCGGCGGAGGCCTCTACGCCGTCGCGATCGGTCGTGCGGCACCGGCGTCGTTCAACCTGCTCACCGGCATCGTATGGCTGGCGATCGTCGTCACCTGGGGCGTCCGCTCGGTGTTGGGCGCGTTGATCGCCGGCATCATCTTCGTCGTGGCGCCGCAACTCGTCAGCCTCCACCTGTCGGAAGGCTGGACCGACGTTCCGACGATGCTGTTCGGTCTGGGTGCCATCGCGCTTGCTCGCGAGCCGCGGGGCGTGATCTTCGACGTCGTCAACCAGCACCGCCTCCGGCGTCTGCGGCGGCAGACGCGCCGCGAGGAACGGGCGGCGCGGCCCACCGCGCCGGTACCGGCATGACCGACGCCGGAGTCCTCACCGCCGAGCACGTGACCGTTCGCTTCGGCGGCATCGTCGCGCTCGATGACCTCAGCATTCAGGTGGGTGAAGCCGCGGTCGTCGGTCTCGTCGGGCCGAACGGCGCAGGAAAGACGACGCTGTTCGGTGTGCTGTCGGGGCTGGTGCGTCCGCGGAGCGGCCGGGTCCTGTTACGAGGTGCCGACGTCACTCGCGCGAGCCCGCAACGCCGATCACATCTCGGTCTGGCTCGCACTTTCCAGCGCATCGAGCTCTTCACGGAGCTCACCGTGCGCGAGCACCTGGTTGTCGCGCACCGGGCGCACGAGCGTCGCGACCGCCAGCTGCTGGCGGACCTGGCCGGGCTCGGCGGCCGGCCATCGCCTCGCGAACGCCAGGTGATCGACCGGCTCCTCGATCTGCTCGGGCTGGCGCCGATAGCCGCCCGCCCGGCCGCCCTTCTCCCCCTGGGCACAGGCCGGCTCGTCGAGGTGGCCCGGGCCCTGGCGACGGAGCCTGCTGTCGTGCTGCTCGACGAGCCCACCTCGGGACTCGACGCCGAGGAGACAACGCGGCTGGCTCGGGCGCTCGAGCGAACGCGTACCGATCTTGATGTCGCGATCGTGCTCGTCGAGCACAACGTCGACTTCGTCCTCGAGCTCGCCGAGCACGTGACAGTGCTGGACTTCGGAAAGGTCATTGCCGCCGGCACGCCGTCCGCCATCCGTACGAACGAGGCGGTCCAGGCCGCGTACCTTGGCAGCGCGGTGACCGGCGAGGCCACGTGAGCCCGTCCCCGTTGCTGTCGGTGCAGCACGTCGGCGTGACGTACGGCGAGGCGCGCGCCGTCTTCGACGTCACGCTCGAGGTACCCGAGGGAGGCACGCTGGCCGTGCTCGGCCCGAACGGGGCCGGCAAGAGCTCGCTCGGTGGTGCCATCGCCGGTGTCGTGCGGCCGGCCACCGGGCGCATCACCTTCGACGGGGACGACATCACGGGATGGCCGCCGCATCGCGTCAGCCGGCTCGGCATCGCGTATGTGCCAGAAGAGCGCGGCATCTTTCCGCACCTCTCCGTGCTCGACAACGTGCGCGTGCAGCTCCGGTACGCAGTGCCGCGCCGTGAGCGCGCCGCGGCCATGGAGCGGGCACTGGAGCTGTTCCCTGTGCTCGCGCAGCGCCGTCGCCAGCCCGCCGGAACGCTCTCCAGCGGTGAGCAGCAGATGCTCGGGCTCGCTCGGGTGCTTGCCGCTCCGCCGCGTTTCCTCATCGCCGACGAGATGTCGCTCGGACTCGCGCCGAAGCTCGTCGATCTCGTCTTCGACAGTCTTGCTCGAGCGCGCGCCGAGGGCGTCACGATGCTCCTCGTCGAGCAGTACGTGGACCGCGCCCTCGGGTTCGCGGACGACGCGGTCATCCTGCGCCGTGGCGAGGTCGTCTGGCACGGCCCAGTGGCGTCAGCCGGTGCTGAGACGCTGGCGGGCTACCTGGGCGACCCCGGGGTCGGCTAGGCGCGCGAAACACCTGCTTCCTGACGCAAGTGGTCGCGCAGCGCGAACTTCTGGATCTTTCCGGATGCGGTGCGCGGGAAGTCGTCGATCGTCCTGATCTCCTCGGGCCACTTCTGGCGGGCGAGCCCGGATGCGTCGAGGTGTGCCCGTACATCGTCGAGGCTCGGGACGTCCTGTCCCGGCAAGGGCCGCACGAACGCGCACGCGTGCTCGCCGAGGCGCGCGTCGGGCGCAGCAACCACGGCGACCTCGGCCACGCCCGGCAGACGGAGGACGAGCTCTTCCACCTCGAGCGCGGAGATGTTCTCCCCCCCACGGATGATGATGTCCTTCTTGCGGTCGACGATCGAGAGGTAACCGTCGTCGTCGAGCACGCCGATGTCGCCGGTCGCGTACCAGCCCTCGGCGTCGAAGCACTCGCGGGTCAGCGCGGGGTCGGTGTACCCGGGGAAGCAGTCGGGCCCGCGGCTGTGGATCTCGCCCGGCGTTCCCGGCTCGACGTCTTTGCCGTCGGCGTCCAGGAGACGGATCTCGACACCCGGCAGCGGTCGGCCGTCGGTGTACAGCCGCTTGTCACGCTTCTCTTCGTGACGGGAGCCCGTGATCGACGGGTGCTCGGTCGACCCGTACATCCGCACGATCGAAATGCCCATCGCGTCAGCGCGGTCGGTCACCGCTGCCGGCACCGACGAGCCGCCGAGCCCGACGTTTCGCATGAGCTTGCGGTGCTCATCGGTGAACTCGGGATGGTCGAGCAGGCTCGTGAGGAAGAACGTCGCGCCGGCGCCGCTGTAGACCTGGTCTTCGAGCATGGCGGCGAGAACGACGGACGGGTCCCACACGTCGATGAGATGGATGGGCTCGCGTCGGTACACGGGGATGAGCAGCGCCGCGAGCATGCCGATGCCGTGGCCGACCGGGGCGCCGACCAGGGCGGGCGGACCGCCAGGCTTCGCCTGCATCGCGCCGAGCTGACGAATCTCGGCTCCGATGGTGCGGTGCGCGTGCACGACGCCCTTCGGGTCGGCGGTCGTGCCCGACGTGTACGCGACCAGTGCAGGCGCCGACGGATCAACGCGCGCGGGGGCGGTGATTGCGTCGGCGTCCGCCAACGTCGAGAACGGGAGCAGCGCGCTGGGCAGATCGTCGTCGGTGACCACCGCGACGAGCTCGAGTGCAGGCAGGTCGGGGCGAAGGATGTCGAGGTTTGCGAGGTAGTCGAGATGACCGAAGCGGTCGGCGGTGACGAACACGCGCGCGCCGGATTCGCGGAGGATGAAGCCGACCTCCTTCGGCCCGTAGAAGTGCACGATCGGCACCGGGACCGCGCCAAGGAAGGCAGTGGCCCAGAACGTGACGGCCGCCTCGACCCAGTTCGGCAGCTGGAACGCGACCAGGTCGCCCGGTCTGACGCCGCGGGCATGCAGACCACCGGCAACACGCCGGGCCGAGTCGGCGACGTCGCCGATCGTGCCTGAATACGGGCGCAGTTTCGACCGGACCTTGCACGTCAGCTGTGACCCGTCGGCGAGACCGGAAGCGAGGATCTCGCCGAGCGTGTCGTCGTCCCACAACCCGTCGGCGCCATAACTGCGGGTGAGCTCCAGCGGCGGGACGCGCAGCTGCCAGTCGGGCGGCACGTCGAGCGACGGTATCTGAAGCTCCGCTCGGCCGGGCCCGGGGCTGGCGCTCCCCGTGCGGTTCGGAATAGGGTTCTGTTTATCGAGAATGCTGTTCCGGCTGCCGCTCCTCCTCACGACCAACCCGTCGCAGAGCGCGTGGCGTCACGGGCACTGGCCGGGCGGTCGGAGGCATATGCGGTCGAGGTGCGTCGCCTCGTCGAAGCCGGCTATGCGGTGATGCGCCGCACGGGCAGCCTCGAGCCACGCGTGAACGACATCGTCCGCGAGGCGGGGCTCTCGAACCAGGCGTTCTACCGCCATTTCACCGGCAAGGACGAGCTGCTCGTGGCGATCCTCGACGACGGCCAGCGGCAAATGGTGACCTATCTCGAGCACCGCATGTCGGGTGCTCCGACGGGCGAGGCGCGCATACGAGCCTGGATCGAGGGCGTCATGGAGCAGGCTCGCAACGCCGCCGCCGCCGACAACACGCGGCCGTTCGCGATCAACAGCGCCCGGCTCGC
>JBKOWY010000059.1:0-6420 GCA_046724655.1 Actinomycetota bacterium
CTGCTGATCCTGCTCGCGCTGTTCGGTCGCCCGCACTTAGGCGGGTACCCGATCGGCGGGCCCGGGCTCATCCTGTTCCTGCCCGTGCTCGCGTTGCTGGTGCTGCGTCAGAAGTACCCCCGCTGGTGGTTCGACTTCAACTTGCAACTATTGCGGCTCACGGCGCGGGTCGACTCCTATCTCTTCCTGCTGCGGGACGAATACCCATCGGTCGACGATCAGCAGGCCGTGCAACTCGAGGTCGTGTACCCAGACGCCATGAACGATTTGAACCGGTGGCTTCCGCTCGTGAAGTGGCTGCTCGCGATCCCGCACTACATCGTGCTGATCTTCCTCGACATCGCAGCCGTGGTCGTCGCGATCGTCGCCTGGTTCGCGATCCTGTTCAGCGGGCGGTACCCACGCGGGATGTTCGACTTCGTGGTGGGGGTGCTGCGCTGGAACCTGCGGGTCACCGCGTACGCGTTCCTGCTCGTGACCGATCGCTACCCGCCGTTCAGCCTCGCGCCCTGACTCCGAGACAAGGCGGTTGGCCAGGTCATCGATGGCCACGACCACCTCGTTCACGTAGGCGTTGAACTTCAGATCATCCAGCCATACGTGCTAAGCCGCGACGGATCACTAACGGGAGTCGCAGTTGAGCGTGTCATCAGAACGTTCTGGTAGTGAACCGGTCGTCAATGCCGCGGCTGTCGTGAGCTTCGTGCTGGGTTCGGCCTCGTTGATCGCCCCGGCTGCGGTTGGCCGGGTGTTCGGGGTCGGCTCCAGCCGCCGTGTGCTGCGCACCATCGGGCTCGTCGACCTTGCCCTCGCTCCCGGCCTCTACTTCGGACGTCCACAGTGGCCCTGGCTGATGGCTCGCGCCGCTTCCAACCCACTGATCGCCGCGGTCACACTGGTGAACGCCAGATCGGTTCGCGCCCGTGTCATCGCCGCCGGGTTGATCGGCGCCACGGTCATGGATCTGCGTGCCGCGGCGCGGATGCGTTCTTCAGGTCTCTGACGCGTAGTCGGCCTGCCCAAACGGGACGTACGCCCTCGCCAGCGCATCTTGGGAACGGGCAACCTGGCGCTGCCACCGATCGACGCGGGAGAAAGGAGGAGACTTCCGCGCTCTCGCGCCGTGTTCTCCCCGTTTGCGGAACAGACCGTCGAGTTGGGTGCGGGCCGTGGTCCCGGCCTCGGCGGCGCGGAGCGGCGAGCAGCTCTGCGAGCCCGATCCTTTCGAGACCCCGTGTGATGGCGCGGCACCGATACGGCGCACACCGATCGCGAGCAGTCCGGCGGCCAGGACCGAACAGCCCATGCGGCGCATGGCTTTCCCTCCCGTGCCATTCCCAGATGCGCCATTTGTTTCATCTGTCGCATGCGATGCTTGCGCGGCGTCCCGTCCTCCGCGAGCGTGGGCGCCAAGGTCGAATTAGTTCTCGCGTGCCCTGAAATCGATGATGCGAGTGGGGGGGTTCGGCAGTGGCTCTCAGCACGGACGGTCCGCTCGGCACCAACCAGGTCGAAGAGATCTGCAAACTGCGCGACGACGCCTATCGAAACCGGTGGATCACGTTCGCTTACTGGAAGATCTCGCAACGACTCGGGGAACTCATCAGTGACAACGCGAGCTGGTGCACGTTCTCCACGTGGTCGTCTCGCACGATCGGCGAGAATCTCCGTTTGGACAAGGCGACCCGGAGAATCGAAGAGCTCATCTACGACGAGGAGACGTCGATCTCGTGGCGGGACCATCCATGGCTTCTGAGGCTGCAGTATCGGATGAGCACGCGGGACAACGGGGCTGCGCAACAGGCTCTCGCCCTCGGCAATCGTCTCATCTTCCACGAGATCGGCTATGCGGTGATCCAGCTTCTCGAGTGGATCGAGCAGAACCCGGGGTTCGACCTGCGGGCGTGGCAGGCCTATCGACAGAGCGCGGTCGAGCCGTACGAGCCCAACGACCTGTTTCCCCCGGCCGACGTCGACAAACTGTGGCGCGGGCTGGATTGCTATTACGAGGCGACCGACGCGGGAAGTGATACCGAAGAGAAGGCTCAGCTCGTCTTGCGGGGCAACGTCCTGCTGGGGGCGTACGAGCAGAGACGGGCCGACACGATGCTCAAGATCGCATTGGATCCGTTTCCTGGCAGCCTGATCCGTGCGATCCAACCCGATCCCCACGCACCGATTCAACTGTCGCTCGGGAACGCCGTGCGACCGTGGCCGGTGCGGCAGCTCGCGACGCCGTTCGCGGAAGCCATGACCCGATGGGTCATGGCGCTCGACGCCCCCCTCTTCAGCTGGACGATCCGTCCGCTGCGGCTCGGCCTCGGGATCCCCGAGCCGGTCACCGGCGGGAGCCCTGATCCGGTCGCCGTGGAAACGCTGCGTGAACCCACCGCGAGCGTCTTCGGTGAGTACGACCGATCGGGCGGCACCTCTGAGGGATGTGCGGCCAGGAACTGGAAGCGGTTCGACGACCGAATGAACTTCATCGCCAATCTCTTTCGGGTCGGGCAAAAAGACAAGAACCTGTATCGGGGTCTTCCCGATGCGGATCTGCGGACCCTGAACCTCGACCTCAGCGACGCCAAGCTCGACAGGTTGCGGCAGCTCGGCGACAACGAGGTGGACCAGTGGGTCAGCGCATACGCAGCGAAGAGTGGTCTTGCTCCCCGCCTTTTCTTGGAAAAACTCGTGAACGAGGGCATGGCGGAACTCATCGCGGCAAATCCGTCACCGCCTCCACTGCCCGATTGGGCCGACCGAGCGAAACTCTGGGCGGGGCAGGACTTCTTTCGAAAGTTCGGGCTCGAGATCGGCTCGGCTCTCTTCTCCGCCTCGTTGCCGGCCAGCTACACCGCAGCGCGCGGTGCTCGTGTGCTGATCACCACCGCCGAGCTCGTCTCGAATCCACGCCGGCGACTCGGCGAGACAGGCCAGATGCTGCTCGACGCGATGGCGTCCGACGACTCCTCCAAACCGCCCCTCGACAAAGACACCTTGGCATACGGCGCTGCCCTCGGCGTCCGTCTCTTCCACGGCGCGGTCCGGCGCACGATCCTCACGGATCCCGCCGTCGTGTGGCAGAAGGGCGACCTCGGCGTGCCGATCAACCAAGAGGATCTCGTCGGCACCCTGGTGGTGTTCACCGTCGTCGTCATCGAATCACTGGACCAGATGGGCGTCACCGTCACCGTGCAAGACCGTGACGCCTACCTCCATCTCTGGCTCGTGATCGGCCATCTCCTCGGCATTGACTACGACCGCCTGTATCGTCAGCCGCCTCCGAGCACGCAGCAACCACTCACATACGCCGAGATGCAACTCCTCGCGCGGGTGATCTTCGACCGCAACGCCGAGGCCAGCCCGAGCGGGCAGAAGCTCATGGCGGCATTGCTCGAGGTGTCCGACGGTTCGATGCCGTTCTTCTTGAAGGGCCTTCCCGCCGCACTGACGCGACGACTGATCGGGGATCAAGCCGCGGCGATGCTGGGCGTACCGACCGGGGGCGTAATGCGACTGGTGACGACGATGCTTCGACCTGTCAACGCGACGATCTCGCCGTACGTGCGAACCAACTTCCTCGGTGCCTTGGCCAGCACCCTTACCCGGCGGCTGTATCGATGGTGGATCGACGCCGGCCGCGAGATTAGGCAGCGGCCGACCCCCTGGCGTTTTCCCTCCCAATGGGTCGATCCGGCGCCCGTTCGCGCTGGTCGCCGGGTGACCCAGGTCGTGAACAGATCGCCCGTCGTTCCCCGCCAAGCGAAGGACGTGATCTCACGGCTCGTGAGGGCGCGCTGAAAGTTCTTCGCAGCGCCGAATGAGGAATCCGGCGCCATGAGAGGCGGCGCTGCTCTGAACGGCTTCGAGCAGGCCTGACGCTCGGTCGTCTTCGTCACGACTGATGAGCAGCTTCGCCCACTCCAGCCGGGTCTCGGCGACCAGCAGCGGGGCCTGGGCCCGCTCGTGGATCGCGACGGCGGCCGCAAAGTGGTCCTCGGCGAGATCGGCTCGCCCGGTCGTCGAAGCAAGCATTCCCAGGTAGTGGAGACCAACGGGCTTGGCAACCGTCGTGCTCGCGAAGGCGCGGCCGAATGGCAGTAGCACCTCGTAGATCGAGCGCGCCCGTCCCGGGTCACCGACCCGGGACGTCAAGTACGCGAGGTTGCCGAGCGTGGTCGCGGTCAGCATGTCCCGACGAGGCGGCAGCCGAAGGCGTCCCATGATCGCCTCGTAACACTCGGAGGCAGCATCCTCTTCGCCGGCGTCGTAGAGGTAGCGCACCAGCGAGTAACCGAAATCGATGCCGTCAACGCCGGCCAGCTCTCGGAAACCGTCGAGCATCTCCGCCAAGCGGTCTTGCCAGCGCCGGATCTCGAGCATCTGCTCGGTGAAGAAGATGAACGCCTCCGCATCCTGATTCGCCTGGCGACCCAACTCCAACGTCTCGTTCGCGTTCTGCTCGGCCTCGTCGAGCGCGCCTTCCAGGATTCGTCGTGCCGTGCCCATGAAGCTGGCCTGCCAAGCGAGGCTCGGCTGGTGCAGCTCGCCGACCATCTCCCCCGCGAGGTCCACCATGTCGTTGGCAGCGGCGACGTCTCCCGACTCGAGCGCCGTCCCGCCGCGCTGAAACGCCGCTTGGAACCTGATCGCAGGATCCCGCAACTCCTCGGCGAGGTCGAGTAGCTCGTCACAGTCCCCGATCCGCTCGTTGAGCGTGTCGGGAGCCGAGATCGTCATATTGCGCAGCAGCAGGACGCGAGCCAGCGTTCGAGGATCGTCTGTCCTTCGGGCCATCGCGAGTGCTTGGTTGCTGAGCCCGAATCGCCGTTCGCCATCAGGTGCCCACACGAGCTCGGACGCGAGGGTGGCCAACAGCTCCGCGAGCACCGGGCTGTCGTCGGCAGGCTGCACGGCAATCGCATGCTCGAGCGCCTCGACGACCTGTCGGTCCACCCGTCCGATGCGAGCGAAGAAGCCTCGACTGAGCGCGAGCATCGCCGCCGCCGCCCGGCGGTGATCACCGAGCTCGCACGCCAGCTCGTACGCGCGGAGGAGCGTGTCACGACCGCCAACTCGCCCGGCCCGGACCTCCGCTCGCCCGAGCCGCAACAACAGATCGCACTCGTCGGTGTCCTCGAGCCGGATGCGATCGCGCCGAGCCCACTCGACGGCGGCCAGCCCGAGCCGGCAGAGATTCACCGCGTCTTCGAAGGCGAGACCGGCCAGGGCGGCGTCGGCGGCTTCGATCGAATAGCGCACCGCCTTGTCCGACACTCTGGTCGGGGCGGCGATGAGGAAGTGATGCGCGAGCTCCGTTATCCGGCCGTCCGGTCGCGCGCCCACGAGCTTCTCCAACGCCTCGCCGACTCGGCGATGAAGCCGGACCCGGCGGCTCTCCGCCACTCCGCCGTACACGACGTCACGCACGAGGGCGTGCGAGAACACGAAGCGGTCGACCGAGCCCGGAGGCTCCACCAGCAGACGAGCGTCAAGAGCCTCCTCCACCGCGACGAGTAGGCGCTCCTCATCGAGATCAGCTGCTGCCGCCACGAGGTCCAAGGTGAACTCCCGGCCTACGACGGACGCGATCGACAGCGATCGCTTCGTCTCGTCCGAGAGCCTCGCCAAACGCCGCCCGATGACCTCGCGTACCCCCTCGGGCACGCCGAGCTCGCCGACCGCGAGCTGCCACGCCCACTGCCCATCCTCTTGGTAGATCGCGCCGGTCTCCGTGAGGTGGCGCACCATCTCACCGATGAAGAACGGGTTGCCATCGGTCTCGGCGTGCAACGCCCGGGCCAGAGCCGGCAGCCGCCCTTCAAGGGGCTTGTCGGAAGCGCCTTCGACGAACGAGACGACGGCCTCGGCGTCCAACCCGCCCAGGGTCAGGGGCTCGACGCCCTCGAGGCGCCGCAACTCAGCGAGCCTGTCAGCGAGATCGGTACGGCCGCTCAACTCGGTGTCGCGGTAGGTGCCCACGAGCAACATCGACGCCGGCTCCCGCTGGGAAACCACATGACGCAGCAATAACAGCGTGGGTTTGGCCGCCCAGTGCAGATCGTCGAACACGAACAGAACCGGCGCCTGATACGAAGCGGCGGCGAGCAACCCCGCCACCGCCTCGAACAGGCGGTAACGCTCGACCTCGGGCTCGGCCGCGACGGGCGGCGGGACGTCCGGCAGGCGTTGCGCCAGCTCAGGAACGAGTCGGGTCAGTTCGCCCCCGTGGGCCTCGACGTGGGCAACCAGTTCGTCGAACGGGCACGCCGCCACGTAGGACCGAAGCGCTTCGGCGAACGGCTGGTACGGAACGCCGAGCTCCTCCTCGCACCGCCCGTACAGCACCCTCCCCCCGTCGTCATGCACGCGGCGCGCCAGCTCGAAGGCCAAGCGGGTCTTGCCGACTCCGGCTTCACCCGC
>JBKOWY010000013.1:0-5814 GCA_046724655.1 Actinomycetota bacterium
AAGGTGCGCGTCCATAACTTCTCGATCTCGCTCGACGGCTACGGGGCCGGCCCCGACCAGAGCGTCGACCACCCTCTCGGCGTCGGTGGCAACCGGCTGCACACGTGGGCGTTCAAGACGCGCGGCGGCCGGCAGATGCTCGGTCAGCCCGGTGGCGACGAGGGCGTCGACAATGACTTCTGGACTCAGGGCGACGCCGGGATCGGGGCCACGATCATGGGCCGCAACATGTTCGGCCCTGTCCGCGGATCATGGGGCAGCGAAGCGTGGAAGGGGTGGTGGGGCGACAACCCGCCTTTCCACCACCCGGTGTTCGTGTTGACGCACCACGCGCACGACCCCATCCCGATGGAGGGCGGCACGACGTTCCACTTCGTCGAGGACGGCATCGAATCAGCGCTGAAGCAGGCGCTTGCCGCCGCCGGCGGCCAGGATGTCCGGATCGGCGGTGGCGCAGGCACGATCCAGCAATACCTGGCGGCCGGGCTGATCGACGAGATGCATGTGGTGATCACGCCCGTCCTCCTCGGCGCCGGCGAACGGCTCTTCGACCGCCTCGGCGGCGCCGAGGACCGCTACGAGTGCGTCGAGCTCGTGAGCTCACCGTCGGTCGTTCACGCTCGTATGTCCCGCAAGGGGCGCTAGAGAGTCACAGTCAGTCGACGTGGACGAGTGCTTCGTGCGGCTACTGCGCGCCGGTCGGGGTGGTCCCCGGCGCGCGATCGCCATCACCGGTCTTGCGCTCGGCGTCGGGTATATCGTCTTCCTGCCGGAGGAGGTTCTCTCCTGTGTCGGCGTCGAAGTAGTACACGCGGTTGATGTCGATCCAGAACGCGGCGTCGTCACCCTCGGCGATGTCGGAGGCGGGGTCGATGCGCGCCACGGTCAGTTCCTCCTGCTCCTCGCGCACGCCTGCCTCGCGGAGCTCACTGGCAACCTCGCGGAGGCCGGTGGAGGGGCCCTCCCGCGCGCCCTCCCTCGTGACGTTGAAGTAGACGAAGAGCTCGGACCCGAGCCACTCCATCAGCAGGTAGCCCGGCGGCTTCGGATCGCGGGCAACGCACCCGAAAGGCGCCCGACGTAATCGACGAGATGGCGGCGCTCTTCGTCGACACCAGCGGCCGCGTCGAGCACGTCTACAGCGATACGCCCCTCTCGCAGCACACGGTCGCGGCGTTCCTACGTTTCCCGGTCACCGAGCCCGCCGGCGGGTGACGCACCAACCCGAGAAGGGGCAGCCGCGCTCTGAATGGGTAGGTAGTCGGTATGGCACTCCGACCCTATGTTGACCACGACGTGTGCGTGAGCTCAGGAGCGTGCGTCCTCGAATTTCGCGAGGCGTTCGCCTACCAGGAAGGGCCCGAGGCGCTGGCGATCGTGCTGCCCGGTGCGGCGAAGCTCTCCGAGCAAGAGCTCCGTGACGCGGCTGGGGCTGTGTCCCGTCGAGGCAATCAGACTGCTTGACGAAGCCGGAAACGACGTGACGCATGAAGCCGCCTGAGCCGGCGACAGCGTCTACGAAGGGTCCTGCAGCAGGCCGATGCTGTTGCCGTCGGCGTCCTTCACGGTCGCGATCAGCCGGCCGCCACCGACGTCCCTGATCGGCTCCTGCGTTTCTCCGCCGGCCGCGAGGAGCGCCTCGAGGCGCTCGTGGATGTCGTCGATGTGCCAGTAGGCGACGGGGCCGGTCATGCCTCTGCCGTGGCCGTTCGGATCGAGCCCGACGTCCTGGCCGTCGACCTTGAAGCCGACGTAGTACGCCTCGTCCGCGTACGGCGAAGCTCCGACGAGCTTGCCGTAGAACTGCTTTGCGGCGGTGATGTCCTTGACGGGGTAGATGATCGTCTTGATCCCTGACGTCATCGAGGGCTCCTCATGGTCGCTGTGTTACGTCGGCTCGATCTGGATCGTCAGTGAGATGACGGATCAGAAGCGAAGAAGGTAACGGTGACGGAACAGGACTGGCTAGTCGATCGGTTCGAGGACCATCGGACCCATCTGCGCGCGGTGGCCTACCGAATGCTCGGATCCCGGGCCGAAGCAGACGACGCCGTCCAGGAAGCGTGGCTCAGGCTCAGTCGCTCCGACGCGAGCGACATCCAGAACCTGGGCGGATGGTTGACGACCGTCGTCGCTCGGGTGTCGCTCGACATGTTGCGTTCGCGTGCGTCGCGGCGGGAGGAGCCCGCGGGCGCGGATCTATCGGAGCACGGCGAGATCCGCGCCGCCGGCCGCGACCCGGAGGACGAGGCGCTGCTGGCCGACACGGTCGGCTCGGCGCTGCTGGTGGTGCTCGACACGCTGAATCCCGCCGAGCGGCTCGCGTTCGTGCTCCACGACATGTTCGCGGTGCCGTTCGACGAGATCGGCGCCATCGTCGGCCGCTCCCCGAACGCGGCCAAACAGCTCGCGAGCCGCGCCCGGCACAAGGTGCAGGGCTCGGGCCGGTCGCCCGAGGCGGATCCCAACCGCCAGCGAGAGGTCGTCGACGCCTTCCTGGCCGCGTCGCGCAACGGTGATTTCGACGCCCTCGTCGCGCTGCTCGATCCCGACGTCGTGCTCCAAGCCGACCCCGCGGCCGTACGGATGGGCTCGCCCGAAGAGGTACGGGGTGCCGCCGCCATCGCCGGCACGTTCTCGGGGCGTGCCCTCGCCGCGCAGCCCGCACTCATCGACGGAGCAGTCGGGATCGTATGGGAGGCGGGCGGACGTCTCAGGGTCGCATGGGACTTCACGATCAGGGACGGCAAGGTCGTCCACATCGACATGCTTGCCGCCCCTGACAGCCTCGACGAACTCGACGTCAGGATTCTCGCGGGGTAACGGGCATGGAAGGCTGGACTCCCAGTTCTAGCGTGACGTCAGGACTTCACGAGGAGCCAGTCCATGGGTTCGAGGATCACGACCGTGAGAACGAGGGAGATGGCGTACCCGCGCGAGGCAGCCCTCCGGGCGATCTGGGAGATCAAGAACATCGAGGTGACCGAGGTCAAAGCGGACGCAGTGGAAGTCGATCCCGAGACTCCGACCAAGGGCACCTACAGGGTCCGGGGGCGGTTTGCCGGCGTGCCGTGGCGCGGTGAGTTCGCGTACGAGCTCAACGAAGCCGGGTTCCACAGCCGAACCGCCGGGGTCCCGCCGAACCAAGCGACCGTCGAAGGCGGTTTCGTCGTAACGCCGATCGCCGGCGGGTGCACCGTCATCCACTACGAGCAGTACGTTCTCGCCCCGTGGCTGCGTCCGATCAAACCCGTCGTCTGGATGTACCTGCGTTGGAGCATGCGCCGGGAGCTCCGCGACCTCGAAGCGCTGCTGCAGCGTTCGCAGCGTTCCGATCGGCAACTCCAACACCCCGGCGAGTCGGCGTAGCCCTCCCATTCGAGGCGGACTCCTGAGGGCGTCCTGAACGAATCTTCCGCGGCATGCGTGCGGTCTGGTAAAAAAAGCCGCGTACGTCGTGTGTCTTGACCGTTTGGGGGGCCTCATGACCACGAACGAGCGTACGGTCGGCCGCTACCTGCGTTGGGTTCTTGCCGCGTTGTCGCTCGGCGCGGGGGTGATCCACTTCGCCGTGAGCGGCGAGCACTACGACCTGTCCTGGATCCACGGAGCGTTCTTTGCCGTCGTCGCGTGGCTGCAGCTGTCGTTCGCGATCGCGGTCGTTCTTCGGCCGGCTCGGCGGCTCTTGACGGCCGGGATATTCCTCAACACCGGGATCCTCGGCGTCTGGGTGATGTCCCGCGTCTGGGGCGCGCCGTTCGGTTCGAATCCCTGGACGCCGGAGGAGGTCGGCTGGGCCGACGCCCTGTCATCCGGATTCGAGCTCGGCATCGTCGTGTTGTCGCTCGCCGTGCTCGTGCGGCCGGCGATGGCTCAGCACGAGCTGCGACCGGTGTTCGCGCGCCCGGTCGTCGGGATCGCAGGGCTCGGAGTGGCGGTGATCGCATCGCTTGCGTTCACTCCTGCGTTCGCGTCGTCGCATGATCATCACGAAGCGACGGGCGGGGACGGCAAGAACAACGCTGCGACCGTCGGAGGACACGTTCACAGCCACGGCCCCACCACACTGAACGGCCAGAAGGTGAAAGGTGTCAAAGCACAAGACGTCGCGGCGGAGTCGCAGCCCAATAAGCCGCTCGATGCCGCGACCCGGGACGCGCTCAAGGGGCAGCTCACGGTCGCCCGCGACTTTGCGTTGCGTTACCCGACGGTGGCGGACGCGACGGCAAATGGGTACCGGCTCGCTGGCGGTTTCGCGCCTGGGAGTGGCGCCCACTACATCACCTATGGCGGCCTGACGGGGCAGGGAGCGTTCGATCCAGCCAAGCCGATCTCTCTCATCTACGACGGCATCAGTCCGACGTCGCAGGTCATCGGGCTCATGTACTACGGGATGGGTGAGACGGCACCCGAGGGCTTCGCGGGGCCGAACGACCACTGGCACCGGCACAGCAACGTATGCGTCAAGAACGGGCCCAACGGGTTGGAGGTGCCGTTCCCGGCCGACGCCGACGTGACCGAGGCGCAATGCGCGGCGGTGCAGGGCAGCCTTATGAAGCTGACCGGGTACATGGTGCACGCGTGGGTCGTGCCGTCGTGGGAGAGCCCACTCGGCGTCTTCTCGCACGACAACCCCGACGTGCGCTGCGCCGACGGGACCTACAAGACCGACAAAGCGGGGTTCTGCCAGGGCACCTAGCCGAGAGCTGCCCAGCCTGGGGCAGCGACGTCTGCGCCCTAGGCTGGGCGCATGTGCAGAAACATCACTGAACTTCGCGGCCTGGAGCCCCCGGCTACCCGTGAGGAGATCGAGGCCGCGGCCAAGCAGTACGTGCGCAAAGTGACCGGCGTGACGCGGCCCAATGCGGCATTGGCCGACCGGTTCGAGGCGGCGGCAGGGGAGATCGCGGCCATCACCGAGCAGCTCCTGGACGAGCTCCCGGCGCGGCGCCAGCCACCCAGGAGCCTCCCTCCGTTGCGGCGACCTGAGGTGAGAGAGCGCCTCGGCCTCGCGCCGTTCCCCGCCTGACGCGCCCACGCTCTTGCGCCCGGAATAGCGCGATTGCCCGGCCGGTTCTGCCCGGCATGGCGAACCGAAACGACTTCAACGAGCGCATCATCGACGAGTTCCGTGCGAACGGCGGAACTGTGGGCGGGCCGTTCGAGCGGCGCCCCCTCCTGCTGCTGCACACGACGGGAGCAAAGACCGGTGAGGACCGGGTGCGCCCGCTCGCATTTCGCCGAAACGGCGAGGACCTCCTCGTGTTCGGGACCAAGGGTGGAGCTCCGACGCATCCCGACTGGTACCACAACCTGCGCGCAGACCCTCGAGTCACAGTTGAGGTGGGCAAAGAGCGGTTCGACGCACGGGCGCGGGTCACCGACGACGGTGAGCGAGACCGGCTCTGGCAGAAGGCAAAGGAGGAGATCCCGGCCTTCGCTGACTACGAGCAGAAGACCCGCCGACAGATCCCCGTGATCGTGCTCGAGCGGGTCGCTTGACCAAGCGCGCGCAATGAAGATTGGAGTCATCGGCGCCGGTCGAATCGGCGGGAACCTCGCCACCCAGTGGGCCCGGCGCGGCCATGACGTGGTCGTGAGCTTCAAGCGGGACGAGGCGGAGCTTGCGTCGTTCGCCGACTCCATCGGCGCCCGTTGGGGATCGATCGGCGACGCCGCCGATCAGGGCGATGTGGTCGTGATCTCTGTCCCCTGGACCGAGCTCGACCGCGTCGCGGCTGCGGTACACGTTGGCGACAAAGCGGTCGTGGATACGACCAATCAGTACGCGGCCGGCGGCATCGCCCGCGACTT
>JBKOWY010000131.1:0-9391 GCA_046724655.1 Actinomycetota bacterium
ACGCGGCGGGTTCCTGGGTTTCGGATGGACCCAGCTGCTGCTCGCACTCACGTCCTTTGCCGCGATCCTCTCGCTGGCGTTCCTGATCGTCGACAACGGTCCGTTCTACAGGTTGGGCTTCGGGTTCTGGTTCGTGTTCATTGGCGCGATCGCCACCCTCGTCGGGGCCGTGATCATGATGAACGAGGCCAAAACCAGGGCTTGAAGGCTTCCGCTCGCCGCGCCAGCGAACCTCCCCGGCGCGGCCGGGCCGTTGCCGGTCCTGGGTAGCCTAAGAACGTCATGAAACGGGCCGAACCAGGTTGGTTGGTACTGGCGCTTGCCGGCATCGCAGCGGCGATCGGCTCGGCCCTGCCCTTCTATACGTTCGGCGGCGACATCGAGTTGACCGTGTGGCACCGGACGCTCTTCCCGACGGCGACGCTGATTCCGTTGGTGCTCTTCGTGTGCAGCCTGGAGGCCATGTACGTGCTTGCCATGGGCCGCGAGCCGCGGTCGCCGTTCCTGAACTTCACGTGGTCGCAAGCGAGGCTGGCCGGGTCCGCATTCGCGATCGTGCTCGCCCTGTGCTACCTCGTGCAGGGTCGGGCGGGAGGAAGCCTCGGCTCGGGTTATCTGATCTTGTCGCTGTCCGCGCTGGCGGCGTTCGGCGGTTCCGTCTTGACCCGGCGCGCCGAGCTTGCTCGCGGCCGCGAAGAGATCGTCGCGGTCGAGCACCCGTGGCGAGCCGCGCTTCTCCGTTGGCGCCGGGACCTGGCCGCGAAGGCGCAGGCGTACGCGAACGGCGCCACCCCGGCCGCGCCGCGGGTAGAGAAGGAAGCGCCCGCCGAAAAGCCCGCCGCAACGAGCCCGGGCCCGCGACCGGTTCCCCGGCTGAGCGCGGTGCAATTCGAGCCCGAGACCGAGGAGAAGACCGAGGCGAAGGCGGCCCAGGGCATCGAGGAGAAGACGAAGGAGAAGAAGCCCACGGCGGCGGAACCCACGCGGGCCAAGCAAGCGGCGAAGAAGACCGTGCCGCAGTTCGGCGCCCAAGCCGTCGTCGACGCGCCGGCGGCGAAGGCCGGCGAGCCAGAGCCAAAACCACAAGCAAACGCCGAAGCGGAAACACAGGCTGACCCGAACACGGGCGACGAAGCCGAGGCAAGCGACGACGCTCAGGCGGAGGCGCCGACCGAAGTGCTCGCCGAACCGCACGCCGAGCTCAGCAACGACGAACTCAGCGACGACGAACGCGAGCGTCCGGCCGCACCGGGCTGATGGACAAGCAGACGGCGGAGCGAGCGGAGCTCAGATTCTCCTCGAGCATCACTATGTTGCTCGAGGAACGCGTCGTCAGATCGTCAGCACGTTGACGAACCAGGCCAGGACGAGCACGCCGACGATCCCGATCCCGACCCAACCCAGCACGATGCCGGCGATCGCCATGCCCCGGCCCCGCTGCATGCCCCCGGAGTCCTCGATCTGCTCGAGCGCGATGTGGCCGAGCACGATCGCCACGACGCCGGGGATCGCGCAGCACCAGAAGAAGAGCCCGGTGACGAGAGAGGCGACGGCGAGGCCGTTGACCCGCGTCGTCGACGCCGAGGGGCCCGAGCCGGGATAGATCGTCCCGGGTGGCGGCCCGCCCCATCCCGGCGGCGCTGGCTGCACGGGCGGAGGCGTCGGCCCCGGCGGTGGGGACCCCGGAGGCGGCTGACTCACAGCTTCGCGACGACGTCGGCCATGATCGTGCCGATCTCGCTCGGGTTGCGCGCGATGTGACATCCCGCGTCCTCGAGCGCCTCGATCTTCGCCGCCGCCGTGCCCTTGCTCCCGGACACGATCGCGCCGGCGTGGCCCATCTTCTTGCCCGGCGGCGCGGTGAGTCCGGCGATGTAGGCGACAACCGGCTTGCTCATCTCCTTCTTCACGAACTCCGCCGCCTCCTCCTCGGCCGAGCCACCGATCTCGCCGATCATGATCACCGCGCCCGTCTCCGGATCGGCCTCGAACGCCTCTAGGCAGTCGATGAAGCTCGTGCCCGGGACCGGATCCCCGCCGATGCCGACGCAGGTCGTCTGGCCGATGCCCTGCTGTGTCATCTCGTGCAGCGCCTGGTACGTGAGCGTGCCCGATCGGCTCACGATCCCGACGGGTCCGCCGCCGGTGGCGATCTCGCCGGCCGTGATGCCGATGTTGCACTTGCCGGGCGAGATGATCCCGGGACAGTTCGGGCCGACCACTCGGACATCCGGGTGGTCGCGCTTCAGGCGGTTGTAGAAGTACGCCTCGTCGTGGGCGGGCACCCCCTCCGTGATCACGACGATGATCTCGACGCCGCCTTCCGCCGCTTCCAGGACGGCGTCCGACACACCGGGGGCCGGAATGAACACGCATGACGCGTTGGCGCCCGTCTCGGCCACCGCGTCCTTCACGGTGGCGAACACCGGGATCCCGTCGACGTCGGTGCCGGCCTTCTTCGGGTTCGTGCCCGCCACGACCTGCGTGCCGTAGTCGCGGTTTCGCAATCCGTAAAAGCGGCCCTGCGAGCCCGTCAGCCCCTGATAGACGACGCGGGTGGTCTCGTCGACGAAGATGCTCACGAGCGCGCGCCCGCCAGCTCGACCGCCTTGCGGGCGGCGTCGATCATCGTCGGCTGCGAGACGAACCGGTCCGACTCGTGGGCGGCGAGGATGGCCCGCCCCTCATCGGCGTTCGTCCCGTCGAGACGGATGACGATCGGGGATCTGATCTCGACCCGGCCGAGTGCCTGCACGATCCCGTTGGCGATCTCGTCACCTTTGGTGATGCCGCCGAAGATGTTGATGAAGATCGACTTGACGCTGCCGTCGTTGTTGATGACCTCGAGCGCGTTGGCCATCACGTCGGCGTTGGCGCCGCCACCGATGTCGAGGAAGTTCGCCGGCTCTCCGCCGACCTGACTCACGATGTCGACGGTGCTCATGGCCAGTCCCGCGCCGTTGGCGATGATCCCGACATACCCGTCGAGGCCGACGTACTGGAGGCCCTTCGCATGCGCTGCTGCCTCACGCTCGTCCCGTTGCTGCGTGGCTTCGTATTCGGACCAGTCGTGGCGGAAGGCTGCGTTGTCGTCGAGCGTCACCTTGGCGTCAAGGGCGTGCACGCGCCCGTCGGTCGTCAGGATCAGCGGATTGACCTCGACGAGGTCGGCGTCGCCGTCGACGTACGCGCGGTAGAGCTTCAGCAGCAGCTCGACGGCGCCCTCGGTGGCGGCCGGGTCGAGCTTCGCCCGATCGACCCATTCGCGGGCCGTTTCCTCGCTGACGCCGTCGACGGGATTGACGTGCAGACGCGCGATCGCGTCCGGCTCCTCGGCCGCCACCTGCTCGATGTCGACGCCACCGCGCGCCGACAGCATCCCGAGGTGGAGCTTCGCCGAGCGATCCAACGTGAACGACGCGTAGTACTCCTCGGCGATGTCGCTCGCCCGCTCGATCCAGACCGTTTCGACGACGTGCCCCTTGATGTCCATACCGAGAATGTTGACGGCGTGCGTCCGCACCTCGTCGGCGTTGGCGGCCAGCTTGATGCCGCCCGCCTTGCCGCGCCCGCCCACGTGCACCTGGGCCTTGACGACGACCGGGTACCCGATCTCGTCGGCGGCCTCGACGGCCTCTGGCACGGTCGACACCGCCTGCCCGGGTGACACCGGGATGCCGTACTGCGCGAACAGCTGCTTGCCCTGGTACTCGAGGAGATCCATCAGCTGGCCAACTGGGGCTCGCGGGCGTCGAGGGCCTCCTCGAGCCAGCCGACGATCGCCGCCAGCGGCGCGCCGGGCGTGAAGACAGCGGCGACCCCCGCCCGCTCGAGTGCGGCGATGTCGTCGTCGGGGATGATCCCGCCCCCGAACACGAGGACGTCGCCGATCCCCTTCTCGCGCAGCAGCGACACGACCCGAGGGAACAGCGTGTTGTGCGCGCCCGACAGCACGGACAGCCCGACGGCGTCGGCATCCTCCTGCAGGGCGGTCTCCGCCACCTGCTCGGGCGTCTGGTGCAGACCCGTGTAGATGACCTCGAACCCGGCGTCGCGCAAGGCGCGCGCGATGACCTTGGCTCCCCGGTCGTGCCCGTCGAGGCCGGGCTTGGCGATGACGACGCGGTAGCGCCGCTTCATGGCTGCACCCCCGTGATGGCGCCGGTCACGATACCTGGCTCGGTCGCCCTCGCAGGCTCCGGCTTCTGCTCCGGCGGTCGGCAAAGCCGCCGCCTTCGCGGCCCTGACTGGACTCCGATCCCTCGGCCACGTTCACTGGGCGCATGCCCCCCGCCCGGAGCGACACCCGTTTGCTCATCGGCGCCGGCGTCACAGCCGTCGTCGCGGGACTCGTTGTCGCAGTAGTGCTGTTACTCGCGACCAGCCAGGCCGACTCACCGAAGACGTACAAGCCGTTCGCGGCCGGCCCCGAGAGGGACCTGCGCCGGCAGCTACGCGACGGGGGGCCCTTCTACGTCGCCGATCCGTTCGGCGGCAGGAAGAGCATCCTCTTCGCACTCGAGGGCGACAACGTCGTGGCGCTGATGACGCACACGCCGGGCGACGAGAACTGCCGCATCCGGTGGCGGGGAAGAATCGACTCCTTCGAGGACTGTGATGGGAACCGGCTGCGCAGCGAGCAGATCGGCCGGTACGTCACGTCCGTCGAAGACCGGGGCGCTCAGCGCCGAATCGTCTTCGTGGATCTCCGGAAGGAGCTGCCGCCGCCGGCCGCCGAGGCGGGCGCGCCGGGGAACTGATTCAGCGCTCCTCGACGGACATCTCGGCGACGTCGGTCCGCGTCGCCAGCTCGGCGATGACCCGGTCGAGACGCACGCCCATCTCGCTCTTCAGCCCGACGCTGACCTCGATCTCGTCACCGCTGCGGTCGATCTGGAGGTTGCGCACAGTGACGCCGGACAGGTCGTGCAGCGCCGACACGAGATCGCCCGGATCGGCGTCGGAGGCGAGGCGGAAGGTGACGGTCTCGCTGTGCCGGGCGAAGTTGCGGCGGATCCACTCCCGCAGCCAGCGGAACACCACCAGGCTGATCAGGGTGGCGAACGTGATCGCGACCGCGGCCCAGTAGTAGCCGACGCCGACTGCGAGGCCGACGGCCGCCGTCACCCACATCGACGCCGCGGTGGTCAGCCCGCGGATCGATGCGCCGTACTTGAGGATGGCGCCGCCGCCGAGGAACCCGACCCCCACGACGACCTGCGACGCGACTCGGGTCACGTCGATCTGGACGTTCGAGTCGGCACGGACGGACTCGAACGGCGCGAACGCGTGCACGGAGATCAGGCCGAACAGGGTGGCGCCGAGGCACAGCACGATGTGCGTGCGGAACCCGGCGGGCTGGGCGTCGATCTCCCGTTCGATGCCTAGCGCGCCCCCGAGCGCGACGGCAAGGAGCACGCGCAGGATCAGGACCCAGCCCTCGAGCTCGAGCAGTTGGACCTTCATCTCCCCCCGGCTCCGTCAGGCCCTCAGGACCCGAGCTTCTGGAGTGGCGCCCACGCAAGGAGCAGCCGCTTCTCGCCGACGTCCCGAAACCGCACGACGGCTTCTGCCCTGTCACCTTCCCCGATGAGGTCGACGATCACTCCTTCGCCGAAGGTCTCGTGGTCGACGTCGTCACCGACGCGCAGGCTGGGTGTCTGGGCGGCCCGCGGGCTGCTCGCGAGCGCGGCCGACACCACCGCCTCGTGGTGTGCGCCGAACCCACCGCCATTGGGCTTGGTCTCGCCGAGCACCTCGACGAGCTCCTCGGGGATCTCGGAGAGGAACCGGCTGGGCGGATAGAACTCGGTCCGGCCGAACAGGGTGCGGCTCCAGGCGTGACACAGGTAGAGGCGCTCCTGGGCCCGGGTGATGCCGACGTAGCAGAGGCGGCGCTCCTCTTCGAGCTCGTCGGGATCACCGAGGCTGCGCAGGTGGGGGAAGACGCCGTCCTCGAGGCCGGTCAAGAACACGACCGGGAACTCGAGACCCTTGGCGGAGTGCAGCGTCATCAGCGTGACCGCGCGTTTATCGCCCTCGATGTCGTCGAGGTCCGTGACGAGCGACACCGCTTCGAGGAATGCCTGGACGCGGTCGAGTCCGCTCGGGACGGCCGGGTCTTCGACGTCGGCGCCTCCGCTCGCGATGCCGGCGAGGCCGGTGACGTCGCCGTCTGCGAGCGCCTCATCGAACTCCCGGCACACACCGATGAGCTCTTGGAGGTTCTCGAGGCGCGCTTCGGCTTCGATCGAGCGCTCGGCCTCGAGCTCGGCGAGGTAGCCGGTGTCCTCCAGAACCGCTTGCACGACCCGCGCGACGCCGGCGTCGGCGGCGCCTTCGACCTCGGCCAGGATGTCGAGCAGGTCGGATATGCCGCCGAGGGCCTTGCCGCTCACGCCGGCTACTGCGGCCTTCTGGAGCGCGTCGCGGAACGTCATGCCGTGCTCCTGCGCGTATGCGCCGACCTTGTTGACCGATGTGTCGCCGACGCCGCGCTTCGGGACGTTGACGATGCGGCGCCAGCTCACTTCGTCGTCGGGGTTCACGAGCGCGCGCAGGTACGCCATGGCGTCCTTCACTTCGCGGCGGTCATAGAACCGGACGCCACCGACCACCCGGTACGGGATGCCGGCGCGCACCAGCGTCTCCTCGATGACGCGGCTCTGCGCGTTCGTGCGGTAGAAGACGGCGACATCGGAGAAGCCCTGCCCCTCCGTGTCGGTGAGCCGCGTGATCTCGTGCGCGACGTATGCGGCCTCGTCGTGCTCGTCTTCGGCGTGGTAGCTCGTGATCAGCTCCCCGCCGACCTGCTCGGTCCACAGGTGCTTGGGTCGCCGAGCGGCATTGTTCGTGATGACGGCGTTGGCCGCGTCGAGGATTCGCTGCGTCGAGCGGTAGTTCTGCTCGAGGACGATCACCGTCGCGTCGGGGAACACTTCCTCGAACCGCATGAGGTTGCGGTAGTCGGCCCCGCGAAAGCGGTAGATCGAGTTGTGCGTCACGATCCCACCCGCAACAAAGTTGTGGGTTCGTTCGATATCGAGGTCGTAGACCGGAGCATCCAGCGTGACGGGTTCGACGTCCGTAACGATGTCGAAAGCTCCTGACTCGTCGACCATGACCATCCCGGAACGCACGGATGCTGCGGGAAGGAACGGCAACGAGTTGGTCTCGGGTACCTCGCTGTTCGCGGCGAGCCGACCGACGAACCGCACGGAAGCGTCGAGCACGCTGCGAATGCCCCGGACCGTCTCGATGATCACGCCCATGTCCGTGTTGGCGGTCTCGAAGCGCCAGCCTCGTGACCCCCGCCGGGCGGGACGCACACTCAGCCCGAGGGCCTTGAGGGCGTCGCGGCCTTCGTCGTCGTAGCCAAAGAAGGCGATCCGGTGCATGGGTGTGCGGCCGCGCCGGTCGCCGCACAGAACGACCGTGATGCGCCGGCGCGGAACGCCGGAGGCTGTCTGCGTGCTCGCAGCCGCCGAGTGGTGCGGATGGTCGATCGACAAGCCGTGGTCTTCGAGCAGCCGCAGCCCACCCTTTTCTGTTTCGAGCTCTTCGAACAGCCGGTCGAGGAGTTGCTGGTTGCCGACGAGTCGCCGGTCCCCAGCATGTTCAGGATTCCGTGCAAGAAACGGCATGGTCGGTAGGCCGTAGCGTGCAGCGAGCAACGCTTCGTGCCATCGGGCCTCGGCCTCGGTCGCATGCACCGACACAACCCAAAGGGCGTCCGCGTGTTCCTGCACACAACGCTGGGCTGTACCGAGCAGCGGCCGCGCCTGTGCAGCCGTGTACGTGCGCGTGATTCCCACGCGAAACCCGACGCCCGCCTTCCACATGAGGTACGTCACGCATTGCTGCGGTGTGCGTCCGCGCACAAACCCCGCAAAATGCACGTGCTCGGGCGTGGACACGAGGCGCCGACCACTTGCGAGCGTTATGGCAACACCCTCCTCAGCCTCCGACCGGTGCACGCGTTCTACGCGCGCTGGACGAAAAACGCCGCTGCCGTAACACGAGAGCACGTCGTCACCCGGCCGGATCTGCTCGATAGGCCGTTTGGAACCGTCGCCCATCGTGATGATGGTCCCTGCGAGAAGACACTGGTCCATGTCGCCGACGACTATCACGCTCCGGTGTTCTTCGGCGAGCAACCGGACGAGCTCCCACTGCGCCGCGTTCGTGTCCTGGAACTCGTCTACGAGGACGTGATGGAAGCGCTGCCGCCAGTGGTCGAGCGCGTCGGGGTGCTCGCGGAAGAGCCGGACAGTGAGCAGCAGCAAGTCATCGAAGTCGGCCGCCGACCCTTCGAGCAGGCGCCGCTGGTACTCGCGGTACACGTCGGCCAGCCGGCGCTCCGGCGGCGTCACCGCCTGGTCGGCGTACTGCTGCACGGTCACGAGCTCGTTCTTGAGCGCCGAGATCTGCGCGGCCAACCGGCGGGCCGGGAACCGCTTCGGGTCCAGGTTGAGGTCGCGGCGCACGTAGTCGACCAGCCGGACCGAGTCGGCCTGGTCGTAGATGGAGAACGATGAGCGCATCCCGAGCTTCCCGGCCTCCCGGCGGAGCATCCGGGCGCAGGCCGAGTGGAAGGTCGACACCCACATCCGTTGCGCGACCGGGCCGACGAGCGTGCCCACGCGTTCCTTCATCTCGCCGGCCGCTTTGTTCGTGAAGGTGATCGCAAGGATGGCGAACGGCGAGGCCTTGTGCTCGGTGATGAGCCATGCGACGCGGTGGGTGAGCACGCGGGTCTTGCCCGAGCCCGCGCCGGCGACGACGAGCAACGGGATCTCCGCCGGGGCGGTCACCGCCTCGCGCTGCACGGGGTTGAGCCCGGTCAGCAGATCAGCGGCCTCGGCGTCACCCATTCGGACGCCAGCGTATCGGCGCCCGGTTAGATCTCAGTGGTGGGCTCGAGGCTGAGCTCGCCCGTCCCTTCCTTGGCGGGCGCTTCGTCGCGCCACGCACGCAGGAGGCGCGTGCGGTCCTCGTTCAACGCGACCGTGAACGCGCCCGTCTCGTCGTCGACGTCGAGCGCGAAGTACGGTTCCCAATCGCTGTCGAGCGACGGCGCGTTCGGGTCGGTCCCCTTGGGGACGCGTCGGAAGCGCATGCGCTCGACGTCGAACAGCCAGATGCTGTGAGTGGACTCGAACCGTTCCATGAGGCGCTGCCCATCGGTCGGGGAAGGGAAAGCGTACTGCGGACCGACGCAGCCTGCCCTTACCAACATCAGACAAAACAGAAGATTCCCTCATGAATCGATGAGGAGCGTGACGGGGCCGTCGTTGACGAGCTCGACTTGCATGCGGGCTGCAAATTTGCCGGTGGCGACGTGCGCGCCGAGGTCGCGGAGGGACTCCGCAAACGCCTCCACCAGGCCTTC
>JBKOWY010000200.1:0-20197 GCA_046724655.1 Actinomycetota bacterium
GCGCTACGAGCAGATCCGGCGCTGGCTCGAGGACGCGCGGCAGAGCGCTCCGGTCGAGAAGGCTCAGGCCGCGGTCGAGCTCGGGCTCGAGCGGATCCGCCAGCAGACCGAGGCGGTGACGGGCGCGTCACCCAACGGACCAGGCGCGTCGTCCTAGCGCGTCCCTCGACATAGCGGGCGGGCGGTGGCGAACTCCCGACTCCGCTACGCCCGCACTCGACGGGCTGCGTGCCGCCGCCGTGGCGGCGGTCCTGCTGTACCACGGGGATGTCGCCTGGGCGCGCGGCGGGTACCTCGGCGTCGATGCCTTCTTCGTCCTCAGCGGGTTTCTGATCACCACCCTGCTGCTCGCAGAGTGGCGCACGAGCGGCGCCATCGACCTCCCGAGCTTCTGGCGCCGGCGCGCCCGCAGGCTGTTGCCCGCCTTGTTCCTCGTACTCGGCGCGGTCGCGCTCTTCGCCACCACCTGGGCTCCGGCCGACATGCTGGGCCGCTTGCGCGGCGACGCGTTCGCAACGCTCGGCTACGTCGCCAACTGGCGCTTCGTCACGTCGAGCCAGTCGTACTTCGCGCAGTTCACGTCGCCGTCGCCGCTCCAGCACGTCTGGTCGCTGGCAATCGAGGAGCAGTTCTACCTGGTGTGGCCGCCGGTGTTCCTCTTGCTCCTGCACCTCACGCGCGGCTCGCGCCGCGTCCTGCTGGCAATCACAACGGGACTCGCCGCGGTGTCTGGGCTCCTCATGGCGGTGCTGTTCACGCCCGACGCCGACCCATACCGCGTCTAGTTCGGCACGGACGCCCGAGCACAGTCCCTGCTGATCGGAGCGGCGCTCGCGCTGCTCCTCGAACGGCGGCGCCTCGGTACCACGCGCGGCGGGAACGTGGTTTTGCAGGCCGCTGCCGCCGGTGCCGCCGGCATCGTGTTGTGGACGTGGGCCAACACCGGCGACGACGCCAAGTGGCTCTACCAAGGCTGGCTTGCGGTCATCACCGTCCTCGTTGCCGTGGTCATCGCCGCCGTGATCAGCGAGGCGCCCGGCCCGCTGGGGCGAGTCCTCTCGCTCCGCCCCGTCCGGTGGGTGGGCGTGATCTCGTACGGGCTGTACCTCTGGCACTGGCCCGTGTACGTCGCGCTCACGAGTCGCCGCACCGGACTCCACGGGGCCGCGCTACTCGCGTTGCGTCTCGGGTGCACCTTGGCCGTCGCCACCGCCTCGTACTACCTGGTCGGGGCGCCGATCAGGAGGGGCGCGCTTCGAGGGCTCCGAATTCGACGTGACGCACCCACATGCGCTTCGACAGTACCGAGCGTCGTCGGACCCGGTCAGGCGTTGCTCAGCAACAGTTCACGCCGGCGACAACGCACCGCCGACGGCTGGAAACCTCGGTGCTGGATCATTGCCGTCGGTGAGGGTATCGACCGACCCCGGACGATTGGTCAGAAGGGTGCTTGTGCTCGTCGGCTTGGACGGCGGTAACGCACGAGCCCTCGCCAACGCCCGCGGGATCCTCGACAGCCTGCAAGCTGCCCGCGAAGAAGTCGACGCGCTCGAGGTGCGGATGGGGCGCACCATGCCCTCTGGCTTGCGCGGGGGCTGGCCCGTTACCCCCCGGCGGGTCAGCCCCCGCGCCCCGCACCGCGTCGGACTGCGTCGGCGGCCTGATCAGCCGTTCGGCACCTCGACCAGCGGGCACTCGTCGAAGGCCTCACAGCCGCAGTCGAGGCTCTCGAGCAGCATGCGCTCCATCACCTGAGCCTCGTCGATCCGCGCTCGCACTTCCCGCAGCTTGCTCTCGACCAACCCGCGCCAGCCCGCGCCGCCTGGGCGGCGCTCGGCCTCGAAGAGTCGCTTGATCTCCGCGAGCGAGAAGCCGGCGCGCTGAGCGAGGCGAATGGCACTGAGGCGGTGGAGCACCGAGGAGTCGTAGCGCCGCTGGCCGCCGGCCCGTGGCGCCGGGCGGAGGAGGCCGACCCGCTCGTAGTAGCGAACGGCGGACGGTCGGAGACCGGTTCGCCGGGCGATCTCCCCGATGGGAAGCGAGGTCGTCGACGTCGTCGTCATGGCCCTTGACTTGAAGTTGACTTCAAGTTGCACGATAGGCGCATGGATGACACCGACGCAAGAGACACGAAACCGCCGAACCTGGCCGACGCCTGCACGCTCGACCGGGGCGAGCTCGACGAACGCCTGGGCGAGATCGGAAGGCTGACGAGTTGGGCACTGAAGGATCGGCACGACGAGCCCGGCCGCACCGTGCTCACCTTCGACGCGGCCGCCGCGTCACACGTCCGCGACCTCGTGCGGCGCGAGCGGGACTGTTGCAGCCACCTCGACTTCGACGTCGAGGAGGCCGACGGGGTCATCCGCCTCGTCATCCGCTCGCCCTCGGCCGAGTAGCGCCACCGGACGCCGGGTACCCCCTGGGTAGCGGTTCGCACGGGGAGCGGACCACGGCTCCGAGGAGCAACCATGGTGACTGCAGGCATCGAGACGGCACGGGTCAAGGTTCCGCGCGACCGGGACAACGACTACACGCGCGAGGCGGCAGCCAGACGAAGGGATTTCGTCCGCGACCAGACGGGCGTCGATCTGTCCCACGTCGGCCAGTACTCGTTCGACCCGTCCACGCTTCCCGGAAACATCGAGAACTTCATGGGCGCGGCGCAGGTGCCTGTCGGCCTTGCCGGCCCGATCCGCATCAACGGCGAACACGCCCGCGGTGACTTCTACATCCCCCTTGCGACGAGTGAGGGGACTTTGGTCGCCAGCTACAACCGAGGAATGCGGCTCCTCACCGAGAGCGGCGGGGTGCAGACGACCGTGGTGGAGGAGCACATGCAGCGGGCGCCGGTGTTCGTACTGGACAACGCGCGCGAGGCCCGCGAGTTTGGCGCGTGGGTCGACGAGAACTTCGAGCAGATCAAGAAGGCGGCTGAAGCAACCACGCGCTCTGGAAAGCTGACGTACATCGGACAGTACTCGATCGGCCCGCTCCGCTACCTCCGCTTCAACTACACGTCCGGCGACGCTGCTGGCCAGAACATGACCGGCAAAGCAACGTTCGCGGCGTGCGAGTGGATCAAGCAGAACTATCCGCGTGACGTCCGGTACATTCTCTCCGGCAACGTCGACACCGACAAGAAGCACTCACGCATCAACATGCTCCTCACCCGGGGCAAGCGAGTCGTCGCGGAAGCCGTCCTCAAGCGGGAAGTCCTGAAGGACCTGATGGGCGTGGACACGAGCACGCTCTTCTGGTCCCGTCAGATCCAGATGGCCGGCTCGTTCCTTGTCGGGTCGGCCAACAACGGCGCGCACGCCGCGAACGCGCTGACCGCGCTCTTCATCGCGACAGGACAGGACGTGGCGAACGTCTCCGAGGCGCACGCCGGTATCAGCTACTCGCAGCTCCTCGACAACGGCGACTACTACTGGTCGATCACCCTCCCGGCCCTGATCGTCGCGACCTACGGCGGCGGCACCGGGCTCGCCACGCAGCGGGAGTGCCTCGAGATGCTCGACTGCTACGGCGCCGGGAAGGTGCACAAGTTCGCCGAGATCTGCGCGGCCGTCGTGCTCGCGGGCGAGACCTCGCTCACGTCCGCCATCCTGCACGGCGACTGGGTCAAGAGCCACGACGAGTTCGGGCGCAATCGGCCGTAGGGTCCAAGAGGATCGCGCCCGCTCATGCTGCAAGCGCGTACACCGTGCGGCCCGACTTTTCCGGAGGGAAGTACAGGCGCAGGGCCCGGCGCGTGGTCCTTCATACATCTGCGTCGCGGAAGCGGTGGGGCCGGGTGGGATCGAACCACCGACCGACGGATTATGAGTCCGCTGCTCTGACCACTGAGCTACGGCCCCGAGCGCAATCTAGGACGGCCAGCGGCCCCTTGGTTCAGGGCTCCTCGAGGTAGTCGCGCAGGCGCTGCGAGCGAGTGGGGTGGCGGAGCTTGGCGAGCGTCTTCGACTCGATCTGGCGGATCCGCTCACGGGTCACGCCGAACTCCTTGCCGACCTCCTCGAGCGTGCGCACCTGCCCGTCGTCGAGGCCGAAGCGCAGCCGGACCACTTGGCGCTCCCGGTCGTTCAGCTCCTCCAGAGCCTCGACGATCGCCTCGGTGAGCAGGGCCCGTGCGGCGGCCGTGGCGGGAGCGACGGCGGCGGGGTCCTCGACGAAGTCGCCCAGGAAGCTGTCGTCCTCCTCCCCCACTGGCGTCTCGAGCGACACCGGCTCCTGCGCGATGCGCTGGATCTCGCGCACCCGGTCCGGCGTCATCTCGACCTTCAGCGCGACTTCTTCAACCGTCGGCTCCCGGCCGAGCTCCTGGAGCATCTGACGCTGGATCCGTAGCACCTTGTTCATGGTCTCGACCATGTGCACCGGGATGCGGATCGTGCGGGCCTGGTCGGCGATCGCGCGCGTGATGGCCTGCCGGATCCACCACGTCGCGTAGGTCGAGAACTTGAAACCCTTCGTGTAGTCGAACTTCTCGACGGCGCGGATGAGACCGAGGTTGCCCTCCTGCACGAGGTCGAGCAGCGCCATCCCGCGGCCCACGTACCTCTTCGCGATCGAGACCACGAGCCGCAGGTTCGCCTCGATGAGTTGCCGCTTCGCGAGCTCGCCGTCGGTGGTAACCGCCTCGAGGCTCGCATGCGTCTCCTCGGACAGCTGGACGCCCGCTTGCTCGAGCCGTTCCGCCGAGTGCAGTCCGGCCTCGATGCGCTTTGCGAGCGTGACCTCCTGCTCGGCCGTGAGCAGCGGGACCTTGCCGATCTCCTTGAGGTACATGCGCACCGGGTCGAAGCTGCCCATCTCGACCTGGCGCTCGGCGCGGGCCGCCGGCTCGCCGAGGTTGCCGAGACGCGACACCGGCTCTTTCGTGCCCGGGGCGGCGCCGGGACGCGTGACGACGCCGTCGGAGCGCCGCGGCTCCGACCCGCGGCCTCGGTGTGAGAGACGCGGCTCGCGCTCGGCTCGGCGCTGGTCCTCGCGCTCGAGCTCCTCGGCGATCTCGTCGACGACCTCAACGCCGCGGGCGCTGATCGCGGCATAGATCGCGGCGAGGTCAGAGGTCTCGGGCTCGAGGCCGGGGAAGGCGGCGAAAATCTCGCCGGTCGTGACGAACCCGCGTTCCTTGACGCGTGTCAGCAAGGCGTCGACGCCATCGTCGCGCGACGACGTCTCGGGCTCGACTTCAGTGGAGGCATCCGGCCGCACCGACGAGGTTGGTGTTGCGTTGGAATCGTCCACCCGGTGCTACCCCCGCGCCTTCTCGCTGCCCTCAGCTCGGGCGACAACCCACCCTACCAACTGCTCGGCGTCGCGACGCGCGGCGTCCCAGTCGCCAACCTCGCGATGGTGTGCCATCGCGTCGAGGTGGCTCTTGACCTCGCTGGCGCGATCGTCGCTGTCGCGCAACATCGTGGTAAGAAGGCGCTGCGCGGCTGGTTCGACGGTATTGATCATCAACCGGGCGCGGAATGTCTCCGGTTCACGGTCGTCGTCCACCGCGGGTTCTTCGACCGCGAGGCGTTGCAGTAGCTGACGTGAGGCGTCGTCGCTCGCGTCGAGCGCTTCGTGGAACGTGGACGTATCCGTCAGCAGGTCGAACACCCGGCGAGCCGCCGCATCGGAGAACAACGAGGCGTCGAGCCAGTCCGCGACGAGCTCGGGCCGGTGGATCGCCCATCGCAGGATGTCGAGCTCGCGCCGGTCGACGACAGGCTCGCGCCCGTTGCCTTCGAACCGCGCTTCTGCGGACGGCTTCTCGCGCATCACGCGTGGGCCCGATCGCGCTGCGGTCCGCACAGCGGCGCGCAGCCGGTCGGCGTCGATCTCGAGTGTGCCGGCGAGCTTCATGACGTACTGGTCACGCACAAGCTCGTTGGGATGCGTGGCCACGATCGCGGCAGCGGTCTCGGCGGCGCGTGCCCTGCCTTCGAGCGTGCCGACATCGGCGGCGGCGAGGAGTCGATCGAGCCTGAACTGGAGGAACGGCGCTGCCCGCTCGATCGCGGTCCCCAGCGCGGCGGGGTCGTCCTTCCAGAGATCGCCCGGATCGCGGCCAGCCGGCAGGTCGGCCACCTGCACCTGCACCTCGTAGCGTTGCTCCCACTCGTACCACCGCTCGGCGGCGGCCTGGCCGGCGGTGTCGGCGTCGTATGCGAGCACGATCTTGCGGACGAGGTTCTTGAGGATCTGGAAGTGATCATCAGCCAGCGCGGTACCGCACGTCGCCACCGCGTTGGGCGTGCCTGCGAGCGCGAACGCCATGACGTCGGTGTAGCCCTCGCAGATCACACACTCACCGCGCGCCACGATCTCTCCCTTGGCCCAGTTGAGCCCGTAGAGCAGGCGGCTCTTCTGGTAGATCGGCGTCTCGGGCGAGTTCTTGTACTTGGGCATCTCGTCGCCGAGCGCGCGTCCCCCGAACCCTGCCGGCTCGCCGCGACTGTCGTAGATCGGAAACATCAGCCGGCCCCTGAACTGGTCCTGGAGCTTGTTGGCACGGTTCACGAACGCGAGGCCGGCGTCGAGGATGTCGTTGCGCCCGAAGCCCTGGCGCTGCAGATGCACACTGAGCGCGTCGAACCCGTCCGGCGCCCACCCGAGCTGGAAGCGGCGGGCCGCATCGCCGTCGAAGTTCCGGCTGCGCAGGTACTTGCGCCCCGGCCCACCCTCGGGCGCCTCGATGAGCAGCCGGTGGTAGAACGCGATCGCGGCGCCGACCGCCTCGCTCAGCCGCTCTTTGCGCTTGCGGTCCTTGCCGACGTTCGCGTTGTCGTACCGCAGCGAGATCCCGGCACGCGCCGCGAGCCGTTCAACGGCTTCGACGAAGTCGAGGTGCTCGACCTCACGGATGAACGTGATCGCGTCGCCGCTCCTTTGGCAACCGAAACAATTCCCGGTGAGGATATTGTCCTCGAGCGTGAAGCTGTGAGTTTTCGGTACGACCGCGCAGAAGACCTCTTCCACACGATCGCTGGGCTCTACTTCCTTTACGATCCAACCGCGCCGGTGCGCCACCTTCGTACTCCCGGCAGACCGCAGGCGGTGCATCGAGCTGAGGAAGAAGTCCTCGCTCAAGTCCGCGTTTAGAAAGTGGATTCGGTAGAGGCTGGACGGTTCGGACTGTCCGATCCCCCGGCGGCGCTGTTCAGTGATCCCATACGTGCCGATACCCAGGCGGGCGCACACCCTTCGTACGAACTCCAGGTCGTCACGGTCGGCAGAATTCATGAGGACCGTTCCGTCCTCGGCCACACAGCCGCCCGCGGCGAAGTATCCGGCCAGCCAACCAAGCAGGTACGAGGCGGACTCGTCGAGTGATGGTCGGTCTTTGAAGTACGCCGGCAGATCGACCACCTTCAGGTACGGGACGCCCCTTTCCGTCTTGCACGCGTAACTGTGGTTGAGGGGAAACCACTTCAAGAGTTCGGCGTTCTTTTCCCCGTGAAGGTTGACGGTCGCTCCTCGATTGAAACGACTCCCGTCGCCATATGTGATCCCACGGGCAATGCCAAAGGGTGATGGTCGTACCTGTGCGGTGGCCCTATGCGGGAACGACCAGCTCAGTGCGTCACCCGCCTTGAGCTGCTCGGTTCGCCGTTCGAAGCGTTGGCCTTTGTGGTTGCGGATGAACCATCGGTGCTCGGCGGTCGCGTAGACCGTCTTCCTGACCCGGTTACGCCCGAGTGTCAACTTCATCAGAGGTTGAACGCCGAATGAGTAGAACGGCGCGTCGGCCCACCGACCCTTCTCGGTGAGGATTCGCTGCGTGGTGCCGGCCAGGTCGCGGATTTCGCGGACCCCGTCCCAGGTGATCACCCGCGTCTCACCGGCGAGGCAGTGGAACACGCCGAGCTCGGGATTGATCGAGAACGAGGGCGTCTTCTCGGTGTGGAACGGGCAGAGCCCCATGAACCGCCGGCCGACCCGCTTGAGGGCGATGTGCTCCCCGGCCAGGGCCACCAGGTCCGTCGACTCGCGGACCCGGGCGACGTCGTCGTCGAGGATGCCCATCGGGCGTCAGGTTAGGGCGGGCAGGCGCTCGGGCCGCGCCCCAACGGTCACACGCCGCGGGGAAGCGTCTCGGGTCGCCAGCCGAGGACCTCCACGCCGAGGCCGAGAGCGAACCGGTCTGTCATTCCGCTGACGTGCTGCACCGCGAGCGCGGCGCTCGCCGGCGATCCGGGTTCGACGGGCGGATGCGAGCCGTCGGCGACGTCGGGAAGACGGCCGGGCGCGTCGGCGAAGTGCTCGACGAGCCCGCGCAGCAGGTGCACGACCTTGTCTGCCTGCCGGCGGGCGGCGGGGCGCAGGTAGATGCGGTCGAAGTTGAAGGCGCGGAACGTGTCGAGCGCCGCCGCCGCCGGCTCGGTCATCCCGATCTCACCCGTGCGGTCGATCGCGTCGAGCACCGCGTACATGAACGCGCCGATCTGGTCGGAACGGCGGTCGCCGACGACGTCGCGCACCTCGGCGGGCAGGTCCTCCGGTGTCAGGATCCCGGCCCGCACGGCGTCCTCGAAGTCGTGGCACACGTACGCGATCCGGTCGGCCCACGCGACGACCTCGCCCTCGGGTGTGGCGGGCGGCGGGCGCCGCCACGAATGGTTGCGCACACCGTCGAGCGTCTCGAGGCACAGGTTCAACGGCGCCAGCGTGACGTCGGCTCCGTAGACGGCGTGGTCGTACCCGGTCTCGGGCAGGTACGGCGAGAACGCCTCCTCGGATGCGTGGCCGGCGGGCCCGTGGCCGCAGTCGTGGGCAAGCGCGATCGCCTCGACCAGCGGGAGGCACAGGTTGGCGACGCGGGCGATACCCACTGCGATCTGGGCGACCTCGACTGCGTGCGTGAGGCGGGTGCGGAGATGGTCGTCCTCAGGCGCGATGAACACCTGGCACTTGCCGGCGAGCCGGCGCCAGGGACGCGAGTGCTTCACGCGGTCGAGGTCACGCTCGAAGCACAAGCGATACGGGTCAGCCTCTTCGCGCACGAGGCGATGGCCGGCGCCGACGGGCCGCGTGGCGCCGGGCGCGAGCGCCGAAGCCAGCTCCGCCTCGCGCTCCTCGCGCCGTCGCAGCCGACCGCCGACGAACGCGTCGGCCTCGGCGTGCGCCCGCCGGATGGCGGCGCCCTGCTCGACGATCACCGGTTCCATGCCGTGACGATACCGGCGGGGTGTGACAGTCACGCGTTCTTGCTTGGCGTCATTTACCCCACGAAATACGTGGAGTTGAGGCCAAAGCGCTGCGGGTTAGGCCGACGCGCCCGGGCCTTCGTCGCCGCCGAGGGCGGCGTGGGCGGCGGCGAGACGGGCGAGCGGGACCCGGTAGGGCGAGCACGACACGTAGTCGAGACCGATCTCGTGGAAGAACTGCACCGACGGCGGGTCGCCGCCGTGCTCGCCGCAGATCCCCAGCTTCAGGTCGGGTCGCGCCTTGCGGCCGTCCTCGACCGCTTGGCGCACAAGCTGGCCCACGCCCTCGACGTCGATGGTCTCGAACGGGTTCGCCGGCAGCAGCTTGAGCTCGAGGTACTTCGGCATGACGCGGCCTTCGACGTCGTCGCGCGAGAAGCCGAACGTCATCTGAGTGAGATCGTTGGTGCCGAACGAGAAGAACTCGGCCACCTTGGCGATGTCGTGGGCGTCCAGGGCGGCGCGTGGCGTCTCGACCATCGTGCCGGCGAGGAACGAGACACCCTCGCGGCTGTCGGAGAACAGCGAGTCGGCGACCTCGTGCACCTCGTCGACGAGCAGCTTCAGCTCGGGCTCGGTGACGGCCAGCGGGATCATGATCTCGACACGCGGATCGCCGCCCATGATCTTGCGTTCGATCGCCGCTTCGAGCAGCGCCTTCACCTGCATGCGGTACAGGCCCGGCTTGACGATCCCGAGCCGGCAGCCGCGCGTCCCGAGCATCGGGTTGGCCTCGCGCCACGCCTGGGCGGCGGCGAGGAGCTTCCGCCCCTCGTCATCGAGCTCGCCCTTGGCGTCGCGCACGAGCAGCTCCTCGACGTCGGGCAGGAACTCGTGCAACGGCGGGTCGAGCAGCCGTACGGTCACCGGGAGCCCGTCCATCGCCTCGAGGATCCCGAGGAAGTCGGCGCGCTGGAGCGACTCGAGCGGCTCGAGCGCCTCCTGCTCCTCCTTCTCTGTGTCGGCGAGGATGAACCGCTGCACGAGCGGCAGCCGGTCGCCGAGGAACATGTGCTCGGTCCGGCACAATCCGATTCCCTCGGCGCCGAACTCGCGCGCCTTCTTCGCGTCCTCGGGGAGGTCGGCGTTCGTGCGCACTCCCAGCCGGCGGTACTCGTCCGCCCACTCGAGGATCGTGGCGAAGGGACCCGTGGGCTCGGGCGTGACGACCGGCACCGCGCCCAGCACGACATCGCCGGTCGTGCCGTTGATCGAGATCACGTCACCCTCGCGGGCGGTGGCGCCGTCGACCGAGAATCGCTTGCTGTCGAGGTCGATCTTCAATGCCGACGCGCCGCACACCGCCGGCTTCCCCATTCCCCGTGCGACAACGGCGGCGTGGCTCACCAGACCGCCGCGCGAGGTGAGGATGCCCTCGGCCGCGATCATCCCGTGCAGGTCGTCAGGTGAGGTCTCGGGTCGTACGAGGATCACCTGCTCGCCGCGCTCGGCGGCTGCCTCGGCGTCGTCGGCCGTGAACGCGACCTTGCCCACGGCCGCGCCGGGCGACGCGTTGAGGCCCTTGGTCACCGACTCGTACTGCGCGCCGGGATCGAACTGTGGGTGCAGCAGCTGATCGAGCTGCGCCGGCTCGATGCGCTGTACGGCCTCGCGCTTGTCGATGAGGCCCTCATCGACCATGTCGACGGCCATGCGCAGGGCGGCGGCGGCCGTGCGCTTGCCGACGCGGGTCTGGAGCAGGAACAGGCGACCCTGTTCGATCGTGAACTCGATGTCGCACATGTCGCGGTAATGACGCTCGAGCGCGCGCATCGCCTCGAGCAGCTGGGCGTGGCACTCGGGGAACCGCTCGGCCATGGCGTCGAGCTTCTCGACTTCCCTGATGCCGGCGACGACGTCCTCGCCTTGTGCGTTGCGCAGGAAGTCGCCGTACGGCCGGTTCTCGCCGGTGGCGGGATCACGGGTGAAGGCGACGCCGGTACCGGAGTCCTCGCCCTTGTTGCCGAAGACCATCGCCTGCACGTTCACGGCGGTGCCGAGGTCGTCCGGGATGCCCTCGAACTTGCGGTAGTCACGAGCCCGTTTGCCGTTCCAGCTCTTGAAGACGGCCTCGATCGCGTACTGGAGCTGCTCCTTCGGGTTCTGCGGGAAGTCCAGCCCCGCTTCCCGCTTCACGATCTGCTTGTAGGTCTCGACGAGGTCGGCGAGTTCGGACGCCGACAGCTCCGGGTCGGTTGCCACGCCGCGGGTATGGCGAAGCTTCTCGAGCTCGTCTTCGAACAGCTCGCCATCGATTCCGAGCACGATCTTGCCGAACATCTGCACGAAGCGGCGGTACGAGTCGTAGGCGAAACGCTCGTTGTTGGTCTGCTTCGCGAGACCGCCCACGGACCGGTCGTTGAGGCCGAGGTTGAGGACCGTGTCCATCATCCCGGGCATCGAGAACGGCGCCCCCGACCGTACCGACACGAGGAGCGGGTCGTCGTCGGCGCCGAGGCGCTTGTCCATCTTCGACTCGAGCCATGCGAGCGCGTCCGCGACCTCGTCCATCAGCCCGTCGGGGAGCCGGTCACCGGCCGCCATGTATGCCTTGCACGCCTCGGTCGTGATCGTGAACCCGGGCGGGACGGGCAGGCCGAGGTTCGTCATCTCGGCGAGGTTGGCGCCCTTGCCGCCGAGCAGGAACTTCTGGTCCTTGCTGCCCTCCTCGAAGGCGAAGACGAACTTCATGGGGCGGACTCCCGAAAGCGAAGGTCGCCGCGACACTACTGAGGGCTTCGTTCGGGTCGGTAGCGAGCGACGACGACGCGGGTGTGACCGAGGCGGTCCATCAGACCGATGCGGGTGTCGATGAGCAGCCACGAGACGCCGAAGAGCAACGCGACCATCAGCCCGAGGGACCCAGGCAGCCCGACGATGAGCACGATCGGGACGATGTAGCGCAGGCTGGCCCGCCGCCACGTCGGGAGCTCGCCCGTGTCGGCGTCGACGACCATGATGTGGGTGAGCCGCTTCCCCAGCGTCTGGCCCGTGCGCGCCGTCGGCACGACGAAGTAGAGGTTGAACAGCACGAACAGCCCGGTGACGAGGGCGATGATGACCCCGACGGAGCTCGTGTCGCTGGCGGCGACGAGCGAGCTGATACCCAGGTACACCGCGCCCATCGTGATGAGGTCGATGCCGAGCGCGGCGAGGCGGCGGCCGACCGGGGCCGCCTCGGCGCCCGGGACGCCCACCGGCTCCCGCCGCTGCGGACGGCCTCGTGTGTCACGCTCACGCGGCTCGAACAACCCACGACGGCGCGCCGGCACCGGCGCCGCTTCCTCCTCTTCTTCGAGCTCGTCCTCGGCCTCCGGGGCCGTCCCGTCGGACAGCCCGGCGTCGTAGCGCTGACGCTGGAAGGGATCGGACAGCACCTGCCACGCCGCGTTGAGACGCGCCGTCTCCTCCCGGGCGCCGTTGCGCGCCTGATCGGACCGTCCCTTCTCCACCTGGCCCCGCAGGTCCTCGAGCCGCTCCCGGTACGCCGAGCGAATCTCGTCCTTCGTCGCGTCGGGCTCCACGCCCAACAGCTCGTAATGGGTCTCCGTCACAACGGCAGCCGATCCTCGAGGTGGGCGACGAGCTTGTCGATCGGGACCCGATCCTGGGTCATCGAGTCCCGATCGCGCACGGTCACGGCGCGGTCGTCGAGTGTGTCGAAGTCGACGGTGACGCAGAGCGGCGTCCCGACCTCGTCCTGGCGACGGTACCGGCGGCCGATCGACCCCGCGTCGTCGACGTCGATCATGAACCGGGGTCGAAGCACGTCGGCGACCTCGGCCGCGACCGGGTTCAACCTCTCGTTGCGCGACAGCGGCAGCACCGCCACGGTCAGCGGCGCAAGCCTCGGATCGAGCCGCAACACCGTGCGCTTCTCGCCGCGCACCTCCTCTTCGTGGTACGCGGCGAGGAGGAACGCAAGCATCGCCCGGTCGGCGCCGACAGACGGCTCGATGACGTGCGGCACGTACCGGCGGTCGGTCTCCTGGTCGTAATAGGAGAGGTCTTCACCTGAGTACTTGGCGTGCTGCGTCAGGTCGAAGTCGGTCCGGTTCGCAACGCCCTCGAGCTCTCCCCACCCCCACGGAAACGCGAACTCGACGTCGGCGGTGCCGACGGAATAGTGCGACAGCTCGTCCGGGTCGTGCGGCCGCAGCCGCAGCTTGTCCTCAGGGATCCCGAGATCGGTGAACCAGCCCAGCCGCTCCTGGCACCAGTACTCATGCCACTTGGGACTGTCCTCGGGCGGCACGAAGAACTCGAGCTCCATCATTTCGAACTCGCGCGTGCGGAAGATGAAGTTCCCGGGCGTGATCTCGTTGCGGAACGCCTTGCCGATCTGGGCGATCCCGAACGGCGGCTTTTTGCGCGACGTTGTCACGACGTTGAGGAAGTTGACGAAGATGCCCTGGGCGGTCTCTGGGCGCAGGTAGGCGACCGACGCGTCGTCCTCGACCGGTCCGACGAACGTCTTGAACAGGAGATTGAACTGGCGGGCCTCGGTGAACGAGTCCTTGGCGCCGCAGTTGGGGCAGGCGCCCGAGGCGGGCAAGTCGTCGGCGCGGAAGCGCTCCTTGCAGTTGCGGCAGTCGACGAGGGGATCGGTGAAAGCCTGCACGTGCCCGCTCGCCTCCCAGACCTTCGGGTGCATGAGGATCGCCGAGTCCAGCCCCACGATGTCGTCACGAAGCTGCACCATCGACCGCCACCAAGCGTCCTTGACGTTGCGTTTCAGGAGAACGCCGAGGGGGCCGTAGTCCCAGGCGGAGCGGAACCCGCCGTAGATCTCGCTGGACGGGAACACCAACCCGCGCCGCTTGCACAGGTTGACCACGCGCTCCATCAAGTCGGGCTTCACCATCCGTTGGATCGTACCGGGGCGACCTCGCCACCCCCGAGCGGGAATGCGCTCAGACGGCGGCAGCAGGCTCCGGCCGGTCGGGCTCTACCTCCGCTCCGAACGGCAACAGCGCGATCGGGATCATCTTGAAGGCTTGGATGCCGAAGGGGATCCCGATGATCGTGATGCAAAGGATGACGCCGCCGATCAGGCAGTGAGCCGCGAGCCAGAGCCCGCCGAAGATGATCCAGAGGATGTTGCCGATGACGTGCAGCGGGCTCGCCACCCGATCCGTGTACTCGATATGCCGCCCGAACGGCCACAGCGCGAACCCCGCCAGCTTGAACGCCTGGATCCCGAACGGGATCGTGATGATGAGCAGGAACATCACGATCCCTGCCACGACGAAGGCGATCGACAGCCAGATCCCGACGAAGATGAGCCACAGGATGTTGCCGATCGTGTTCACGCGGTCCTCCCGGCGCGAAATACCCGTAGACAAGTGGTGGTCACAGTAGCGCTGCGCTGCGAAGACGGCGCTCGAGGTGGTACTCGAGCGCGGCCACACCCAGCCGCTCGACCTCGACACCCGGGCGCTCCGGAGGAGCGGTGAGGGCGCCGCGCAGGTCGCCGCCAAGGATCCGGCGCAGCAGCGCGATGGCTTCGGCCTCGACGCGGCGGCCACCGAACCGCGAGCACGACTCGCACAGCACACCTCCCTCACCGAAGTCGAACGCCACGAACGGGCCGGCGCCGTCGTCACACCGCGCGCATCCGTCGAGGAGTGGATGGAAGCCCTCGAGCGAGAGCAGCTTCCAGAAAAACGCGGGGGCGACCATCGGCGAGGGGCTCGCCGCCAGCGTGCGCAACGCGCCGACGAGCATCCGGTACAGCGCCGGGTTCGGCTCGCGCTCCTGCGCCACCTGGTCGACCGCCTCGAGCATCGAGATCGCGTGCGTGAGCGAGCCGTAGTGCTCGCGCAGGGATCGGAAGGCGTCGATGGTCTCGACCTGCGTGACGACGTCGAGCTCGCGGCCCCGGTAGCACTGGAGGGCGACGTGGCTGGTCGGCTCGAGACGTGCGCCGAACCGGCTCGTCGGCTTGCGGATCCCCTTCGCGACCGCCCGCACCTTGCCGTGACCCTGGGTGATGACGCTGACGATCCGGTCGGCTTCGCCCAGCTTGATCGTGCGCAGGACCACGCCTTGGTCCCGGTACAGGCCCACGGCCGCAGTCTAGTTACACGCGTGTGATTTGGATGCGGCGTGAGATGCAGCGGCGGTAGGACCCGATGCCGGGCCGTCGGCGAGCGGCGAGTTTGCGCGAATACGGCTTCGCCGTCAGGCGAAGGCGGATGAGCGCACTCTCCGAGTCCGCCGCCGATAAGTCCGGCGTCGGGTCCGGGCAGGGTGAGTGTGGCCGGAGTTCCTCACTCGTCGACGGCGCCGAAGCGGCGCTCGCGGCGCTGGTACTCGGCGATCGCCTCGAAGAGGTGCTCGCGCCGGAAGTCGGGCCACAGCACGTCGGTGAAGACCAGCTCCGCATACGCGAGCTCCCAGAGGAGGTAGTTGGAGATACGGAACTCGCCCGACGTGCGGACCAGCAGGTCGGGATCGGGCATGTCGGGGGCGTACAGGTGACGGGCGACGGTGCGGTCCGTGATCTTGTCGGGATGGAGACGACCCTCGGCGACCTCGCGGCCGATCCCACGAGCCGCGTCGACGAGCTCGGCCCGGCCGCCATAGTTGAACGCGAACGTCAGTGTCATGGTCTTGTTGTGGCATGTCATCTCCTCGGCGTCGGTGATCTGGCGCCGCAGGCGGCCCGGCACCCGGCCGCCGCGCCGGCCGATGAACCGCACGCGTACGCCGCGTTCGTGGAGCTCGTCGCGCCGTCGCAGTAGGAGGCCCTCGTTGAAGTTCATGAGGTAGCGCACCTCGTCGACGGGGCGCCGCCAGTTCTCGGTGGAGAACGCGTACACCGTCATCCACTGGAGACCGATGTCGAGGGCGCCTTCGACGGTGTCGAACAACGCGTGCTCGCCGGCGGCATGGCCTTCCGTACGCTTGAGGCCGCGCTGCGTCGCCCACCGGCCGTTGCCGTCCATCACGATGGCTACGTGGCGAGGGAGGTGGGAAAGGTCGATGCCCGCGGTCACGGCCCGAACCTACAGCCGGCTTCAGCCGGCTCGACGGTCGACCAAGGCCGACCGATACCATCCCGCCCCATGCGCTGGACGGCTGTCGTGAACCCGAGCGCCGGTCGCGGCCGCACCCGCAAGCTCCTCCCCCGCCTCACCGACGCGTTCGCGGCGACAGGCCTCGACACAGACGTGCGCGTCTCGGTCGACCTCGACGACGCCATACGCCTTGCGCGCGAGGCCTTCGACGAGGGTCGGGGCGTGGCCGCCTGCGGTGGTGACGGCACGGTCAACGCGCTCGCCGGTGTCGCCGCCGACCAGGGCGGCGTGCTGGGGATCGTGCCGACGGGTGCCGGCAACGACTTCGCCCGTCACCTAGGTCTCGACCGTCGGCGCTGGCTCGAGGCCATCCCGCTGCTCGCGACGGGGCCGGTCGGTACGGTCGACCTGGGCCGCGCGGAGCTGACCGGGCCGGACCCCGACAAGGACGGGGCGACCGTGCGCTGGTTCACGTCGGTGGCCAACGCCGGGTTCGACTCCGAGGCCAACCGGTGGGCGAACGACGTGCAGTGGGCCAGCGGCACGACGCTCTACGTGCTGGCAGTGTTGCGCACGCTCGGTACGTACCGGCCCCATCGGTTCCGCCTCACGGTCGACGGCCAGAGCCACGACCTCGAGGCATGGCTCATCGCCATCGGCAACACGCGTGGCTACGCCGGCGGCATGCTCATCACACCCGGCGCCGAGCTCGACGACGGGCAGCTCGACGTGTGCGTCGTCGGTTCCGTGTCTCGTGGCGGGTTCCTGCGGTCGTTCCCTCGTGTGTTCCGGGGCACGCACGTCTCGCACCCTGCGGTCGACATGTACCGCGGCAAGGTCGTCGAGCTCGCGTCGCTCGACCAGTCCGTGCCGATCGAGCTCTACGGCGCCGGCGAGCGGATCGGGCCGCTCCCGGCGCGCATGGAAGCAGTTCCCGGTGCACTCCAGGTGATCGTGCCGGCCACGGCGCCCGTGCCGAAGCAGCCGCTGACTTCGGCTACGTGACCGTGAGCGTGCCTTCCATGCCGGCTTCCCGGTGGCCGGGGATGTCGCAGAAGAAGGTGTACTTTCCCGGCTTCAGGTTGGCCTTCAGCTCGTCTGACTTCCCACTGCCAGCCTCGAGCTTGAAGCCGGGCACCTTCCCGTTGTCGAAGAGGAGCGTGTGGGTCCCTTGCGTGCTCTCGAGCTTGATCGCGTCCACGCCCGTGGGCGCCTCCGGGTTCTTGGGATCGAAGAAAAAGTTCCCGCCCTTGATGTCGATGGTTGTCTGGGCGGGACCCTTCGGCTCCTTGTAGCTCGACCCGCCACCTCCACCGCCGCCGCACGCGACGATCCCGAACATCGTGACGAGCACGACCGCGAGCGGTCGTAGTCCGCGACGCAAGCGTCCTCGAACCATGAGCGGCATCAGCTCCCCGGTGGCGCGCTCGGCGGGGCGGGACCGCCAGCGGGCGGGGCGGCACCCTCCACGGCCGTGACCGTCGCCTCCATGCCGGCGGCCCGGTGCCCCGGAATGCTGCAGTAGATCGTGTAACTCCCCGGCTTGAGCTCCACTTTGCCGCTCTTCTTCCCCTGGGGTACCGCCAGCTGGAAGCCGCTGAACTGCGGCTCCTGGAACAGAAGCGTGTGTGTGCCGCCGCGGTCGATGTAGTTGACCTGGATGATCCCGGCCGGGACCGTGAACTCCTTGGCCTGGAACGACAGCGAGGGCAGCGCGTCCACCTCCAACGTGGCGACCGGCGGGCCCGCGGGCTCCTTGAACCCGCCCGCGCTCGACTCGGACTCCTCGCTCGGCCCGAGCGAGAGCAATCCTGCCGACAGCACGAGCACCATCAGGCCGGCAAGCAGCATGACCAGCGTCGACGAACGGAGCCGGGGACTCGCCGAGATCGCGGCGCCACCGGCCAGGATCCCCACCGTCACGATCGTCCCGATGACCACGGAGGTGTTTTCCCCGCTGGCGAGGAACACGCGCGAGATGTTCACCACGAACAGGAAGACGGCCAGCATCGCCGCCAGCGGGAGCAGGAGCGGCAGCAGCAGGCGATCGCGAACCGGGTCGGGCGCGGCCGGGCCGGCTTCGAGTGCGGCCGGTGCGTGCTCCTCGACCTCGGCGGATGCGTCCTCGACCGCGGTCGCGACCCCGCTACCGGCCGACGCGTCCTCGGCGGTCGCGTCGCCGGCCGGCGCGTCGCCGGCGGCCTCGTCCTTGCTGTCTTGCGCCTCGTCGCTCATGTGCTCGTGGTACCCATCCGGGAGAGCTCGCGGTCAAGATCCTGCCATCGCCGCCGCGCCGCGATGCGTCGGTCTTCCTCACCCGCCCATCGGAAGAAGATCACCGCGATCAGCATCCACAGCAGTAAGCCGGCGCCGAGCTTCATGATCAGCCCGGCAAGACGCTGGTCGTCGACGGTCGACAGGCCCCACAGGTGCGGGACGCGCTCGTAAAAGTGGTAGAGGGGCGAGCTTCCGAACGTGAGGAACGACGCCGGGATCGTCGGCACGACCGACTGCAGGAACAGGAAGATCATCCGGGGCGGAGGCGACAGGCGCGGGATCTCGGGCAACGGGCTCAGCACCGGCATCCAGATCAGCAGCGCGGTCGTGAAGATCAATGCGTGCACCAGGAAGTGCAACCCGTGGTTCTCGAGGCTGGCGTCGACGATCGTGGGCCAGTGCGTGAGCACGAGCACGACGTTGAACACGAGAAGCGCGGGAAGGAATCGCGAGAGGAACCGTACGGTCCGGAACAGCGCCGACGGCGGACAGAGGATGGCGCGCAGCATCCAGGCCGGCGTCCCGAGCAAGAGAAGGGGCGCGGCGACCATGGACAGCACGAGGTGCTGCACCATGTGCATGCTGTAGTTGAGCTCCTCGGCGATGTCGTGCACGGGCCAGTCGGATGCCAGCCACACCGCGGCCACGCCGAGCGAGAAGCACACGGCTTGAAGTCTCGTGACGGGCGCGTGCCCAGGGGCGACGTGCCGGGGGCCGACGCGAACGACCGTGATCGCGTACGCGGCTGCGAGAACGATCACGAGCAGCCACACGTCCACGTGGGGGTGCCAGCTCGGGTAGGTCGCCTCCACAGCCATGTCTAGCTACTGCCGAACACGTGCAGGGTCGTGAGCACGATTAGGTACAGCGAGATCGCCGCCACGATGCCGAGCACGAAGAAGCGACGGAAGATCGGCTTGTCGGTCCGCAGGTGCATGTACCACGACGCGACCAGCGAGAACTTGATCAACGCGAAGGTCAGGAGCACCACGGTGATCAAGCCGTCCGGGACGTCACCCTGGAGGTAGAAGAGACCTACCTCGGCCGCGGTGACCACCACGAGGACGGCCGCGATCATCACGTAGCGGGCCGGTTGCGGATGGGGCCGTATCTCGCCCGGCAGCATCACCTGCTGCTGCTCGGGACGCGCCGGCGGGGCGGCCTCCGAGGCCGGCTCGAGCGCGGTGCCGGGCTCGCCGGCGCCCGAGCGCTCGGCCTCGCTCGGCTGCGCTTCTTCGGTCGCGGTCCCGGTGGGGGTGGCGGCGTCGTCAGCCATGGCGGTCGGCTTCGTTGCTCCTAGTGCGGGATGAGGTAGACGACGGTGAAGATGACGATCCAGACAACGTCGACGAAATGCCAGTAGAGGCCGGCGATCTCGACCTTCTCCGAGTCACCGGCCGTGAGGCGGCCCTGGGCAGCGAGCCCCCACAACGACAGCAACCAGATGATCCCCGCGGTGACGTGGGCGCCGTGCAGGCCGGTGAGCACGAAGAAGGTCGATCCGAAGAGGTTCTTGTCGAGCGTCAGCCCCTGCCGGTAGAACTCCGTGAACTCGAACACCTGACCGCCGATGAACGTCGAGCCGAACAACGCGGTCGCGAGCAGCCAGATCCGAAGCCGCCGGTAGTCGCCCCGCAGGATCGCGGCGAGCGCCAGCACCATCGTGAGGCTGCTCATCAGCAGGATGAA
>JBKOWY010000151.1:0-5941 GCA_046724655.1 Actinomycetota bacterium
GCTGTCGCCGCAGTTGGCAGCGGCATGAGCAACGCGGCTGCGGCCGAGACATGCAGCGTGGGACGTCAATGGCCATGAAGGACGCCGGCCAGGCGACCGCTCGCGATCCCGCCGGTCGCGAGCACGCGGGCACGCGCTCGATCGAACGCGTCCGGATCGTCGGCGCCCTCTGCGTAGACCTGTCGGTCAATCCGCCGCCACCGTCCGCGACGGTCACCCCATCGCAGGGCTTCCCGCGTCAACCCGCGTCCGGCCGCTTCCTCGGCCGTGAACAACCGTCGCATCCCGGCGCTCCCGCATTTGACACGCTGGGATGGTGGTGAAGACACCGTTTTCGGGCGCGATCACCACCACCCAGGCGCACGAAACGTCGCGGGGAAGCAACGAGGAAGATCAGATGTCGTAGTACATGTAGAACTCCCACGGGTGCGGGCGGAGCCGGAGCTCGTCGATCTCGTTCTCCCGCTTGTAGGAGATCCACGTGTCGACCACGTCCTGGGTGAACACGCCCCCGGCGAGCAGGAACTCGTGGTCGGCTTCGAGCGCGTCGAGGACGTCGTCGAGCGAGCCCGGAACCTGCGGGACCTTGGCCATGTCCTCGGGCGGCAGGTCGTAGAGGTCCTTGTCGAGCGGGTCGGGCGGCTCGATGCGGTTCTGCACCCCGTCGAGTCCGGCCATGACCATCGTCGAGAAGGCCAGGTACGGGTTGCACGACGGGTCGGGCGGCCGGAATTCGAGTCGCTTGGCTTTCGGGCTCTTCGAGTAGACCGGGATGCGCACGCATGCGGAGCGGTTGCGCTGCGAGTACACGAGGTTCACCGGCGCCTCGTAGCCGGGCACCAGCCGCTTGTACGAGTTCGTCGTCGGCGCCGCGAACGCCAGGATCGCCGGCGTGTGCTTGATGAGACCGCCGATGTACCAGCGGGCGAGGTCGGAGATCTGCCCGTAGCCCTTCTCGTCGAAGAACAACGGCTCGCCGCCCTTCCACAGTGACTGGTGCGTGTGCATGCCCGAGCCGTTGTCCTGGAAGATCGGCTTGGGCATGAACGTGACCGTGAATCCCGCGGACCGCGCCACGTTCTTCACCACGTACTTGTAGAGCATGAGCTTGTCGGCCATGGACAGCAGCGTGTCGAAGCGCATGTCGATCTCGGCCTGGCCGGCAGTGCCCACCTCGTGGTGCTGCACCTCGACCTCCACGCCCAGCTTCTCGAGGGTCAGGATCATCTCCGACCGCAGGTCCTGGAAGCTGTCCATGGGCGGGACGGGGAAGTACCCCTCCTTGTACCGGGGCTTGTACGCGAGGTTCGGGCCGCCGTCGAGCTCGAACTCGCGGCCCGAGTTCCACACGCCCTCGACGGAGTCGAGGAAGTAGTAGCCCGAGTACTGGTTCTGGTCGAAGCGGGCCGAGTCGAGGATGTAGAACTCGGCCTCCGGGCCCATGTAGATGGTGTCGGCGATGCCCGTGCCCTTGACGTACTCCTCCGCCTTGCGCGCCACGTAGCGCGGGTCGCGGGTGTACGGCTCGCCGGTCACGGGGTCGCGCACGAAGCAGTTGACGGCGAGCGTCGTGTGCTCGCGGAACGGGTCGATGATCGCCGTGTTCGGATCGGGCACCAGGAGCATGTCGGACTCCTGGATCTCCTGGAAGCCGCGAATCGACGACCCGTCGAACCCGTAGCCCTCGTCGAAGCCCTCCTCGGTCAGCTCGTGGATCGGCATCGAGAAGTGCTGCATGAGGCCGGGGAGGTCACAGAACCGCAGGTCCACGACCTCGGCGCCGGCGTCCTGCGCCAGCCTCAACACATCCCCCGGCGTGCGCTGCTCCGCCACGTCGTCTCCTTCTTCGATCTCCTCAACGACCGGACGCGGTCCCGCGCCCGGTGTCTCGCCGCCTGCCAAATCGGCGGGAGCCTATGCCCCCTCCCGCGAGCCCCGCGAGGTCGCGGTTCGGTCACCGCCGGGGCGCACGCTCCCAGCCTGCGATTTCGCATCGATTGCTCCCAAATGAACGCTCTGTTAACCGACTCTGATCTGCGGTTTCGGGCTGCCGTGGCCCTCGACGGGCCTGCCACACTGGGCGCATGGAGCGACCGCTGGACTACGTGCTGCGAACGGTCGAGGAACGCGGCGTCCGCTTCGTGCGCCTCTGGTTCACCGACGTGCTGGGCAAGCTCAAGAGCTTCGCGATCACCCCGGCCGAGCTCGAGGGGGCGCTCGAGGAGGGCATGACCTTCGACGGCTCCGCGATCGAGGGCTACACGCGCGTCCAGGAAGCCGACATGCTCGCCAAGCCCGACCCGGGGACGTTCGAGATCGTGCCCTGGCGGGGCGAGGACGCGCCCGTGGCACGCATGTTCTGCGACATCCACCGCCTCGGCGGCGAGCCGTTCGAGGGCGATCCGCGCTACGTCCTCAAGCGGAACCTCGAGCGCGCCCGGGAGAAGGGGTTCACCTTCTACGCCGGCCCGGAGATGGAGTTCTTCTACTTCAAGTCATCGCGCGAGCCCGAGCCCCTCGACACCGCCACGTACTTCGACCTGACCCAGATGGACATGGTCAGCGAGCTGCGCAAGCAGACCATCCTTACGCTCGAGGCGATGGGCATCCCCGTCGAGTACAGCTTCCACGAGCTGGGGCCCAGCCAGCACGAGATCGATCTCCGCTACACCGACGCGCTCACCATGGCCGACAACGTCATGACGTTCCGGCTCGTCGTGAAGGAGGTCGCCCAAGACCTCGGCGTGTACGCCACGTTCATGCCCAAGCCGCTCGCGCACGCGTTCGGCTCCGGGATGCACTCTCACATGTCGCTGTTCGAAGGCGACGTCAACGCGTTCCATGACCCGGGTGACGAATACGGATTGTCGAAGGTCGGCAAGTGTTTCATCGCCGGGCTCCTGCGGCACGCGCCCGAGATCACCGCGGTGACGAACCAGTGGGTGAACTCGTACAAGCGGCTGGCGACCAACCGGGAGGCGCCCATCGTGGGTTACGAGGCGCCCGTCTACGTGTGCTGGGCGAGGAACAACCGGTCGGCCCTCGTGCGTGTCCCGCTGGCCAAGAAGGGGAAGGATGACTCGACCCGGATCGAGTACCGCTCGCCCGACCCGGCGTGCAACCCGTACCTGTCGTTCAGCGTGCTGCTGGCGGCAGGCCTCAAGGGCGTCGAGGAGGGCTACGAGCTCCCGCCCGAAGCGACCAACAACATCTTCGAGATGACCCCCGAGGAGCGGGCGGCCGAAGGTATCGACTCGCTCCCGCGCTCGCTCGCCGAGGCCGTGGATGTGATGGAGGACTCGGAGCTCGTCGCCGAGACGCTCGGCGAGCACGTCTTCGAGCATTTCATCCGCAACAAGCGCAGCGAATGGGCCGACTACCGGGCGCAGGTCACGCCGTGGGAGCTCGACCGCTACCTGGGGTCGCTGTGATCATGTCGGCCATCACCGAGCCCCTTCTGGTCTTCCCGGACCCGCCGCCAGCGTTGCTCGCGCAGACGCTCGACCTCGCCGGCTATCCGTGGAAGTCGGTCGCCAACGCCTCGATCGCCGCGCAGCACGAGCCGCCGGACGGGTGGTCGGGCGCCGTCATCTGCGCGGACGACGACCCGGAGGGCGCGTTCGGCATCTGCCGGGCCTTGCGCAAACGCGACGAGCCGCTCGAGCCGATCCTGCTGCTCGTTTCGGGCGCCCAGCTCGGCGAGCTCGAGATGCGCGAAGACGTCTTCGACGACTTCTGCCTCTCGCCGTTCCATCCCCGCGAGCTCGAGGCGCGGCTACGGCACCTCAACTGGCGGACGGGACGCGGCACCCGGCCGGAGCTCGTCGACTACGGCGACCTCGTGCTCAACCTGGAGACCTACCAGGCCGCCATGGGCAACCGGCCGCTCGACCTCACCTACATGGAGTACGAGCTGTTGCGGTTCTTCGCCACCCATCCGGGCAAGGTGTTCACCCGCGAGCAGCTCCTCTCGCGTGTGTGGGGCTACGAGTACTACGGCGGGGCGCGGACGGTCGACGTCCACGTCCGGCGGCTGCGGGCCAAGCTGGGCGAGGAGTATGCGGGCCTGATCCAGACGGTGCGGTCGGTCGGCTATCGGTTCGGCCAGCCCCGGTCGTTGTCCAGCCCCGGCGGGGGCGCGGAGACCTAGCGCCTCGAGCGTGCTACAAGCGCGGTACCGCTACGCCCTCCCCGGGCGGGCGGACGGGGGCGCCGCATGATCACCACCGAGACCCTCCTCGATTCCCGGTACCGCATCGACGTTCTCATCGACCGCGGGGGCATGGCGAACGTGTACCGCGCCCACGACCTGCGGCTCGAACGAGAAGTGGCCGTGAAGGTGCTACGGGAGGTCGAGCACCAGCGGCGCTTCGCGGTGGAAGCGCGCACGCTGGCGAGCCTGCATCATCCGAACCTCGTCCGGCTGCTCGACGCCGGCACCGACAACGGCGACGCATACCTGGTCCTCGAGCTGCTCGACGGAGCGACGCTGCGGCAGCTGCTGGATCGTGGCCCGCTCCTTCCGGCACGTGTCGCTCGCATCGGCGTCGAGACCGCAAGTGCGCTCGACTACATCCACCGGCGCGGCATCGTGCACCGGGACATCAAGCCGTCGAACCTCATGCTCGATGAACGCGGCTCGGTGAAGGTGGCCGACTTCGGCATCGCCCGGCTGCTCGGCGGGACGGCGATCACGACCACGCACCACCCGATCGGGACCATGGCATACATCGCGCCCGAACAGCTCGACGGCGACACGATCGGTCCGCCCGCCGACATCTACTCCCTGGGTTTGGTGCTCACCGAGTGCCTGACGGGACGCCGCGTCTTCGACGGCCCGCCGGCGGTAGCGGGGGCGGCGCGCTTGTCACGCGACCCGCACATCCCGACCGACCTTCCCGAGCCGTGGGCCGCGACGCTGCGGGCGATGACTGCTCGCGATCCGGCTGCGCGCCCGACCGCCGCTGCGCTGAGGGAGTCGATCAACGGACGGGACGCTCGCGTCGCGTCCGTGCCGGCTGCGGTGACCCGAGCCGTACCCGCGGCGCGCACCGAGGCGGCACCGACCACGGTCGCGCCTAGCGCGGCTGCACCCACCAACGGGGCGCCGACCAAGGTCGCGCCGACCAAAGTTGCGACCACCAAGGTCGGACCCACCGCGGTGCAGCGGATGCGGCTGCGCCGGCGCCGGCCATGGCTCGGTGGCCTTCTCGTCGGCACGCTGATTGCGGGGACGTTGGGCGTCGCGCTGATCGTGTACCGGACCGGCTCGTCGGGAGGAGACAGCACGACTCGACCGGCCCCGACTGCGACGCCCGCGGGGCGAACCGCAGTGACGTCGCCCTCGACTGCGCAACCTTCGACCACGGTGCTGCCACCGCCCCTCCCGGGGCTGCCCGACAACCCAGGCCCTGGCAACGGCGACGGGACCAAGGAGCTCGAGGGCTGGCTCAAGGAGCTGCGGAAGCTGTTCCTCCAGGAGGAGTGAGGAGACCGCGCGCTGCCGTCAGCGTGCCGGCGCAGGCGCTCCGAGATGGGTCGCGAGGAACGCGGCGGTGCGGTTCCACGCACGGGCGGCGACGGCGGGGGCGTGCCACTCCGCATACGGGTTGTCGAACGCGTGACCGGCGCCCTCGTACACCTCGATTTCGACGTTCGGTGTCGCGCGCGCCGCGACCCGGAGCTTGCCGAGCGATTCGGGAGGGATGAACACGTCGTCGGTGCCGAATTGCAGGAGCGCCGGGCACGTCACCTCTCCGATGCGCTCGGCGAGAAGTTCGACCCCGACGCCGTAGTAAGCCACCGCGCAGTGGGGATCGAGCTCGCAGGCGACGCCGTAGGCGAGCCCGCCCCCGAAGCAGAACCCCATGACGCCGACCGGGCCGTCGACCTCGGGCTTGGTCCGCAGGTACGCAAGCGCAGCATCGGCGTCGCGCACGCC
>JBKOWY010000092.1:0-9234 GCA_046724655.1 Actinomycetota bacterium
CGCAAGCAATTGATGGGCGGGCACGCGCGGGTAGGGCGCGAGTACTCGGGGCGTGTCCTCCAACTGATCACAGGCTCCACCGGGCTCGACGACTGGGAATGGGGCGTCACGCTGTTGGCCGACGACCCGACGGCGCTCAAGGAGATCGTCTACGACATGCGCTTCGACGAGGTGTCGGCGCAGTACGCCGAGTTCGGGCCGTTCATCACGGGCCTCGTGCTCGAGCCGGCGGAGGTGCTGCGCCGAATCGGGATGCCGCACCGGTGAGCAGCGTCCGGCTCTTCGTCTCGTTCCCCGAGGAGCTCGTCGACCGCCCAATGATCTACGAGATCATCAAGAAGTTCGACGTTGTCCCGAGCATCCGGCGTGCCAATGTCGAGGAGCATTCGGGATGGGTGATCCTCGAGGTGAACGGCGAGCAGGAGCAGCTCGACGGCGCCATCGCGTACTTCGAGGGCCTGGGCTGCACCGTGAACCGGATGGAAGGCGACGTCCTCGAGAGCTGAGGGGACAAAGCGCGATGCGCATCCTCGTCACCGCCGTGTTCGAGCAGATCGTGTACCACTGCGCGTGCATCGACGACCGCGACCCCGCGCACCCTCGACTCGAGGTGGACGCCGTGCTGCGCGACGGCGACGCCGACGGACCGCTGCTCCTGCCGGTCGCCGACTACAAGCGGATGGTGGGCTTCGAGCTCGCCGAGGCGCGCCTGCCGGTGTTCCGGACCGCCGGCCGGACCGAGAATCGTGACGGCGTCGAATACATCGTGTTCCCGGTGTGGGAACGAGTGGAGTGACCGAGCACGTTCCCACGCCAGAGGAGGAAGCGCGCGCCCGCGAGCGGCTCGAGGAGACCGACGCTGCCATCGTCGCGGGGGTGGAGACGTGGGTTCCGCGGTGGGTGCAGGCACAGGTTACGCGGTTGCTGGACGCGTGGGGTCGCGTAGCTCCCGACGCGCGTGCCGACGCGGAGGCACAAGCGGTCGCGGCCGGCGAGGTTGCGGCCCGACGTATCGCGGGACGGCTGCGGGAGCTGTTCGCGACCGAACCCGAACGGCAACAGGCGACGCCACTCGAGATCGTGCGCACGGCATACCGCGAGCCGACGCAAGTGCTCGCGTCGGTGGGTGTCCCCCCAGTCACACGCGACGAGTTCGAGGAGCGATCCTGGCCCGACGACGTGTATGCGCTCGTGCCCCGCACGCTGGGCGATCTCGGCGACCCCGACCTCGGCCCTCTTCACCTCGCCTGGGGAATAGCGAAGGCGACCGTGATCCGGGCTCGCCGGAGCGCGTAGCGCGCTCCATCGCTTGACGCGTGAACCGGCTGTTCACACAGCCGAAACATCCGGGCCACGGCGCGGAAACAGAGGGCCATCAGGCTCCCGAAGCTGACGGGTACCTGTATTGGAGGTGTCGGGTGGACTTGGCCGTGTCGGATCTGGCCGTGGCAGCGCCGAAGATCAACGCCGGCGATACCGCGTGGGTGCTCGCCGCGGCGGCGCTCGTGATGTTCATGACGCCGGGGCTGGCGCTCTTCTACGGGGGCATGGTTCGAGCGAAGAACGTGCTCGCCATGCTCATGCAGAACTTCTTCTGTCTGGGCCTGATCAGCATCATCTGGGCCGTGCTGACCTATTCGCTGGCCTTCCACGGCGACAACAAGTGGATCGGGAACCTCGACCTCGCGTGGATGCGCGATGTGGCGACGACCCCACCGACCGGTCTCTCGCTGACGATCCCGCCGATCCTCTTCCTCGCGTTCCAGCTGATGTTCGCGATCATCACGCCGGCACTGATCACGGGCGCAGTTGCCGACCGCATGCGGTTCTCGGCGTGGGTGTGGTTCATCGCCCTATGGGCGATCCTCGTATACGCCCCGATCGCACACTGGGTCTTCTCACCTGCAGGGTGGCTGTTCAAGCGGGGCGCGCTCGACTTCGCGGGCGGGACGGTGGTGCACATCAACGCCGGCATCGCGGCCTTGGCGGCAGTCCTGGTGCTCGGCAAACGCAAGGGCTGGCCGGGTCAGCCGATGCCGCCGCACGCGTTGCCATTCACGCTCATCGGCGCCGGCATCCTGTGGTTCGGGTGGTTCGGCTTCAACGCCGGCTCGGCGCTCAAGGGCGATGGCCTCGCCGCCCAGGCGCTAGTCAACACGCACATGGCCGCGGCGGCCGCGTTGGTCGGCTGGCTCATCGTGGAGCGGTTGACGGCCGGTCACCCGACCACGCTGGGCGCCGCCTCCGGGCTCGTGGCCGGCTTGGTCGCGATCACGCCGTGCGCGGGCTTCGTCGGCGGCATGGCGCCGATCTACATCGGCCTCATCGCCGGTGGGGTCTGTGCCCTGGCCGTCGGCCTGAAGTTCAAGGTGGGTTACGACGACTCGTACGACGTCGTCGGCGTGCACCTCGTCGGGGGTCTCGTCGGCACGCTGCTGCTCGGGTTCTTCGCCGACAAGCACATCAACCCGCTCGGGGCGGACGGCGTGTTCCTCGGTGGCGGGTTCAGCCTGTTCAAGGAGCAGGTCATTGCGTCGGTGGCCACGATGGTGTGGTCGTTCGCGGTGACCTTCGCGATCGTGTTCGTGCTGAGCAAGGTCCTCCCGAAGGGCACCCGCGTGTCGGAGGACGACGAGGAGACCGGGCTCGACCTCACGCTGCACTCGGAAACCGGCTACGCGCTCGGGGAGCGCGTGTGAGCGCCCGCGAACGACACGGAAGGATTGAAGACGCATGAAGCTCATCGTGGGCATCGTCAAGCCCTTCAAGGTGGACGACGTGAAGGAGGCCGTGAAGGACCTCGGTGTGCAGGGCCTCACGGTGTCCGAGGTGCAGGGCTTCGGGCGCCAGCGTGGGCACACCGAGGTCTACCGGGGCGCCGAGTACACCATCGACTTCGTCCCCAAGAGCCGCGTCGAGATCCTCGTCGACGATGGCGACGTCGACCGGGTCGTCCAGAAGCTCGTCGAAACGGCTCGCACCGGGAAGATCGGTGACGGCAAGGTATGGGTCGTGCCCGTCGAGAACATCTGGCGTATCCGGACCGGGGAGTCGGGGCCCGACGCCCTCTGACCCGGTTGCCGTCACCGAACTGCGGGCGGCTCGCGATCGCCTGATCGCGGACCCCGCCCTCGGCGGCGCCGCCTTCGGGCGCGCGCTCACCGAGCTGCTCGACGCGTCGCTGATCGAGTCGCTCGCCGGCGGCCCCGGGGGACGGCTCGCGCTGGTGGCGGTTGGTTCGTACGCCCGGGCAGAGCTGTGCCCGGGCTCGGACGTCGACATCGTGCTCGTGCACGACGGCCGCAGTGAGATCGCCGCCGTCGCCGACCGACTCTGGTACCCGCTGTGGGACGCCGGTTTCGTGCTCGGCCATGCGACCAACACGGTGAAGGAAGAGGTCGCGCTGGCCGAACGCGACCTCGACGCTCTCACCGCGCTCCTCGACGCTCGTCTCGTGGCGGGCGACAGCGCCTTGTTCGGGGACCTCGTGGCGCGGATCCGCGACCTCGCCCAGCGACGCCGCCGCAAGCTCGTCGAGGAGCTGCGGTCCGCGATGGATTCCAGGCGCGAGAAGTTCGGGCTCGTCGCCGAGATGCTCGAGCCCAACCTCAAGGACGGCGGGGGAGGATTGCGCGACCTCCAGTCGCTGGCGTGGGCCGGCTGGACGCTCGGAGAGCCCGGCGAGTGGCAGGCGCTCATCGCGAACGGCTACCTCCGGCCGCACGATCCCGTCCGGCTGGCTGCGGCGCGCGACTGCCTCCTCGACCTTCGGGTCGCCCTGCATCGCGTCACCGGCAGCCGCTCGGACGCGCTCACGCTCCAGGAGCAAGACGCGGTCGCGAGCGCGACGGGCGCCCCTGATGCTGACGCGCTCGTGCGCGCGCTCGCGGGTGATGCGCGCACGGTGGCCTGGATCACCGGCGATGTGTACGCGCGGCTCCAAGCGACCGAGCGGGGACCCGTCGGTCGCCTCGCGCGCCGGGATCGCGTTCTGGGTGCGGGCGTGCTGCTGCGTGACGGCAGGGTCTCGCTCCCCGCCGACGTCGCGGTCGACGGCAAGCTCGTGCTGCGTGCCGCGGCCGCGTCCGCCGAGCTCGGCGCGCCAATGGACCGTGCCTCACTGGAGCGGTCTCAGGCCATTGCGCATGTCGAGTGGGACGCGGAAACGCGCGACTCGTTCATTGCGCTGCTACGCGCGGGTTGGAAGGCGGTCCCGGTGTTCGAGGCGCTCGACCAGGCGGGCGCACTCGCACGACTCATCCCCGAGTGGGAGCACGTGCGGTTCCTACCTCAGCGCAACGCCTATCACCGGTTCACCGTCGACCGTCACCTTCTCGAGGCGGTCGCGGAATGCGCCGCCCTGCTCGACGACGACGGCTTCGACGGCGACATCGCTCGCCGCGGCCGAACCGATCTGTTGCTCCTGGGCGCGCTGCTGCACGACCTCGGCAAGGGGATGGACGGCGACCACTCCGTGGTCGGCGCCGACGCCGCCGTCGGCCTCGCCCGCCGCGTCGGGCTCGACGAGCCGGGCGTGGCCACCCTCGACTGGCTCGTCCGCAACCACCTCTTGCTTGCCCAAACCGCCACCCGTCGCGACCTCTCGGAGGAGGCGACGATCACGCGTTTCGGCCGGCAGGTCGGCACCACCGAGCGGCTCGATCTGCTCTACGCCCTGACCGTGGGCGACTCACGCGCCACCGGCCCCGCGGCTTGGGGGCCGGCGAAGGCGGCGCTCGTGCGCGAGCTCTTCAACAAGACGGACAGCCTGCTCGAGCTCGGTGTCGTCGGGGCGGGGCTCGACACCCATCGTCGGGAGACGCTCGAGCGACACGCGGACCTGCTGGCGCGCCGGGAGCTGGCGGTGGCGTGGAGCGAGCGCGACGACGGTCTGCTGGAATGCGCCGTCGCCGCGCCCGACCGCACGGGCCTCCTCGCGCGCGTGGCGGGGGTGCTGGCGCTGTTCGGCTTCGACATTCGCGATGCGGCCGGCTATATCGACGACGGCATGGCGCTCGAGGTCTTCGACGGCGCCGACCGCTTCGGGCGCCTGTCCGAGACCGCGGGCCGCGATGCGCTCGTGGTGAGCTTGCGCGACGCGCTGACCGGCCAGCTCCCGCTCGAGGATCAGCTGCGTGCACGGATCCGTCGGTACCGGATGCCGAAGGCCGCCGGAGACGTCGGTGTCGTCATCGACGAGGACGCATCACCGACCGCCACCGTCGTCGAGGTACACGCGCCCGATCACGTCGGCCTGCTCGCGCAGGTGGCCGCGACGTTCGCCGACCTCGATGTCGACGTACGCACGGCCAAGGTGTCGACGCTGGGCGATCGGGTCGTCGACGTCTTCTACGTGCACGACACCGCGGGCGAGAAGATCACCGACCGGCTCACGCTCGATCAGCTCAAGGCGACGCTGATCGCGCGCCTGACGACCGAGTACTGGCTGCCGGACCCCACGTGAACGCCGCATAGGCTCGACATCAGTGAGCGAGCCGGACGCAGTCTCCGCCGCCGATCTCCTTCGCTGGGCCGAGTCGCTGTCTGGTATCGCGCGCACGGGTCTCGGGTTCACCCAGAGCCTGTACGAGAAGGAGCGCTTCGAGGAGGTGCTCAAGGTGGCGGCCGACATCCGCGCCGCCGCCATCGAAGAAGCCGAGAGCGACGCGCTGTTCGAGGAATGGCTTGAATCGGTCGGTGAGGGCATCGCCGGATACGTGACCCCGAAGGTGGCCGTAGCCGCCGTCGTCGGCAACGACAAGGGCGAGCTCCTCCTCACGCAACGCGCGGACTCCGGCGTGTGGCTGTACCCCGTGGGTTGGGCCGACGTCGGGTACTCGCCGTCCGAAGTGGCGGTCAAGGAGGTGTACGAGGAGACCGGCATGGAGGTCGAGCCGGTATCGCTCATCGCGGTGTTCGACGGGCTCCGGCTGGGCTTCGCGCGCGTTCCGCTGTATTCGCTCGTGTTCCACTGTCGAGTCGTGGGCGGAGAGCTCACGGCTCATCCGCTCGAGACCCGCCAGGTCGGGTTCTTCGGCCGAGACAACCTTCCCGAACCACTCGCGGGCGGGGCGCGCTGGGTCGACACCGCGTTCGCCGCCATTGAAGGGGACAGCCGTCCCGCCGACTTCGACCGCCCTCGCACGCCCCCGTGGCGTGGCCCTTGACGCCAACCGTCAGCGGGCGGCGCGTTCGAGCTCGCTCATCGTGAACAAGGCGCGCAACTCGACATCGATGTCGGCGAGATCCTTCGACCCGCCGGATTCACGGTCGATGACGCACACGGCGTGATCGACGATCGCGCCGCGGTCGCGCAGGTCGCCGCAGGACGCCACGACTTGGCCACCCGAGGTGACGACGTCCTCGACCACAGCGAGACGGCGACCGTCGACGTCGCCGCCTTCGGCGAGCCGGCACGTCCCGTAGCTCTTCGCTTCCTTGCGGACGAACAGCGTCGGCAACCCGGTGAGCTGCGACAGCATCGTCGCCAGCGGCACGCCGCCGAGCTCGAGACCGGCGAGCGCATCGGCGTCGGGCGGCAGCAGCGGGACGAGTGCCTGCCCGATTGCACGCAGCAGCTCCGGGTCCGACTCGAACAGGTACTTGTCGAAGTACTCGTTGCTGACCGTGCCGGACCGCAACCGGAACTCGCCGGTCAGGTGAGTCCGCTCGTAGATGGTCCGCGCCAACCCGTCTCGGTCCACAGCCGCGAGCTTGGCATGCGGTGCGCCTATGCGCGCAGCTCTTCGAGCAGGAGGGTGACGATGGAGACGCCGCCCCGCGCGCGCTCCCACGCGTCGCCGATGCGGTCGTGATCGACGAGGCCGGCGGCGTCGGGTGGGATCCCGAGAGCGACGGTCGCGGCCCGCGCCAGCGTGGCCGGCTCGATCTCGTCGCCGTAGGCGGCGAACGCCTCGAGGCCTTCCCACAGCGAATCGAGGGCGCGGCGTTCCTCGCCCAACACGAGGGCGCCGGGATCGGCACCGGCTCGCAGTTGTGCCACGACTCGCTCCCACAGGTCGTAGTGCGAGAGACCGGCCGGCGTGCGATACGCCGCGACCGGATGAAGCCGCCACTCGAGCGTGACGGCGCCGGGTCCGTTGTCGAGGATCCAGGTCTGCGAGCCATTCACGTAGCTGTCAGCGGGTTGGCCAAACCGCTCGTCGAGCGCGAGCACGAGGGCGGGCGATGCGTGCCAGACCGCGCTCGCAGTGCGCATCGCAGCTGAACGTAACACCGCCCCGTGCTTCGAAGATCGTGCGGACCTACGATCCACGCATGACGGAACAGCTGTGGGAACGCGACGCCTGGGAGCTTGCGGATCGGGTTCGCGCCGGTGAGCTGAGCGCCCAGGAACTGCTCGACGTCTCGTTCGCCCGCATCGACAAACTCGACCCCAAGCTCAACGCGGTGTGCTTCGTCGACGCCGATCAAGCGCGCGCCGACGCCGAACGGGTCGACCGGCGCGTGGCTTCCGGTGACGACCCCGGCGCGTTCGCGGGCATCCCGATGGGCGTCAAGGAGCTCGCCCAGGTGCAGGGCTGGCCCGACACGCATGCCTGCCTCCCGTACGCGGGCGCCGTCGCCGAGTTCGACTGCGCCGAGGTCGCGCGGCTGCGCGACGCAGGCGCCGTCCTCGTCGGGCTCACGACCGCGCCGGAGCACGGCGTCGTCAGCTACACCGCGAGCAGGCTGCACGGCGTCACACGCAACCCGTGGAACCTCGAGCGCACCCCGGGCGGCTCGTCGGGCGGATCGGCGGCGGCGGTCGCCGCCGGCGTCTTCCCCGCGTGCACCGGCAGCGACGGGGGCGGCTCCATCCGCATCCCGTCGTCGTACTCGGGCCTGTTCGGGATGAAGACGACCTTCGGTCTGCTCGGCGTGGGACCGGAGCCGTTCAGCTACTCGATGACGTCGGTGCACGGGCCCATCGTCCGCTCCGTGCGCGACGCCGCGCGCTACCTCGACGCCACCGCGGGGCCGTCGCTCACCGACCCAACGTCGCTACCCAAGCCGCCGGTCCCGTTCGAGGAACGCGTCGTGTCAGGCGAAGCCGCGGAGCGGCTCCGCGGCAAGCGCGCGGCATGGTCTTCGACGCTCGGAGACGCGGGGACAGATCCCGAGGTCGAGAAGATCGTGCACGACGCCGCGATGACGCTCGTCGACGAAGCCGGCCTCGAGCTCGTCGACATCCCGGCCGAGATGCCGAAGCCGGGCATGGCGTGGGGCTTGCTCTCGTCGCTCAATACGGGCGCGTTCCATCTCGAGTTCGAGCGCCAGCACCTCGACGACCTCGACGAGGTGCACCGCGCCGGCGTCGAGATGATGATGAACCTCCGGCCCAGTGGGCTCTACAAGGCCGTACGCCGCCGACACGAGCTGATGCTGGCGTCGGCGCGGATCTGGTCGGACGTCGACGTGCTGCTCACGCCGACGACGCCCACGACCGCGTTCCAGGCCGAGGGAACGCTCACGGGCACGGTGGCTGGGCGCGAGGTGAACCTCATGGGCTTGTCGGCCGCGTTCACGGCGCCGTTCAACATGACGGGCCAGCCGGCGGCGAGCATCCCCGCCGGGCTCATCGACGGCATGCCGGTGGCGCTCCAGGTGGTGGCGGCCCGCCACGGCGACGACCTGTGTCTGGGCGCGGGCGCGCTCATGGAACAGGCGCGCCCGTGGCCCAAGTTCGCCCCGCTCGCGTACCAGTAGCAAGGGGCGCCGGGAAGCCTTGACCGAGCGGTCAAGTAGGCTCGGCCCGATGACCGACGTGGCGCGTCGGCCGGGTGATCCGGATCAGGCACCCAGGCCCCCCAAGCCGAGGAAGCAGGAGCAGGAACCTGCGAGCGAGGACGTCGTCGAGGTCGCTCCCGGCATCCTGCGGATGCAGCTGCCGATCTGGATGCCGGGCCTCGGCCACGTGAACACGTACGGCCTCCTCGACGAGCGGGGCCTCGCCGTCGTCGATCCCGGGCTTCCCGGCCCGCAGTCGTGGAAAGCGCTCAAGGCCCGGCTCAAGACCGCCGGCTTCAAGTTGCGCGACATCCACACGGTCGTCGTCACGCACTCCCACCCCGACCACTTCGGCGGCGCCGGCCGCATCGCACGCGAAGCGCGCGCCGAGTTGATCGCGCACCGCGCGTTCACGACGTGGTCACTCGACCGAAAGCTGCGTAAGCAGCAGGCGCGTGTGTCGCGGCGCGAAGCCGAGCAACTCGAGCGGGACGCGGCGGCAGT
>JBKOWY010000141.1:0-16368 GCA_046724655.1 Actinomycetota bacterium
CCATCGATGTAATCGGCGACGGCGAGGGCGGTCGCGCCCGGATGCCCGGCGACAGCAGGGATGAGCCGTTCACACGCCGCCTCGACAACCGCGTACGAATCTGGATCGAGGAAGACGGGCACGCGGGGGGAACGCTACGACACGGTGAGCTCGTAATTGCCCTGCTCGTCGAGGTGGGCGTTCGCGCCCGGCGGTAGCACCACGACCGTGAACGGCTCCTCGATCAACGCGGGCCCGCGTACTTCGACGCCCGGCGCGAGCAGCGAGCCGTCGTAGACAGGCGCGTCGACAAACCCGGAGCCCATGAACTCGGGCCCGAAGTACACCCGCCGCGCGCTTCTCCGCGCCGCCTTCGCGTCCCGGACTGTACCGAGCGGCGCGAGCTGGTCGGGCTTTGGCGTCGCACCGCGTGCGACGAGCCGCACGCCCCGCAGCAACGGCTGCTGGCTCCGGAAGTTGAAGCCACGGTCGGCTTGGTGTTGGTCGTGGAAGCGCTCGGCCAGGTCGAGGAGGCCGGGCTCCTCCAGGTCGTCGCCCTCGGGTACGGACACGCTCATGTCGAAGTTCTGCCCCGGGTAGCACATCTGCGCGAACAGCCCCACGTCGACCTGCGACTCGGGCAGGCCCGTCGGGTCGAGCTCCTTGCGGGCTTCGTCGCGCAGTTCCGACATGAGCGTGCGCACACGCCCGAGGTCGACCTGCGAGAGCGGCACGACGTACGCGCGCACGAGGTCGACGATGTAATCGGCGACGAGCACACCGAGCGCCGAGAACGCCGGCGCGGTCTTGGGCACGAGGATGCGGTCGATGCCGAGCTCGGTCGCGATCGCCCACGCGTGGACGGCGCCGTTCCCGCCGTACGCCATGAGCGCGAGCTCCCGGGCGTCGGCGCCGTGCGAGGCCAGCACTCGGCGGGTGGCGTTGGCCATGTTGGCGTTCACGATGCGCTCGATGCCCCATGCCGCTTCGATCACGTCGAGCCCGAGCGGTTCGGCGACATCGCGGCGGATCGCGTCTCGAGCGCCGTCGAGATCGAGGGTCATGCGGCCGCCGGCGAACCCCTCGACGGGCAGGTAGCCGAGGACGGCGTCGGCGTCGGTCACGGTCAGCTGCTGACCGCCGCGGCCGTAGCAGACCGGCCCCGGCACCGACCCCGCGCTCTCCGGCCCGACGAGCAGCGCGCCTTGGCGGACCCGTGCAATCGACCCGCCGCCCGCGCCCACGCTCTGCACGTCGACCATGGGCAGGCCGATGTAGTAGCGGTAGCGCCAGTTCCAGTCGGTCTTGATCTCGGGTCGCCCGTCGCGCACGAGGCAGACGTCGAAGCTGGTCCCGCCCATGTCGACGGCGATGAAATCACCGACGCCGGCTTGGCCGGCGGCGAGCGCGGATCCCATCACGCCGCCGGTCGGGCCCGACGCCAGCACCGACACCGCCCGGCGGGCGACGTAGTCAGGCGGCATCACGCCCCCGGTGGACTGCATGATCAGCAGCTGACCGGCGTAGCCGGCGGCACGCAGCTTCTCCTGGAGGCGGCCGACGTACGCGGCGATCTTCGGCGCGACGTACGCGTTGACGAGCGTCGTCGACACGCGCTCGAACTCCGGTCCCCGCGCCATCACCTCGTGCGACAACGAGACATGATCGATGTCGGGGAACTCCTCGCGGATGATCTCGGCGGCGCGCCGCTCGTGTTCGGGGTTGACGAAGCTGAACAGGAACATCACCGCGATCGAGCGGACGCCGAGCTGCTTCAAACGTTGCACGCCGCGCCGAACCGCAGCCTCGTCGAGAGGGGAGAGCACCTCGCCGCGGTAGTTCATGCGCTCGGGAATCGGGATGCGCGCCCGCCGTCGTGCGATCGGCGGCGGCGCCGGGTAGGTCGGGTCCCAGATCTCCTCCTTGTGGACCCGTCGCATCTCGATCTCGTCGCGATGACCCTCGGTCACGAGCAGTCCGGTAGCCGCGCCGTTCATCTCGATCATCGTGTTGTCGGCTGTCGTCGTGCCGTGGACGAGGATGTCGATCTCGGCGCAGAAGTCCGCGAGCGGGCGCTCGAACCGGTCGGCCAGCTCCCCGAGGCCGTTCATGACGCCGGCCGACTGGTCGTCCGGGGTCGTCGGCGTCTTGTCGAGCACGACGTCGCCCTCGGGCGTCACGCAGATGAGGTCGGTAAACGTGCCGCCGACGTCGACCCCAACCCTATAGCCCATCCCAGATCCCCGATGCGTTCCTAGAGCATCAATATGTTGCTCTACGCACGCATCGAGCGGCGCTCGGCCCGCACGCGATCGGTCGCGTCGCGGTCGATCTCGAGCGTGAGGTCCTCGAGCGAGCCGGTGAGTACCACGCCGTAGTCGCGCTCGGCGCCCTCGACGCTCACGTACTCGTCGAGCACGTCGTCGAGGACCGCCTGCGGGTCACGGTCGAGCGGGTCACCCCAGCCGCCGCCACCGCCGTAGTCGTACATGACCCGTTGCGACGCCGTGATCGGCACCCACTCCGCGGTGTGCTGCACGACGAAGGGGTCCTCGGATCCGTGGCGGATCACCATCTTGTTCGGTGCCCCGGGCCGGCCGCCGCAGATCCCGGGCATCGGATACTTCATGCCGACGACGTACGTGTAGACCTTGGCGTCGACGAGCACTTCCTTCTCGTAGTGGCTGCCGCACAGACCGCGCCACTGACCCGGGCCGCCCGAGTCGGTGCGGTAGTCCCGGCTCCATTGCACGTGCGGGTACAGGCTCTCGTTGATCTCGGCGGTCGCCTTCCACAGGTTGCCGAACGACGCGTTCTGCGCGCCCCACGCGTCCATGCCCTTGCCGGCGTTGCACCAGCCCGCGTAGACCTCGGCCGAGTGGTCGGTGAACGACTGTCCCGTCCGCGGATCGACACCGACGATGATCGTCGGGATGCCCGTCTTGTACGTCTGGGGCACGGCCTTGTCCGGCAGGACGTGCTGCATGGCGACCGCGATCACCTCGCCGACATCCGCGCCCGGGTGGTGGGTGCCCGCGCTCACCGGCTTGCTGGGGTGCGGGTTGAGCACGCAGCCCTGCGGCACGGCCAGCTTGATCTGGTCGAAGAACCCTTCGTTCTTCGGGATCTCGGGGTCCATCATCGAGGCGATCTGGCCGACGGTGTAACCGCGTGTGTTGCCGAACGTCGACCACGCCTGGATCTCCTGGCGCGTGTCGCTGCCTGTGTAGTCGATCTTGAGGTCTTCGCCGTCGACGGTGATCTTCACGTGGAGCTTGATGTCAGGGTTGCCGAGCGGGTCGTGGTCGACGTACGCGTCGGCCTCGTAGACGCCGTCGGGCCAGGCCGCGACCTCTTCGCGGAAGCGACGCGCGGCGTAATCGATCATGAAGTCGACGGACTGCTCGACGGTGTCGACGCCGGAGCGGGCGATGATGTCGCCGAGCCGGTCGGCCGCGAGCTGTGCCGCGCCGATCTGGGCGCGCAGGTCGCCAATGTAGTCCGGCAGTCGGTTGTTGGCCGCCATCGCGTACAGCACGTCGCGCCGTTCAACACCCCGGTCGATCACCTTCACGACCGGCCAGCGCACGCCCTCGCCCCAGATGTCGTTGGCGGTGACGTTGTAGCCGCCGGGCACGTTGCCGCCGGTGTCGCCGTGGTGGCACTGGATGCTGGCGATCAGCACCATGCGCCTTTCGCCGGTTACGGGGTCGTCGCCGAAGACGGGCGCGAAGACGTTGTAGTCCGGAAGGTGTCCGCCGCCGTGGTACGGGTCGTTGGCGGCGAACACGTCGCCCTCGTGGAACTCCTCGACCCCGAGGTACTCGAGTGCGAACCGCACCGGCAGCGTGGACGTGAGCATGAACTGTGGGATGCCGACCGACAGCGCGGCGAGCCGACCCTTGGCGTCGAGGATCGTGGCGTTGCGCTCGTTGCTCTGGTTCAGGATGGGCGTGGTGGCAGTGCGCGACACGTAGGTGGCCATCTCGAAGCAAATGGTCTCCATCGCGCCCCGGATCACCTCGGCGGTGACCTGATCGACAGTCGGACGGTCGTGGAGGCGGCCTCGATGGCCGGCGAGTTGGACCAGATCGACGTTCATGCTCCGTCCCCCTCGTGGGCGGCTCCCGCTGCTCGGGAACCTGACGCCGGCGTCACGAATATTCTACCCTTCGCCCGTCTGGGGGAGACAGAGGAGCGCCATGTCCGAGCACCGCGAGTTCAAGGACATCCGTGGCTCCGGAGCCGAGCACGCGCCCGGGTTGTCCGTCGACGAGTTCATGGCCTCGCTCGAGGCGCTCCAAGCCGAGGTCGCGACCGAGAAGAACCTCGTTTGGGAGCGGGTCGCCGACGGCACGCTGTCGATGGAGCTCCTGAAGCGTCTGTGCAAGGAGTACTACTTCCTCGGCAAGTGGTACACGAGCGAGTTCGGGTCGATCGTCTCCAACACCCCCGATGTCGACGCGCTCGACCTCGGGAGCAGCGAGCACTACGTGCACTGGGCTCAGAACCTCGCCGACGAGATGGGCTTCGCGGGTGACCGCAACCACGTCGACATGAAGGTCGAATGGGCCCGTCAGCTCGGGATCACCGACAACGAGCTGTTGTCGTACCGGGCCATGCCGGAGTCGATCGGCGCCGTGTTCACGACGCTTTTCTACATGCGCCGTTCCTACGAAGAGGGTCTTGCGGCGTTCGGCTGGGCGGGGGAGCGCTTCGCCGCATCGACGAATTACGCCGTCAAGATGTACGAGGGCATGCGCGACCATTACGGCATCGAGGTCGAGAACTTCAAGGTGCACGCGTACGCCGAGGAGGACCATGGCCGTATGGCCGACTACCTGTTGCGCCAGGTGTCGGTGACGTCGGGGCAACAGCGGCGGGTTCGCAGGGCCGTAGAGCACGTCCTCATCTGCCGCAATGCCCGTACGGCAGCACTGAACCGCTGGCTCGACGAGCCCGGCGCCCTGCGCAAGTAGCGCAAGCCGTTCGCCAGAGTTCGACCGCCTCCCACCGCTTCGCCAGGGCGTTGTAACCCGATCGTCACCTCGCATCCGTAGCGTCCGCGCCGAGGGCAGCGGTCGATCGAAGGGTGAGCGGTGAAGAAGGTGACGAAGGTCGTTGGATTACTCATCGCCGCTGGAGCGGTGAGCATGATGGTGACGGGACCCGCAGCCGCCGACATCAATCCGGTCAAGCTGTACGCGGTGCCGGTTGGCAAGGAGTACGAGATCCGGCCCTTGCTCAGCGCGAGCGACACGGTGCCCGAGACCGGGAACCCGGGCAAGGAGTACCGCATGGTCGGGATCTCGGACGGGCTCGGCGCCGAACGCCACGGCGACGACGTGACCGTGTACATGAACCACGAGTTCGGCAACACGACGCAGTCCGGGCCCCTCGTCGGCGGTCCCGCCAACCGAGGCGCGATCGTCTCCAAGCTCGAACTGGACGGCGACGGAACCGTGCGGTCCGGCGAACGGCTTCTTCTTCGACACGACCGGTGGGAACAAGGCAGCGGGAACGAGCTCGGCCGGCTTTACCACCTCCGCTTGAACCAGGGCGACCCGACCGGGCCGGCCCCGCTCGAGATCGTCTACAACGCCGACGCGGTGATCGCAGACGGCGGGGACGTCGCCGTTAGCCCGACAACATCGACGTCAGTACGAACTTCCTCATGGTGAGCGAGGACGGCACCGCGCAGTCACGCGTCGTCATGGCACAAAAGGGTTGCGACGGCAGTGTCTGGCGGTTCGATCTCGTCGGGAGCGGGAACGGCCAGACCGCGGACGGGGGCAGCGCGACCCGCGTCGCGGAGCTGGACCCGCCGGGTCGCGACGGCGTCCGGTCGGGGCCGGCGTCTGGGAGACGAGCGGCACCCTGGACGTCAAGAGCGTGTTCGGGCCGAGAGCCTGGCTGTTCGACGTGCAGGCGCACGCGCCGACGGCTGCGCCCGCGCCGGGGACGGTCGAGGACGGCCAGCTCCTGCTGATGCGACGCGTGCGCGGCAACGACGACGAATGACGGTCTTTACCCACGCGGACCGGGGCCCGTAACGACGACCGGGGGCCTCCGGTCCGCAAGGTCGCACGAAATCCACCCGATCGGGCGCGCGCCATCGCAGAATGCCGATGTGGCAGCGCGCGTGCGGCTCGGCCTCGCAGGTGCGGCGGGGTTTCCGGCGGCGGCAGTGGCTGCTGTCGGCGCGGTGGTGGCGCAGTACTGGTACGTCGCGCACCGGCCGCTCCCGAGCTTCCACGACCTCGACGCCAACGGGGTGTTCGGACCCGACACGCTGGCCGAGGTCCGCATCGTGCTGCTCGGCGACTCGACCGTCACCGGGCCGGGGCTCGAGTCCTGCACCGACCTGTGGTCACACCAGGTGGCGCGCCGGCTCACGCTCGAGCACCGCGTGCGCCTGTTGAGCCTGGCCGTCGGGGGCTCGAGGGTGCGCGACGTGCTCGCGGGGCAGCTTCCCGACGCGCTCACGCTCGGGCCGCACCTGGCTGTGGTCTCGGCGGGCGCCAATGACGCGACGCACGGCACCCCGATGCGCAAGGTCGAGGCAGACCTGGACGCGATCGTGGCCGCCTTCGGCCAGGTGGGCACCGGGGTTGTGCTCGCCGGGGTCGGTGACCTCGGCAACATCCCGCGGCTGTCGTTCACGCTCAAAGCGCTGGCGTCGCGTCGCAGTCGCGCCGTCGATCGGGTTCACGCACGCGTCGCTGCTCGTCACGGACACGCTGTGAAGGTGCCGATCGCACAGCGGTGCGACGAGTTCTTCCGTGGCGCAGACGCGTTCAGCCCCGACCTGTTCCATCCCAACAGAGCCGGGCACGCGGTGTGGGCCGACGCCGCCTACCCGGTGATCGCCGCCGCACTTGCCCGGGTGGAGATGCGTACCTGAACTTCCCTACTGACGCCGTCGCAAGCTCCGGCTCTGGGGCAGCGGTCGGCAAAGCCGCCGCTGCCGCGGCTATGCGGGCCTCAGGTACGCATCAAGAAAGCAGCAGCTCGGCGAGGCGGTCGTGGTGCCAGTCGCTGGTGCCGAGCCAATGCTCCGACGCGTACGCACGGCGGATGAACAGATGCAGATCGTGCTCCCACGTGTAGCCGATCCCGCCGTGGATCTGGATGCCGTCCTTGGCTGCCCTCTTCACGGCGGCGCCGGCAGCCGCCTTCGCGACGTGTGTCGCGCGGTGTCGGTCGGGATCCTTGGCGTCGATCGTCATCGCCGCGAACGACACTGCGCTCGTGGCCCGCTCGAGGTCGAGCGCCATGTCGGCGAGCTTGTGCTGGATCGCCTGAAACGAGCCGATCGGCACGTCGAACTGCACCCGCTCCTTCGCGTACGCGAGCGTCATGTCGAAGAGTCGCCGTGCGGTGCCCACCATCTCGGCTGACAGGGCGACCCTCGTCCGTTCGAGCACCGTCTCGAGGGCCTCGGGATCGACGGGCTGGCCCGGTCCCGTGCCCCGAGGCAGCTCGACCTCGAACTGCCGACGCGTGAAGTCGACCGTCTGGACGCGGCGCGCCGGAGGTGATTGGACGAGCGCGATGACGGGCCCGCTAGAGACGACAGCGACGTAGTCGACGCGGTCGGCTTCGGGAACGAACGTCTTCACGGTGTCATCGTTCGGCAGCCAGACGCCATCGGCGCCGGCCATTGCCACCGTCCCCGTCACCTCACCCGACAGCACGGACGGAAGCAGGTCGCTGCCGAGCGCGCCGAGAAGCGGGGCGAACAGTGCCGCCGTCGGGAAGAACGGCCCGGGCGCGGCGACATAGCCGGTTTCTTCGACGAACAGGCACAGGTCGGTGACCGGACCGTCGCCCAGCGCAACAAAGTCCTTGAGGTGCCGCCAGAGCGGATCGGCGGCGCTGGGGTCGTCGATGTGGGCGCGCAGCAGCGTCGTCGGGCACTCGCGGGCAAGCAGCTGGCGCGCAGTGTCACGCAGGAGCTCTTGGTCTACCGAGAGCGTGAAGTCCATGGCCTACGTCGCTCTCGGAAGTCCGAGGACGCGTTGGGCGATGATGTTGCGCTGGATCTCCGATGATCCGCCGGCGATCGTGTTCGCGAAGCTCATGAAGAAGCCCGTGATCCAGCGGCCCTGTTCCTCGCCGCGCTCGGGATCGGCCACGGCCCCGTACGCCCCTTGCAGCTCCATGCCGAACTCCCAGCACTCCTTGCCGAGCTCGGATGTCGCCATCTTCATGAACGAGTGCTCGGGCGCCGAGCTGCCCTGGGCGAAGCTCGAGAAGCCCTTGTACCCGAGCGCGCGCAGGCTGGCGGCGCGCTCGTACAGCTCGGCGAGGCGGCGGCGCACAATCGGGTCATCGATGAGGCCGCGGCGCGTCGCCAAATCGATGAGGCCGTGGATCGTGGTCTCGAGCCGGGACACGTTTTCGATCCAGAGCCCGGCTCGCTCGTGGGCAAGCGAGCCCTGCGTGATCCGCCAGCCGTCGTTGAGTGCGCCAACGAGGTTCTCGGACGGCACGACGACGTCCGTGAAGAAGACCTCGGCGAAGTTCGCGGCGCCGCTGATGTGCCGCAACGGCCGGATGTCGATGCCCGGTGTGTCCATGTCGATGATGAGCAGGCTGATTCCCTTGTGCTTCGGGGCGCTCGGGTCGGTGCGTACGTAGCAGAAGCACTTCTGCGCCGCCATCGCGTAGCTGGTCCACACCTTCTGGCCGTTGACGACGAAGCGGTCGTCCTGCAGCTCGGCGCGGGTCGACAGGCCGGCGAGGTCGGAGCCCGCGTTCGGCTCGCTCATCCCGATGCACCACACGGTGTCGCCGCGGATCGCCGTCGGCACGAGCGCTCGCTGCTGCTCGCTGCCGAACTCGAGCAGGCTCGGGGCGACGATCGCGTAACCCGGAAAGTGGAGTGAGCGGAGGACCCGTCGACGCGCCATCTCCTCGAGGTAGATGAGCGTCTGCACCGGCGTGCAATTCCGTCCGCCGAGCTCGGGAGGATAGGCGGGGATCATCCAGCCGTTGTCGAACAGGGTCGCCTGCCAGGCGCGTGACCACTCCGGGATGAGGTCGCCTTCCTCCCGTTCGCCGGGGTCCGCGTAGTCGAAGCCCACGGAAGCCTCGGGCGGGACGTGCTCGTCGAGGAACGCGACGAGCTCGGCTCGGAACGCCTCCTCGTCGGGCCCCCACGCGAGCTGCATACCTACCGTCCCGTGAACCGCGGGTCGCGTCGTTCCTTGAACGCGGCCATGCCCTCGACGAGGTCCGCGGACGTCGTCGCCAGCGACTGGTACGCGGCTTCGAGCTCGAGCGCGCCGGCGAGGTCGGTCTCGAAGCTCGCGTTCAGCAGCCGCTTCGACAGGCCCAGCGCGCGCGTCGGGCCGGCCGCGAGGCGGGCCGCCAGCGCCGTCGCCTCGTCGTCCAACGCATCGGCGTCGACGCAGCGGTACGCGAGCCCGAGCTCGACCGCCTCGGCCCCCGTGCAGCCTTCGCCGAGCATGATCATCGCCTTCGCGCGGGGCAGACCGACGAGCCGAGGGAGAAGGTACGCGCCGCCCGCGTCGACGACGAGGCCCCAGCGGTGGAACGACCAGAGGAACCGTGTCGATTCGTGCACGAGCACGAAGTCGCACGCGAGCGCCAGATGGGCGCCGGGACCGACGGCCACGCCGTTGACCGCCGCGACCGTGGGCTTGTCGAGCTCCCACAGCTCACGAATGAACGCCTGCACTCCGACGCGCAGCGCTTCGGCGGTCGTGCGCGTGTCGAAGTCGTCGCGCCCGGCCTGGGCGACCGTCGACGCCGAGAGGTCCATGCCGGCGCAGAAGGCGTCGCCGGTCCCGGTGATTAGCAGCGCCCGAGCATCCGGATCGGCGCGCACGGCGCGAATCGTTTCGACGATCTGGTCGCGCATCTCGACCGTGAGCGCATTCTTGGCCTCTGGTCGATCGAGCGTGACCCGACAGACGTGGTCGGTGCCGGTCTCGACTCGGATCATGCGGTTCAGGGGTTGGTCGTGAGGATGTTCACGACCGACACGCCCGACCCGCGGCCGCCGACGTTGTGCTGCAGCGCGTATCCGTTGCGGGTCTCGACCTGGCGCTCTCCGGCCTCGCCCCGCAGCTGCCACCAACACTCCGTGAGCTGCGCGACCCCGGTGGCGCCGATGGGGTGGCCCTTGGCGAGCAAGCCTCCCGACGTGTTGACCGGGATGCGGCCGGTGAGCGAGGTCTCACCTTCGAGCGACGCGACGCCGCCCTTCCCCTTGTCGACGAAGCCGAGGTCCTCGATGTCGAGGATCTCGGTGATCGTGAAGCAGTCGTGCACCTCGGCGCAGTCCATCTGCCCCGGTTCGACACCGGCCATGCGGTATGCGCGCTCTCCAGCGAGCGCCGTGGCCTTGAGCCCGGTGAAGCTCTGCTTCTCGTGCAAGTAGGGATGGTCGGTCGCGACCCCGAATCCGGCGACGTACACGGGCTTGTCAGTGAACTCCCCGGCGCGGTCGGCGTTGACGAGGATCGCCGCCGCCGCACCGTCGGTCTGCGGGCAGCAGTCGAGCAGGTGCAGGGGATGACAGACCGGCGCCGACTTCAAGACATCGTCGACCGTGATCTCGTTCTGGAAGTGCGCGTACGGGTCGCGGGCGCCGTTGTGGTGGTTCTTCACCGCGACCGACGCCAGCATCTCGCGGGTTGTGCCGTACTCGTGCATGTGCCGGGTCGCAAACGGTGCGAACAGCACGGGGGCGGTTTCGCCGCGGGTCAGCACCGGGTGCCCGGCCGCCGCCCGCGAGAGCAGACCCTCGTCGGTCGACTTGTCGCGCATCTTCTCGACACCGATGACGAGGACGGCGTCGTGTACGCCGCTTGCGACAGCCATCGCGCCGATGCGAAAGGCATCCGAGCCCGAGGGACATGCGTTCTCGATGCGCGTGCACGGGACGCCGGCGAGCCCGATGGCCGTCGGGACGGTGTTTCCGCCGATGCCCTCCTGTCCCCAAAGGCTGCCGCGCTGGGTCGCGATGAAGACGCCGTCGATGTTCTGAGTGTCAAAGCCGCGGTCGACGGCCGCAGTCGCGGCCTGAAAGGCGCCCGCTGCCATCTGCTCGTAGCTCTGCTCGAACAGCTCACCGAACTTGATCAGTCCGGCGCCGACCACGGCCACACGGTTCCAGCTCATCCCCGCGCTCCCATTGACTCCTCGGTCGAGCGCGTACCCAAAATGGCGCGCGCCTTGAACCCGTAGACAGGAACCCCGCGCTCGAAGGCGTACCGGCGCAGCACCAGCTCGACGGGGGCGCCGATCCGTATGCCGCTGCCGTCCCCGACGACCTGGAGCATCACGCGTGCGCCGTCGTCGAGGTCGATCACCGCCAGCGGCAGCGGAGCCTCGAATGGCGGCGGCATCGTGTGGTTGACCACGAACGTGTGCACGACGCCACTGCGCGCCAACGGCACGAGCTCGAACTTGGTGCTGCCGCAGCTGATGCAGTACGGATGGATCGTCGGCGGCGTATTGATCGTCCCGCAATCGACGCACCGGGCTCCGAGCAGACCGAGCATCTCCTCGGCGCCGCGCACGAACGGAGCCCCCTGTGGTGGCACTCCCATGGGAATCGTCTCGCCCGTGGGCTGGAGCTGACCACGGACGCGTAGCGCCTCGGCGTACGAGACCGGTTGTCCCGCGGACCACGCGTCGGCCACTGTCGCCGCGCCCGGCACGGGGCCTTCGGCGTCGATCACGATGCCGGTGGCCCGCCCGCCGCCGAAGCCGATGACGCCGACCGTCCTCGCCGCGTCGAGCGCGCCGAGCGCCCCCAGTAGTGGGGCCGCGGCGCCCGTGTCGCCGACCGCCCCGTACGCGCCGGCGGATGCAGGCGCGCCCTCTGCGAGCCTGCGCCCGATCGCAGAGCCCAACCGACCGTCGGGATCAGGAAGCGACCACTCGTCGACCTCGAGCGAGGCCAGTTGCTCGCCGACATCTCCGACGATCGGAAGGAACACCTCGTCACGGAAGAGGCGGCTGTCGTAGAGGTCGCGCGTGCCGAACTCCCCATCGGCGCGGTAGCGGTCCAAGAACGGGTGTGTGCGCGTGATTCGCGCGGCAATGGACGCGTTACCGCCTTCAGAGACGAGGATGACCGCTGCAGCCGCGGCCCCCGCGCGCTCTTCGTAGGTTGTCCCGGGTCCGGGAACGAGCGTGTCGGCGGCGACCACCATCGCGACGCGAGCAGTACCGGCGGCGACCGCATCGGCGGCGGCGAGGAGCGCGTCCATCCCCGCATGCGGTGACCCCGAGCACAAGGCGCCACCAGAGTGCGACGACAGGCCGAGCGCGGCGGCCAGTACGGCATGGCTGGGACCCTCGGCAAACGGCGGGCGCGTCGTGCCCCACCACACGCCGTCCACGATGTCGTTCTGAAGGCCGGAGGACGCCATCGCGCGCGCTGCGGCTTCGGCCGAGAGGGTGAGCACATCCTCGTCCGGAGCGCAGACGGCGACCTGGCCGCGACCCCCGCCGCGGCCCCATGCGGCAGCAACGTCCGCGGCTGCGAGCCGCCGCGCCGGCGCGGCGGCACCGACCGCCATGATCCGGACCGGAGAAGTCACGCAGGGATGATACGCCGAGCGTGCTCCCGCGGTTCCAAGACACCCGCGCCGTAGATCCACAGCACGGCAGCCGTGAGGACGTGCCATACCGCGTGCAGTTGCACGAGGGAATCGGGCTCGCAAAGCGGCGCGGCTGTGCGGCCGAGCGCGTTGAGCGCCGCGCCGACCGCGAGCGCGGCCGCGCCGGCGACCCAGACCGAAGGTCGACGAACGAGACCACCCGCTGCCGCGACACGCTTCGGAGATCGAGCAACGACAACCTCGGCGATGACTGCGGCAACGACCAGCGCGGAATCAAGGGCGTTGTTCGCGTCGGGCGACACTGCGAGGACGATCGCGCTGATGCCCAGCAGCGCGCCGAACCCCAAGAGGGCGCCGCGCGTGTTGGCTCCGCGCACGAGCGCAACGTCGTAACTGATCACGAAGGCCAGCACCGCGGCGATCGACAGGTCATGGACGAAGCGCCCCCACGACGGCATCGGTCCGTGGAACGTCACGCTCCCGAGCCCGACGGCGACCACCGTCGCGGCGTAGACCGTCAGCACGACACGCTGCGAGGACCGAGCCACGAGCGCGCGCCGTAGGAGCAGGATGCCGGCGACGACGTACGCGAGGCTCGAGAGCGTGTTGACCGGCTGGGCGAGCAGTCCCTGACCGATGTGCTCGCAGTCCGAGGTGCCCACGCCCCGGTCAGCCCATCATTTCTTCTTGGGCACGTAGACGCCGATGCCGTCGGGATACTGGAGGCCTCCGCCCATGAGCTCGGGTGGTTGCGGCTCCCCGTTCACGAACCGAATGCGGCGCACGGTGCCCTCGGGCCCCGGGCCGATCCCCCTGCCCGTGACGGTGATCCCGATGTCCGCGTAGTAGATCGTGCCGTCCGGCCCGACGCCGAGGCCGAGCGGGGTGCCGGTCGAGAACGTCTGCTCACCGACGGTCTCGCCCGCGGGCGGCTGGAGCACGGCGCGCACGTACTGGCCGTTCGTGTCGTACTGGTTGATGATCCCGGTGATCACGCTCGACACGTAGTAGCCGTTCTTCGGTGCGCGCACGATGGCGATCGGCGAGCCGAGCCCGTTGCCGACACTGATGAACAGCTCCTTCTTCATGGCCGTTGCCATGGGGGCTCCGGTCGAATCCTTGCCGCCGCATCCACCCTTCGCGTTGTCGGAGGTCGGGAACGGACCCGAGTACCGGTAGACGCCGGATTCGGACGTACCCGATTCGGCCGTGCCGGGCCGGGCCGACGGCACGTAGACGCGGTCCTGCTTGTCGACCAGGATCGCGCCTGCGGTCGCGATGCCCACGTCGATCTTGCAGTAGCGCACCTTCCTCGAGTTGAACGGCGGGAACCACACGATCAGCTGGCCGTCTCCGGGGCCCGACGCCTGGTTGCCGATGTCGGTCGTGACGACTCGACCGTCGGAGAGGAAGCCGCATCCGTAGTTCTCGGCGTTGTCGGTGCTCGGCTGATACGTCGGCGTCAGCTTGCCGACCTGCTTGGCCGAGAGCTTGCCGATCTGCTTGCGGCGCAGCTGGAAGATGCCCCAGCCCTGCGGTGGGTTCGGTTGGCCCGTGTCCTCGCCTGCGATGAAGCGGTTCGACCCATCCGGGAAGAAGCAGATCTGGGCGTTGATGTCGAGGCCGTTCTGCGGATCGTCGTCATGGTTGCGGATGACGGTCTGCTTCGTGAACGGCGGCTCGGTCGCGTACGCGTTCAGGTTGTTGCCTTCGCCGTTGAAGACGATGACCCCCTTCGGAGACTCTTTCGCAGTGGGAACGGCCGCGAGAGGGCCGGCCCAAGATGTGGCGAGCGCGCCCGCTGCCAGCACGGCTGCGACGAAGTACAAACGGAGTCGACGGCGTCGCATCATTTCTTCCTCGCCTTCGGTGTGATCGGGACGTCGAGCCCGTTCGTCGTCACGAGCCGGTCGAAGCCCTCCACCAGCGACGGAAGCCTTTTCGCGTCCTTGACCGCCAGGATGCTGATCCGGTCGTAGGTCGCGCCGCTCCGCTGCGGGAGTTTCATGCTCGTGCAGTCATCACTGGTCGCGTCGAGCGCGCAGACCAGTCCGCCGGTGGGGTTGTCGGTGCCTTGCGAGAGGTACACGCCGTAGGTTGTCGCGCCCGCTTTCTGCGCCGAGCTGCCGGACCGGAGCCAGCGCTTCGGGTCGCCGAGCCCGTCGGCCTGGACGACGACCTTGAACGGATCGAGCGTGACCTGCACGGTCCCCGTCCCCGTGTCGTTCGCGACGCGCTCTCGAGTGAGGTCGAAGTTGAGCGGGCACGGCGAGGCGATGCACGCCTGCTGTGCAGCCGCCGGGTTCGGCGGGGTCGGCGGCGGCGGTTTCGTCGTGGTCGGCGCCGAGGCGACCGGCTTCCCGTGCAGGGAGAAGCGATACACGCCGCTGTTGCGATTGCCGTTCCCGACACCCGGCTCGCGGATGCCCGCCACGGCGATGACGTCGTCGCCGACGATCGCCGCCCCTCCCGCCACGCCACCTCTGAGCCCTTTCGACCACAAGACCTCACCGGTTTGGAGGTCAAGGGCGCGGAACGTGAAGTCGGTGGTACTGCCGAGGAAGACCACTCCGTTCGCGACCGCCGCCGATGCATACGTGTCCGCGGCCTCGGGTTGCTGCCATTTGATCGATCCGGACGCGGCCTCGAGCGCGTGCAGCGACGGAGTGCCACCGACCGCCGTCCCGCCCACGACGACGCCGTCGGCGACGGCAGTACCGCCGATGAACCCACCGGTCGAGTAGTTGGTGTTCGGTCGGGGGATGCCCGGTTCGGTGACCTGGGTGCGCCACACGAGCTCGCCGGTCGACCGGTCGACGGCGTAGTACGCGGCGTCCTTGTTCCCCAGCCCGACCAGCGACCGGTCGCCCGCGCTGAACAAATTGGGCGCGCCGGCGAAGTCCAGGTCGTCGCGGTTGGGCTGGTGCGGTTGGTACGTCCAGCGCACCTGGCCGCTTGCGAGGTCGAGCGCCACGATCGCCTCGGCGAACCGCCCGTAGCCGTCAGGGCTGCTCGTGCAGTTGCCGGTGCCGACGAACACGAGCTTGGTCGTCAGGTCCACAGTGGGGGAGCCCCAGACGTCTGCGCACCCGGGGCCCGTGCCGCCCTCACCTTCGGTCGGCGCAGTCACGGTCGTCCAGCGTTCCTTGCCGTTGGCGGCGTCGAGGGCAACGACGCCGGCGGGCTCGCCCTTGCCGCTGTTGTGCACGTCGGTGCCGAAGACCAGGAGGCCGTCGGCGACCACGGGGGACGACTCGATCTCGCTGGGGTCGTTGTCGTCACCGGGGCGTCCGACCTCGTGCTTCCACCGGAGCTTGCCGTCGTCGGCTCGCAGCGCGTACATGGTCTTCCCACCGCCGAAGTACACGGTGCGTACACCCTTGACGTCGGCGACCGCGGCGGACGACACGATCTGGCCCGCGTACACCTGGCCGTGTACATGTGCCTGATAGGTCCAGCGGGCCTTCCCGGTCTTGATGTCGATGGCGTAGAAGTTGCCCGACCAGTCGCCCACATACGCGACGCCGCCGACCACGGCCGGCGTGGCGGTGACCGTGTCCTTGGCGTTGAAGAACCAGATCTGCTTCAGGTCTTTCGCCGTCTGCGGGCTGAACTCGGTGGGACACGGGTACGCGAACGGCCGCTCGACGTTCTGACCCCACATCGGCCAGTCGCAGCGGCCGATCGGAGCGGGCTCCCCAGGCGCGGTCGCCGTCGCGGGCCCTGCTGCGAAGACGAGCGCGACGACGAGTCCGATCAGCACGACTCTTGCGGCCCGGCCCCC
>JBKOWY010000049.1:0-4893 GCA_046724655.1 Actinomycetota bacterium
GGCCTCACCATCCCCTACGGCTTGGGTGGGCTCGCGTCCGGCCGGCAGCTCTCCCACCACGGCCAGACGCACCGGCGCCTCGGGGTCCGCGCCGGCGGTGTCGCCTGCACGCACCGCGTAGCCGTCCATGGCCGTGTTGGCGAACGGCGGAACCGCTTCGCCAGCGACGACGTCGCGCGCCGTCACGAGACCAAGTGCGTCGCGCAGAGGAACGACGGCCGATTCGAGCGGCGCGACCACACCGAGGATGTCGCTTTGGACGTCGGCAAGCGGAATCATCGCCCGTCAGGCAGGTTTCGCTGCCGGACGAGGTCGGCGAGCATCGCCGACAGCTCGGGGCCGAGGTCGGGCCGCTCGAGGGCGAGCTCGATGTTGGCTCGCAGGAAGTCGATCTTCCGACCGATGTCGTATCGCCCGTGCTGGAAGACACACCCGTACACGGGTTGGCGTTCCGCCAGCAATGCGATCGCGTCCGTGAGCTGGAGCTCGCCGCCCGCGCCCGGCTCGATCTGCTGGAGCGGTTCGAAGATGTCAGGTGTGAACACATAGCGCCCGATGACGGCCAGGTTCGACGGAGCGTCCTCGGGACGCGGCTTCTCGACGACCGAAAGCACCCGGACGACGCCGTCCGATACCGGCTCCACCGCTGCACAGCCGTAGGCGGAGATCTCCTCCAACGGCACTTCGAGAATGGCGAGCACCGACGCGTTGTAGTCGGTGTGCACCGCGAGCATGGACCGGAGCAAACGCGCCTCGTCGACCATGATGTCGTCGCCGAGACGCACGGCGAACGGCTCGTTCCCGACGTGGTCCCGCGCCACTGAGACGGCATGCCCGAGCCCGAGCGGGTCATGTTGACGGACGTAGTGGACGTCGGCCAGGTCGGTGATCGCCTGCATTTCCTTCAAGAGGTCGACCTTGCCCGCCTCTTCCAGGTGGAGCTCGAGCTCGACGTTGCGGTCGAAGTGATCCTCGATCGCGCGCTTGCCCCGGCCGGTGATCATGAGGATGTCGTCCAGACCGGCTGCGACGGCCTCCTCCACGACGTACTGGATCGACGGCTTGTCCACGACCGGCAGCATCTCTTTGGGCTGCACCTTGGTGGCGGGCAGGAAGCGGGTGCCCAGTCCGGCGGCCGGGATCACCGCCTTGCGTACCGCGCTCACCGCGAAACGGTATCGCTCGGTGGATCCCCTCCCAGGCCCGGTTCCTCGCCGCGGAACAGGCGACGCAGGTTCGACGCGTGCCGTGCGAGCACGACGAGCGCCAGCGCAGAGGTGATGAGCACGTCGCCCCACTCGTTCCCGGTCACCGCCACGAGAACGGGGAAGGCGATCGTGACGACGATCGACGCCACGGACGCCTTGCGCGCGAGCCGAGCGATGACGAACCACACCACCGCCAGCCCGAGCGCGATGAGCGGAAAGATGACGGCGAGCACGCCTCCCGCGGTCGACGCGCCTCGTCCGCCGCGGAACCGGAACGTCACCGGGAGCACGTGGCCGACGACGGCCGCGAAGCCGAGGATGTACGCGCCGCGGTGGCCGTCGAGGACGAGGCCGACGGCGGACGGGATCGCGCCCTTCGCGAAGTCCCCCGCGAACGCGATCAGCCCGGCTTTCCAGCCCGCCAGCCGGTACACGTTCGATGCCCCCGGGTTGCCCGACCCCTCATGGAGGATGTCGTGGCCGGTGACGCGGGCTACGAGCGCGGCCGTCGGGAAGCTGCCGAGGAGGTAGGCGAGCGGGAGGAGGAGCAGCACGCCCGGCACTCCGGTACCATTAGCAGTCGAATCCCGAGAGTGCCAACGACCGCACGCCTCTGAGGCAAGGACGACAGATGCCCACCTACCGCTACCGCTGTACGAAGTGCGGCGAGGAGTTCGAGCTCTGGCAGTCGATCCACGACGAGGCGCTCACCCGCCACCCAGGCTGCGGCGGGACCGTCACCAAGGTGTTCGCGCCAGCGGGGATCGTGCTCAAGGGCTCGGGGTTCTACCGCACCGACAGCCGGGCCGCGGCGGCCACGGGCTCGGGTGAGTCCAAGGGCAAGGAGCCGGCCAAGGACGGCGCCGGCTCGGCGGGCGATGGCGCCGGTGGCGGCGGCAAGGGCTCCGAGGCCAAGGGCGCCAAGGAGTCGACGGGCTCGAAGGGATCGAGCGGGGACTCCAAGGCGTCGAACGCCAAACCCTCCAAGAGCGGCTCCTCCTCGACGTAACCCGACGCTCGGCGCGGCGGCGGTCCGCCGTCCCTCCGCCTTCCCCTTTCGCCGGCGCACTGTCGCGCCATCGCTCGAGAAGGGAAAATGTCATGCGTCGTCGTTCACCACGCGCCGTGCTGCTTTGGATCGGCGCGGTCATCGTCGCCATCGTGACGGCCGTCGTCGTGGCCACCGACCTCGCTGCCCTGCACCGGCGAGCACGCGGTCTCGGTCCGCAGCGCCCGATCGCGGTCGCCGTCCGTGACCTTCCCGTCGGCACGACGATCAGAGACGGGGACATCCGTGTTCGGTCCGTGCATCGATCGCAGCTTCCGGCCGACGCGATGTCACCCGCCGCTGCGCGCGGGCGTGTCGTCGCGGTGCCGGTGGTCCGGGGCGCGTTCGTGATCGATGGCAACGTGGCGCCACGCCGGCGCACGGGGCTCAACGGGGCGATCCCCACCGGCATGCGGGCCATGCAGATCGTGGTGTGGGATGCTCTGCGCCCGCCGGTCGGCAGCTCGGTCGACGTGCTCGTGACCTTCGACCCGGGGAGCAATAGCGCGAGCAGCGCGGCACCGACCGTCGTGGCCGCGCGTGGTGTCCTCGTGCTCGGAACCGGCGACGCGCCGGCGGTGTCCGACAGCGGCGCCACGGGCCGGCGCACCGGATCCGGTCAGAGCTCCGCGCTCGGCGTCACGCTCCTCGTGTCGCAGGAGGACGCGCCGCGGCTGGCCTTCGCCGCCGCGACCGGTGTCGTGACGATCGCGCTCGTCCCACCCGAGGACGCAACCCCGGTGATCGCACGATAGGGGCGACAACCTAGGCTCCCCGCCCGTGCCGATCCTCCATGCCATCGTGCTCGGCATCGTGCAGGGTCTCTCCGAGTTCCTGCCGATCTCCTCGAGCGGGCACCTCATCCTGGTGCCCGAGCTGTTTCACTGGACCGAGCTGACCGATCACGAGAGCCTCAACAAGACGTTCGACGTCGCGTTGCACGTGGGCACGTTCGTCGGCGCCGCGTGGTACTTCCGCCACGACCTGGTCCGTTACATCGCGGCGGCGTGGCGGTCGCTGCGCCGACGCGCGATCCGGTCGACCGACGAGCGCATCGCGTGGTTGCTGTTGGTGTCGGCCATCCCGGGCGCGATCGTCGGCGCGGCGCTCGAGGGGCCGATCGAGGACCACACCGGCCAGCCCGTGCTGGTCGGTGTGATGCTCATCGTGTTCGCGGTGGTGCTGTATCTCGCCGACCGGTTGCCGGGCCGGCGCCATCAGGAAGAGTTTCGGCTGCGCGACGCGCTCCTGATGGGCGGCGCTCAGGCCGTGGCGTTGCAGCCGGGCGTGTCGCGGTCGGGCATCACGATATCGATGGGGCGGTGGCTGGAGTTCGACCGCATCGCCGCCACCCGCCTGTCGTTCCTGATGAGCCTGCCGATCATCGCGGGCGCCGGTCTCTTCAAGGGGGTGAAGGTCGCAAGAGACGGTGGGATCCCCGACGCTTACGTCGCGCCATTTCTGTGGGGCATGCTCTTGGCCGCGATCAGCGGCTTCCTGGCGGTCTGGTTACTGCTGAAGCTCCTGCAGAGGTGGTCGTTCACGCCGTTCGTCATCTACCGGGTCGTCGTCGGCGCCGCGGTCATCGTGATCTTCGGGTTCAACGTACGTTGACGGTGCGTATCTGAACGACGCCACACGTCGCTCAGATACGCACCATGGGTGCCGGTAGCCTGCGAGATCGTGGCCGAGCCGATCGAAGCGGTGATCTGGGACTACGGCGGCGTCATCTCGAGCCCGTTGTTCCGGGGCATCGGCCGCTTCGAGGCCGACATGGGCTATCCGGAGGGCTCGATCCTCGAGTTGATTTTTGGGGAGAGCGCGTACATGGGCGGCGGTGGTGGCGATCCGTGCGACGGCGCCGCGCCCGAGGCGGCGTCGGCCGTCACCCACGACTGGCACCGCCTCGAGATCGGCGCGATCGGCCTGGACGAGTACCTGGCGGGCGTCGTCGAGCGCGCGCCGCAGGTGCTGGGCCGTCCGATCGACCTCGAGGCGTACCGGCAGTTCACCCGCGACATGCCGCTCGGCATCCATTGGCCGGTCGTGCACTGCGTCCGGCGACTGCGGGACGAAGGCCTGAAGCTCGGGTTGCTCACCAACAACGTCAAGGAGTTCGGGTCGGCGTGGCGCGCCATGTTCCCGGTCGACGAGCTGTTCGACGCGGTCGTGGACTCCAGCGAGGTCGGATTGCGCAAGCCCGACCCGCGGATCTACCGGCTGACCTGCGAACGATTCGGGGTGGAGCCGTCGTCGGCCGTGTTCGTCGACGATAACCTCGACAACGTCGCGGCGGCGCGCGCCGTCGGCATGGAGGCTGTCCACTTCGATGACGACCCGCTCGCCGCGATCAGCGAGCTCGACGCCATCCTCGAACGACGCGGGACGCGCGCCGCTTAGTTATTCGCCGCTCATCGTCATTTCGGTCACGAGGAGCGTCATGCCGGCCCCTCCGCCCGGCAGCCAGGTGAGGTCCGACCCCACTTCGCCCACGTCGAGCAGGATCCGCTGGAGAGTCGACGCGACCGTCACCTCACGCACCGGCTCGGTGAACTCGCCGTCCCGAAGGAGCAGCCCCTCGGCCCCGACCGAGAAGTCGCCGCTGACCGGGTTCGTGCCCGAGTGCAGCCCGCTCAC
>JBKOWY010000099.1:0-56439 GCA_046724655.1 Actinomycetota bacterium
AGCGTGCCCACGAGGAGCTGCTGGCCAAGGAGAAGGCCCACATGCGCGAGGGAGACCGGCTCGCGGCAGAGCGCCGGCGCCAGCCGATGCACGAGATCACCAAGGACTACCGCTTCGAGGGTCCTGACGGAGAGGTGATCCTGCTCGACCTGTTCGAGGGGCGCCGCCAGCTCGCGCTCTACCACTTCATGTTCGGCCCGAGCCGCGATGAGGGCTGCGACGGCTGCTCGATGTTCGTCGATCAGCTCACCCGCCTCGCCCACCTGCAAGCGCGCGACACAACCTTCGTGCTGGTCTCGCGCGCTCCGCTGGAGAAACTGGAGGCGTTCAAGCGCCGAATGGGATGGGACGAGATCCCGTGGTACTCCGACGGCAAGGGCGACTTCGGGGTCGACTTCGGCTTCTCGCCCCCCGAGCCGCAGCCCGACCAGCATCAGGACGGCGAGATCTTCGGCTTCAACGTCTTCATCCGCGACGACGAGGGGCGCGTCTACCGCACCTATTTCACCAACTGGCGTGGCGTGGAGGCGATCGGCACCGTCTGGAGCATCCTCGACCGTACCCCGCTCGGCCGCCAGGAGGAGTGGGAGGACACCCCCGACGGGCGCCCGCAGGGGCCGAAGTTCGGATGGTGGCGGCTGCACGATCGCTACGAGAACTCCAAGAAGCCGGCGTGAGCGAGCGCCGGCCTCAGCGCAGCGGCCTGCGAATGGGCCAATTCGCAAAGACGATGCGCGTTCGACCGGCATAGGGGGGTGCCTTGGCCTCCATGCATTTGTCAGTGACGCGGGTCCGCGTCGACAACGACGAGCTCGAGCCCGACGTCACGGCCGGAGATCTAGAAGTCATCCGCAACGATCGTGGAGAAGTCCCAGGCTTGCTCACTTGGTCCCTCACCTTCCTTACAACCGACGAGCCCTGGCACCACGGCCTTGGTGAGTGTCAGCTCGTAATCGACGTCGACGGTGGTCGCCGGTTTCGGGGCCGCGCCGTTCTCGTCCGATCCGACGAGGGGCGGTGGCACTACTTCAACGGCGTCGGGAAGCTCGAGGGTCCCGAGCCCTCTAGGTCCGACTCACGAACCGACTAGCGAAGCAGTGAGCACGACCGAGCAGAACATGGCGGTTCATAGAACAGGCGCTCGCCGTGCATCAATCCATCTTTGAAAGGCACGATGTTCACTAGCGGGATCGTGAACTCTCGTCGCGTCGGTGCAACCGTGAGCCAAGGTCCTTTCATCGTCCAGTGCAGGTGTCCGAACGCCACGACCACGTCGTCGCCGAACGCGACGCCGCCGGATGTCGGACCTAGGTCCAGGAACGCACCGAAGAGCTCCTCGTAGGCTCGCGTGGCGGCGTCTCGGTCACGTCGCCGGGGACCGAGCCGACGGGGATGCCGACGGGGTTCTTGGTCCTGGTCTCAATCGTCGACACCGTGCCGCTGTTCCTGTTGGTGACCAAGGCGGTCGGGCGACACCGCCCACGTGGCGGCACGGCCGACACTTCGCGCGCCTGGACCCCACCCACCAGTGCGCCCGCCAACCCGAGCACAGAACCCCACGAACCCACAGCATCCCTGCCTCCCGCCGCGCTGTTCCCCGAGCGACCAATTGGGCGACCAGGACGGCGTACGTCGCATTTGGTTTTGCGACTAGGAAGGTCCGGACCTCAACGCTTCGGCGACAAGACGGCCCGACGGGCCTTCCGGTTCACTACTCAGGTTCTTCGGAACCTCTTCGAGATTCCCGCCGAGTTGAGGCGGCTGGAAGGTGAAGACGATGAAGGCGCGCACGCCCTTGAGTAGCTCGCGCCGAGCGGGTCGCGGTCACAGGCTGGTCACGGAAAGTTGCGGACGGCCGGATTCGCCAGCACGACGGCACTTGACCGGGCCCGAATCCCGTACGAAACAAGGCCGCCATGGACTGCACGGACAGGACCGGATAGTGCTCTGCTGACGGAGCGTTAGATTCTCGCCAGGGGGCCGGATTGGCAGCCCAGAAGGGGGATGCATGCCGCGATTCGCGGACCAGGTCGCGGTCGTGACGGGGGCGGGCTCGGGGCTCGGGCGCGCCACCGCCCATCGCTTTGCCGACGAGGGAGCGGCGATCGCCGTGTTCGACATCGCCGCCGACGCCGCCGAGAAGGCCGCAGCGGAGATCGGGGAGCGGGGCGCGACCGCCCGGGCTTACACAGTCGACGTCACCGACCCCAAGGCAGCGAAAGAAACAGTCGACGCCGCCGCCGCCGATCTCGGCCGCCCGCAGGTGCTCGTCAACTCGGCCGGTATCGGCGGGTTCGCCCACACCGTCGACGAGACGTTCGAGCGTTGGTCGGCGATCATCGGCGTCAACCTCACCGGCACCTTCCTCATGTGCCAGGCGACGCTGCCGTACCTCCTCCACGGCGGCGGGGCCATCGTCAATGTTGCATCCAACGCCGGTCTCATGGGTCAGCCGTACTCGGCCGCTTACTGCGCATCGAAGGGTGGGGTCGTCAATCTCACGCGTGCGCTTGCGCTCGAGTACGTGAAACGGGGTGTGCGCGTGAACGCTGTCGCCCCCGGTGGGATGAACACGCCGATGATCGCCGGGTTCTCCATGCCCGAAGGCGTCAATCTCAAGGAGTTCGCGCGCGTGACATCACCGCTCGGGTACGCCGAACCCGAAGAGCTCGCCGGACTGATCGCGTACATCGCCTCTGATGACGCCAAGTACATGGTCGGGAGCATCGTGTCGATGGACGGCGGGATCACCGCGTGATTACCGACGCCAGGAGCCTCTGGGAGCTGATCGAGCGACGGGTCAGCGAGACGCCCGATGCGGCGCTGGGCATCGACGAGGACGGGCGCACGATGACGTACGCCGAGTACCGCGATGCTGCGGAGCGCGCCGCCGCCGGTCTGGCTCAGCTCGGTGTCGGAGAAGGCACGCCGGTGTCATGGGCCCTCCCCACATGGCTCGAGTCGCTCGTGCTCGTGGGCGCTCTCTCTCGGCTCGGCGCGGTGCAGAACCCCATCCTGCCGATCTATCGCCATCGCGAGGTCGGCTTCGTGACCAAGCAGACGGGAGCGAAGCTGCTCATCGTCCCGTCGACATGGAAAGGGTTCGACTACGAGGGCATGGCGCGCGAGATCGCCGCCGCGCAGCCGGAGCTCGACGTCCTGATCGTCGATCGCAAGTTGCCCGACGGCGATCCGGCGTCGCTTCCGCCACCGGCCATGCCGCAGGAATCTCCGGAGGAAGCGCCGGTGCGGTGGGCGTTCTACACGTCGGGCACCACGGCAGATCCGAAGGGCGCGCAGCACACGGACCGCACGATCATGGCGTCGGCGTACGGCATGACGAAGGCGCTCGCGCTCGAACCGGACGACGTCAGCGCGCTCGTCTTCCCGTTCACGCACATCGGCGGGATCGGCTGGCTGTTCAGCTCGATGATGGTGGGCTTCAAGACGATCGTCATCGAGGCGTTCGATCCCGCGGCGACGATCCCGGTGCTGCGACGCGCGGGCGTCACGCTGGCCGGCGCCGGCACGCCGTTCCACATGGCGTACCTGGCGGCGCAACGCCAGAACCCGGGGGAGAAGCTGTTCCCCAACGCGCGGGCTTTCCCCGGCGGCGGCGCGGCCAAGCCCGTGCAGCTGCACTACGACGTGAAGAAGGAGCTCGGCGGCGTCGGCGTGGTCTCCGGCTACGGGCTCACGGAGTGCCCGATCCTCGCGATGTCGACGGTGGAGGATCCCGACGTGAAGCTGGCCGAGACCGAAGGGCGCACCACGCCCGGGGTCGAGGTCAAGGTCGTGAAACTCGACGGGTCCGTCGCGCCGCCGGGCGAGGAAGGGGAGATCCGCGTCAAGGGTCCGATGCTCTTCCGCGGCTACATCGACTCGTCGCTCGACGCCGAGGCGTTCGACGAAGACGGCTGGTTCCGCACCGGCGACCTCGGGTTCCAGGACGCCGACGGCTACATCGCCATCACCGGCCGGCTCAAGGACGTGATCATCCGCAAGGGCGAGACGATCAGCGCCAAGGAGGTCGAGGACCTGCTCTTCACGCACCCGGGGATCGGCGACGTGGCGGTGATCGGGCTGCCCGACGACGCTTCGGGGGAGCGGGCGTGCGCGATCGTCGTGCCCGCCGACAAGGAGGCGCCGCCGAACCTCGAGGACGTCTTCGACTTCTGCACCAACGCCGGGCTCATGACCCAGAAGATCCCCGAGCAGCTCGAGATCGTCGACGTCCTGCCGCGCAACGCGACTGGCAAGGTCCTCAAGCACGAGCTCCGCAAGCAGTACGCGGCGACGTAGCGGTTTTTGGCGCCGCGTACATACCTCATGCGTATGTAGACGGCGCCAAAAGGAGGGACTGAGATGCCCCTGCCCGACGAGCTGAAGGAGCTGGCGAAGCGGGTCTCGAACTGGGGCCGGTGGGGCGCCGACGATCAGCGCGGCACGCTGAACTTCATCACTCCCGAGGCGGTGCAGCGGGGCGCAGCCGCGGTGCGGCGAGGGGTCACGTTCCCGCTGTCGATCCTGTACGACGAGGACGGCCCGCAGACGGGAGCAATCCCGGGCCGGATCAACCCCAAACACACGATGATCATGGCCAACGCCGCGTTCACCGGAGACCCGGCCGACTTCACGACCAGCGACGACCTCGTCGAGATGGGCGTGCAAGCCGCCACGCACTGGGACGCCCTCGCGCATGTCGGCTACGAGGGCCTGCTCTACAACAACACGCCCGACTCAGTTGTTACCCAGGAGGGTGGGGCGACGAGGCTCGGGATCGAGCACTACGGGCCGATCGTCACCCGCGGCGTCCTCCTCGACATCGCGCGCCTGATCGGCGTCGACGTGTTCGAGGACAACTACGCCATCGGCGGTGACGACCTGGCCGCGGCAGAACGGCAAGCGGGGGTCACGGTCGAGTCGGGGGACGCCCTGCTCGTGCGGACCGGGCAGATCGAGTGGCTGCGTCGCGGCGACAAGCAACGGTTCAACGACCCGAGCCCGGGGCTCGGCGCCGGCGCGATCGAGTACCTGCGCGACAAGGAGGTGGCGGCCGTCGCCACCGACACCCTCGTGTTCGAGGTGTGGCCGTGCGAGGACCCGGCCGTCATGCTCCCGGTGCACATGATCGACCTGCGCGACATGGGCCTCGTGCAGGGTCAGCTCTGGCACCTGGACGACCTCGCCGCCGACTGCGCCGGTGACGGCGTCTACGAGTTCTTCCTCTCCGCGACCCCGCTGCCCATCACGCACGCCGTCGGGGGCCCGGTGGCGCCGACCGCCACGAAATAGAAATCGGCGTCCCCCATCTCACGAAACCCCGGTCCCGAGCGTTGAAGAGAGAGTGAGCCCGCCCCCCTTCCAGACCTTCCTCGAGCGGCATCGGGACGCCGTGTACCGGTTCCTCGTGTTCTCGGTCGGGCCCGACACGGCCGACGACTGCCTCCAGGAAACGTTCACGGCGGCACTCCGCGCCTATCCGCGACTCACGGACGGCTCGAACCTGCGGGCCTGGGTGCTGACGATCGCCCACCGCAAGGCGATCGACGCCCACCGCAGCCGGGGCCGGCGGCCGGTGCCCCTGCCCGAGCTGCCGGACCAACCGGCGCCGGCGGTGCCGGTGCCCGACCCCGGCCTCTGGGAAGCCGTGAGCAAGCTGCCACCGAAGCAGCGCGCCGCCATCGTGCTGCGCTTCGTGTCCGACCTCCCGTTCCGGCAGATCGGCAGCATCTTGGAGTCCTCCGAAGCAGCGGCGCGCCAGAACGTGCGCGAGGGACTCGCGCGGCTACGAGAGGAGTACACCGATGACGAACGCTGACCTCTCCGACCTCGAAGCCGCGCTTCGCCGCGGCTCGACCGTTGACGTCGCTGTGCCTGCCGACGCTGCCACACGCGCCGCGATCGCCGCCGCCGACCGAGCCGGTCTCGTGGACGTTGCCATCGGAAGTGTCGACTCGCCCGTGGGGGAGCTGTTCGTCGCGGTGACAGCTCGCGGCCTCGTGCGCCTCGCGTTCGACCCGGAGCAGCTGCGGGTGCTCGACGACCTGGCGGCACGCATCTCGCCGCGTGTCGTCGAGGCGAGCTCGCGGGTCGACCCGGTTCGCCGGGAGCTCGACGAGTACTTCGCCGGCCGTCGTCGGCAGTTCGACCTGGCTGTCGACCTTTCGCTCACCAGCGCATGGGGGCGGCGCGTGCTCGAAGCGACGGCCCGTGTCCCCGCCGGGCAGGTCACCACCTACGGCGCACTGGCGGCGAAGGTCGGGAAGCCCCGCGCCGCCCGGGCGGTGGGCAACGCAGTCGCCACGAACCCGGTTGCGATCGTCGTGCCGTGTCACCGCGTCGTGCCCGCGGGCGGCGGGGTCGGCAACTACGGCGGCGGTCCCGAGCGCAAGGCTTTCCTGCTCGAACTCGAGCGAGGTTGATCGCACGCCGTTAGCGTGGCGCCGTTGTCGAATCGATCTGCGCGTGCCTTGGTGCTCGAACACCCGCGCACACTTGTGGCGCGCGAGTTGCCAGTGCCCGAGACGAGCGACGACGACGCCCTGCTGCGTGTCGAGGCGTGCGGACTGTGCGGCACCGACCACGAGCAGTACACGGGCCATCTCCCGGCCGGGTTCGCGTTCGTGCCCGGACACGAGACCGTCGGCGTGATCGAACGGATCGGGGATACGGCAGCTCAGCGGTGGGGTGTCGCGCCCGGCGACCGCGTCGCCGTCGAGGTGTTCCAGTCGTGTCGTGTGTGCGAGGCGTGCCGTGCCGGTGCGTACCAGCGCTGCGAGCGGCACGGGCTCGCCGACATGTACGGCTACATCCCGGTCGACAAGCCGCCGGGTCTGTGGGGCGGGTACGCGCAGTACCAGTACCTCGGGCCCGACGCGATCGCGCATCGCGTCCCAGACGCGATCGACCCTGTTGTGGCCACGCTGTTCAATCCGCTCGGCGCCGGGGTGCGCTGGGGCGTGACCGTGCCGGGCACGAAGCCCGGTGATGTCGTCGCCGTGCTCGGTCCCGGGGTGCGCGGCCTGTCGGTTCTAGCAGCGGTGCGGGACGCCGGCGCCGGCCTCGTGATGGTGACGGGGCGCGGCGCGCGTGACGCGGAACGCCTCGCTGTGGCGCGCGACTTTGGCGCCGATCTGGTCGTCGACACCGCCGACACGGATCCGACGCGTGCGCTCCGAGATGCGACGGGCGGGCTCGCGGACGTCGTCGTCGACGTCACCGCGAAGGCGCCGGAGGCGTTCGCGCAGGCCGTCGCGCTCGCCCGTCCCGCAGGGACGGTCGTCGTCGCCGGCACCCGAGGCTCCCCGGCGCCGCCGGACTTCTGGCCCGACCACATCGTGTTCAAGGAGCTGCGGATCCTGGGTGCGCTCGGCGTCGATTCGCCCGCGTACCGCGCCGCACTCGAACTGCTTGCGGCTGGCCGTTACCCGTTCGCCGATCTTCCCCGTCGCGTCGCAGGCCTCGATGACGCGGAAGAGCTCATCCAGTCGCTCGCCGGCGAAGGCGACGTACCCCCGCCGGTCCACGGGGTGGTCGTGCCGGGCTAGCACATCGGCGGAGAGCCGTTACGCGCCCGGTGGCCGGTATTTGATTTGGTCGGCTATGCGCATGGCATCCATCGTCTCGTCGACGGTGAGGAGCACTGTCGTGTCGAATGAGCTCAACGCACCGCCGCCCGTGATCGCCAGGGCAACCGCGGCCATGGACACGTTGTCGGGCGCCTCCCACAGGCTGTAGCCGTCGTGCTTGCCGAAGGCGTACCAAAAGCCATGGAGCTTCCCACCGACCGACTCGATGTACGACTGAGCTGCCTGTCGGCGGTCCTCCGGGTTGCCGATCAGCCTCGCCCAAGTCTCCGCCGTGTAACTGAACCTCGTGAGATACAGCGGCACGGTCTCTCCTCTCGTTTAGCGCTCGGTCGGCGGGCGCCATTGCGGCTCCCGCTTCTCGGCGAATGCGCTCGGTCCTTCCTCCTGGTCGGGGTGGCCCCACATCGACACCAGCTCGCGGGCACCGGCACGGCATGCATCGGTCAGCCCGAGCTCGAGCGCGCCCCACAGCGCGCGCTTCGTCGCCCGCATGGCGGCGGGGGAGTTGCGGGCGATCTTCTCGCCGAGGGCCTGGGCCTCCTCCCGTAGCCGCTCCGGCGGGTCTACGACCTGGCTGATCATCCCGAGCTCATAGGCCCGTTGCGCCGACAGGCGTTCGTGGCGGCCGACGAACGCCATGCGCATCACCGCTTCGACGGGCATCTTGCGCAGTAACCCGATCGCTTCGAGCGCGACGACCTGCCCGATGGAGACGTGCGGGTCGAAGAACGCGGCGTCGGACGCGGCGATGACGATATCGGCGTCGGCGATCCAATGGAACCCGCCGCCCGCGCACACGCCGTTGACGGCCGTGATCACGGGCTTCCAGACTTGCTGGTGCCACGACGTGAAGTGAAGATCGAAGTCCTCGAGCGAGCGCCGGTAGCGCTCCATCCCCACGCCGTCGCTGGCGATCTCGCTCACGTCGACGCCAGTCTGGAAGGCACGACCCTCGCCCGTGTGCACGATCACTCGCACCTCCGGGTCGCGGTCGAGCTCAGTCCAGGCGAGTGCGAACTCGTCACGCATACCCGCCGACATGGCGTTGAGCCGCTCGGGCCGGTTGTTGATGAGCCATCCGACCGGACCGCGCCGTTCGACTATCAGGCTCTCGAACCCCGGATAAGTCACGCCCTTGCCCCCTCATCGTCGACCTCGATCGGCTCGAGTGGCTGCCAGACCGGCTCGCGCTTCTCCGCGAACGCCCGTGGGCCCTCCTCCTGATCGGGATGACCCCACAACGACGCGACCGCCCGGGCACCGGCACGACACGCGTCCGTCAGCCCGACGTCGAGCGCGCCCCACAGTGCCTGCTTCGTGACTCGCATTGCTGCCGGCGAGTTACGGGCGATCTCCTCCGCCAGCAGCTGCGCCTCGTCACGCAAACGGTCCGGCGGATCGACGACCTGGGACAGGATGCCGAGCTGTCTGGCCCGCGACGCTTCGATCTGTTCGTGCACTCCCGCGAGCCCCATGCGAACGATCGGCTCCATCGGTGACTTGCGGATCAATCCGATCGCCTCGTACGCGCTCACTTGACCGAGCGAGACGTGCGGGTCGACGAACACGGCGTTCGACGACGCGATTACGACGTCGGCGTCCGCCACGAAATGGAGGCCACCACCGGCGCACGCGCCGTTGACAGCCGCGATCACCGGCTTCCACACCTCGTTGTGCCATGCCGTGAGCCGAAGGGTGGCGTCCCTCGTGCGGCGCGACTGCTCGCGCAGCACGTCCTTGTCCTGACTGAGCTGCGCGACGTCCAACCCGGTCTGGAACGCCCGCCCGTTCCCGGTGTTCACGATGACCCGCACCGCCGGGTCGCGGTCGAGCTCCCTCCATGCGTCCTCGAGCTCGGCGAACATCGTCGCGTCCATCGCGTTCCCGACGTCCGGCCGGTCGAAGATCAGCCAACCGACGGGACCGCGCCGCTCGACGTCGAGCGTTCGGTACGTCACCCGCTGCGTGGCACTTCACGCCACGGCTTGCCCTGCCACGGATCGGGTTCCCTAGGCAGGCCGAGCACACGTTCGCCGAGCACGTTCTTGTTGACCTCGGTGGTGCCGCCCTCGATGGTGTTCGCGCGACTGCGCAGCATCCCTCGCACCTCGAACGGCAAGGAGTCCGCGTAGTCACTGGCGGTGCTGTCCCAGGCCACCGCGTCCATGCCGAGCAGACGCACCGCTAGCGTCTGAACGCGCTGGTTGAGGTCACCCTGGTGCACCTTGCCGATCGAGCTCTCCGGTCCCGGCGGCCGGCCCGCCCGGACCTGGGCGCGGACGCGCTCGTTGGTCCAGGTCCGGATGCGCTCCTCGCTGTACACGCGCACCAGCTCCTGGCGGATGACCGGATCCGCTGACTGCGCATGCCGGCGCGACAGGTCCAGCACGTGCGCCACACCCGCTCCGCCGATGCGGTCGACGCCCCCGGATCCTTCGCCCGAGACCATCTGGCGTTCGCCCGAGAGCGTCGCGGCCGCGACGCGCCAGCCGTCTCCGATGTCGCCGACCCGTTGTGAGTCGGGCAGCCGCGCTCCGTCGAGGAACACCTCGTTGAAATCGACTTCTCCGCCCAGGTGGCGTAGTGGGCGCACGTCCACGCCGGGCTGATGGAGATCGAGCAGGAAGTACGTAATGCCCTTCCGCTTCGGTACGTCGGCATCGGTGCGGGCGAGCAGGACGGCGAAGTCCGACAGGTGCGCCCACGTGGTCCACACCTTCTGGCCGGTGACGACCCACTCGTCACCGTCTCGCACCGCGCTCGTGGCGAGCGACGCCAAATCGGAACCCGCGCCCGGTTCGCTGAAGAGCTGGCACCACTTCTCCTCGTTCCGCACGATCGGCGGTAGGAAGCGAAGCCTCTGTTCTTCCGTGCCGTGCGCGAACAGGGCCGGCGCGGTGAGGTTGAGACCGAGCGGGTTGAGCCGCCCGAGGTTGTACGGCCGCAGCTCTGCTTCGGCCCGACGCGCCACGGCCGGCTCGAGGTCGAGACCGCCGTACTCCACCGGCCACGTCGGCACGGCAAGCCCGGAACGGGCGAAGACGGCGTACCACACTTCGTACTCGGCGCGCGATCGCACCTCGCGAATCGCCGGCGCGCCCCCACGGCGCGCCGCCTCCCGCCACGCCGCCGGGACATGCTGCTCGATCCACTCCCGCACGACGCTGACAACCTCCTCGGTCGACGAGCCGCGACCGATGGGAAGACGTTCCGCGGTGGCTTCGCGTGTCGCGACCAGCTCTCGTCGCAGGACCTTGCCCACCTCGCTGCGGGGGAGCGCGTCGACACGATGGAAGGCCACCGGCACCTTGTAGGCGACGAGCTGGTCCCGGCATCTCGACTCGAGCGCGGCGGGATCGGCCTCTCCGACGAAGAACGCCACCGGCACCTCGCCGAGCCGATTGTCGGCCACGCCGACCACCGCCGCGTCGCGGACCCCTGGCGCGGAGCGCATCACCTCTTCCACCTGAGCTGGGATGACTTTGTTGCCGCCGCGGTTGATGACGTCGCTGACGCGGTTCTCGACCCAGACGAAGCCTTCGTCGTCGATGCGCGCAAGGTCGCCGGTGCGGAGGTATCCCTCGGCGTCGAGCCGGTCATCGAGCGCGCCGCCCCCCACATAACCGGAGGCCATCCGCGGCGGGCGCACGGTCAGCTCACCGATCTCACCCGCGGGGACGACGTTGCCGTCGTCGCCGACGACCTTGATCTCGACGCCCGGATGCGGCCGGCCGACGGCGCCAAGTTTCTCGGGATAGCCGCGGGCATCCGCCGCCGTCCACCCGATCACCTCGCCGATCTCCGCCTGCCCGTAGCCGTTGAGCACGACCACGCCGAACCGGTCCGCGAACCGGCGGGCCTCGCCCGGCGGCAGCGGCGCGGTGATGCTGCGCACGTACCGCAGGGGCGCGAGGTCCTCGATCGTCTCGTCGTTCGTCAGCATCTTGATCGCGGCCGGGGGCAGAACCGTCGAACGAATCCCGAAGCGGCGCACGAGGTGCGCGAAGTCGCCGGTCTCGAAGCGCTCCATGATCACGATCGAGGCGCCGGCCCGTAGCCCGAACAGCACGTTGTAGATGCCGGCGTTGAGCGCGAGCGACACGGGGATCAGGTTCGGCATTGGCGCCGCTTCCGTGTCTCTGCGTGCCGCGCGCAGCTCTCCGAGCACCCGGTCGAGGAGCTCGAGGTATGCCGAGTGCGTGTGGAGGATGGCCTTGGCGTCACCTGTCGTACCCGAGGTCCACTGCACGAACGCGGCGTCCGGGTCGCACTGCCTACGACCGTCGCGCATGCGGATGCCGCCGGCCTGGATCAGAGCGGCGGCGTCGACGGTCTTCATGCTGCGTTCGACTTCGGCCGCCGGTGCGCGCGCGTTGATCGGGACGAACACCGCGCCTGCCAGCCACACACCGAACATGGTCGTGACCATCTCCGGTGCGTTCGGGAGCTGCACCGCGACGAGTTCACCGGCCTGGACGCCTGCATCGTGCAGCTGCTCGGCAACGGCCGCGGCCAATCGTCGCGCTTCACCCGCAGTCATGCTGCTGCCGATCGTGTGGAGCAAGGGTTCGTCGTCACCGAACGGGTGCGAGACGAGCAGGTCAGCCAAGCTCACACATATTCTGTATCCAACACCGGCGGTCCTCGGCAAGGAGGCGCGTGTGTCCGAAGGTCCGTCGATCACGGACGAAGGCGTTGAACGGCTGTGCGCGCGGATCGGCGTGCCGCACCCGCACCCGCAGCCGCCGCACTATCGATGCCCGAACGAGGACGCGTTTCGCCATGTGGCCGAGGCTTACGGGGACGACAACCCGCTGTGGTGTGATCCCAAGTACGCGGCGAAGACGGTGTGGGGCGGATCGATCGCACCGCCCCCGCTCGTCGGTGGCGACACCCTGATCGGCGAGAACGAGGTCATCGAGGTCGACGAAGCGCACCGTGCGCTCCTCAAGGGTGATCCCATCCGCGGCGCCCACGCGTTCTACGCCGGCAGCTTCCGTGAATGGTGGTCGCCGCTGCGACCCGGGACGCCGGTCACGCGGCGGAACGCGCTGGTCGGCGTGCACGACAAGACGAGCGAGTTCGCCGAACGCGCCGTGCACGAATGGACAGCGGAAGTGTTCGCGGCCCCAGGCGAGATGCTGTCGGGCCAATACCGCCTGATGATCCGCACGGAGCGCCAGAAGGCAGCGGATCGAGGGAAGTACGACGAGACGACGATCGAGCCGTACACCGACGAGCGGCTGCGCGAGATCGACGGCGGGTACGCGTCCGAGCCGGCGCGCCGCCGGGGCGCGGAACCGCGTTGGTGGGAAGATGTCCACGAGGGCGATGAGGTGGGCCCACTGGTGAAGGGGCCGTTGCGCGTTACCGACATGGTGTGCTGGCACGTCGGCATGGGCATGGGCTTGTACGGCGTCAAGGCGCTCCGGCTCGGCTACGAGCAACGTCAACGCGTGCCGCGCTTCTTTCGTTCTGATGACCTCAACATCCCGGACGTGCAGCAGCGGGTGCACTGGGACGCCGAGTGGGCGCGGCGGGCCGGGAACCCTTCCATCTACGACTACGGCCGGATGCGGGAAACCTGGCTGATCCACCTCTGTACCGACTGGATGGGTGACGACGCGTGGCTTTGGAAGCTTGACTGCCAGTTTCGCCGGTTCAACTACGTCGGAGACACGCACTGGATGCGTGGACGTGTGGTGAACAAGACGCTCGTCGATGGCGACCGGCCCGCCGTCGAGCTGGAGCTGTCGGGCGAGAACCAGCGCGGCGAGCTCACGACGCCCGGGCACGCGACCGTCCTGTTGCCGAGCCGCGAGCACGGACCAGTGCGATTGCCCGAGCCCCCCGGCGGCGCGACAACCTGTCAGGCGACACTCGACGCGCTCGTCGAGCGCTTCGCCGCCGAGGAACGCGCATGAAGGAGTACCCGCCGCCGCCCGAAGGACTGGTCGTCGAGCGCGCCGGCCCGGTGTTGGGACTCCGCCTCGACCGGCCGAAGCGTCGCAACGCCGTGACCGACGACATGGTCCTGGCGCTGGTCGAGACGATCGAAGCCGCGGGGAGCGACGAATCGATCCGGGTCATAGAGCTGTCGGCGACCGGTGAGAACTTCTGCTCCGGTTTCGACCTCGGAGAGCGGGGCGGTGCGGACGAGAGGCCGCGAGTGGGCGCGACGCAACGGCGAATGCGCTGGCAGGTGAACCGACTCATCCCCACGATGCTCGAGACGCAGACGCCCATCGTCGCCGCCGCCCGCGGGTGGATCATCGGCCTGGGGTTGCACCTGGTGCTGGCGTCGGATTTCGCCGTGGTGGCCGAGGACGCGCGCCTCCGCACGCCGTTCGCGACGATGGGTTTCACGCCGGATTCCGGCGGATCGTGGTTGATCCCGCGGCTTGCCGGGATCGCCCGCGCCAAGGAGATGATCATGCTCGGGCACGAGGTCAGCGGCGCGCAGGCGGCGGAGTGGGGGATGGTGCACCAAGCTGTCCCGAGCGACCAGGTCGACGTCGTGGCCAAGAGCCTGATCGACGAGCTCGCATCGGCTGCAACGGTCGCGGTCGGGCTGTCGAAGCTGCTGATCCACCGGGGGTTGAGCGTGGATCTCGAGCGTCATCTCGCCGACGAAGCGATGGCGATCGAGCTGTCGAGCCGCTCCGACGACTTCCACGAGCACTCCCGCGCACGGCGCGACAAGCGCGACCCGAGGTTCCAAGGGCGCTGACGCAGCCACACTTCGGCGCGGCCGAATCGCCCCGACGGGCGCGCTGAGTTGCGGCAGGATGCTCGGATGGTCCTTGAGCATGCAGTCCTCGACGTGATTTCAGGCGAGGAGCAGCGCTTCGAGCGTGCGTTCGCCGAGGCGAAGTCGATCATCGCCTCGATGCCCGGCTTTCGGTCCCTTACCCTCGACCGGTGCCTCGAACAGCCGACGCGGTACCTGCTTCTCGTCGAGTGGGAACGTCTCGAAGATCACACCCAAGGCTTCCGGGGCTCGCGCGAGTACGAGCGGTGGAGAGACCTCCTCCATCACTTCTACGAGCCGTTCCCAGTCGTAGAGCACTACGAGCCGCTGATCCGCGCCTGAGAGAGGCGTCGACCTCGTCGTTGCGAGACAGTGGAACCCCTGCTCGGCACGCGGTGTAGAAGGACGTGTCGTCACAACCACGGCCAGGACGACGATGGAGCGGTTGGGTAGCTGGGCTGGTCTTGGTGCTGGCCGTGCTGGTCGCCGGCACTGGTTCCAGCAACGCCGACAGGGTGGGCGGCGGTGCCGGTCGAGGTAGCAGCGGGTTCGGGGCATCGGCGGGGCCGATCGTTCCGCCGCCGACGCTGCCGGCGGGTCAAAGCACCCGGGGAGGGAGAGGGCACCGAGTGATCCCGGAGGGATTCCTGCCCGAAGAGGAGCGCGCCCACGTGCCGTTGACCCAACCGGATGTGTACTGGGTCCGCAATGACGGGGCTGACCTCCCGACGGTCCTGACTCCTTGCGGCGGGCGACTGCGCAGCGACAAGAAGCGAGTGGACGGGCGGCAGCTCGTCCTGGTGGGCCCGACTCTGTGGAAGGCGTCGCGACTGGTGGTGTACCGGGACGTCAGGGCGGCCAAGGCGGCGGTCACCGAGATCCGTAGGGCGCTACGACGATGCGAGCGGCTCGACCGCCCCAACGGGGAAACGACGGTTTGGGCATCCCAGGCGCTGCCGATCGGCGATGAAGCCTTGTTCGTTGGGGGCCAAGAGTTCCGCGGCGCCGAACGGGTGCCGGGAATCTTCCACGGTGTTGTGATGCGCTCGGGTCGAGCGGTGCAGGTGTTTCTCGTTTGCGGACAAGCAACCGAGACCCCGACGCCGCCCACCGACCTTGCCAATGACGAGGTGACCGCCATCGCGCAGAAACTCGCCCAGGCGCGTTGGGCACAGTCGTCGTAGCACCGAGCGGTTGGGACACAAACCGGCGCCATAGGCCCACTTCGTGTCCCAACGCCGGAGGATCGTGCGGTCGCATAACGTATCCACATGAGCATGCGCGCCGACGAGATGATCCTCGTCTCGGTCGACGATCACATCTGCGAGCCCGCTGACATGTTCGTCGCGCACGTGCCGGCCCGTTATCGGGATCAGATGCCGCGTGTCGTCGACGAGCCCGACGGCTCGCAGCAGTGGTACTACGGCGAGCTCCGCGGACGGAACCTCGGGCTCAACGCAGTCGCCGGCAAGCCCCCCGAGATGTTCAACGTCAACCCGACCCGTTACGAGGAGATGCGGCCGGGCTGCTACGACGTGCACGAGCGGGTACGGGACATGTCAGCAGGGGGCCAGCTTGCAGGCCTGAACTTCCCCAACTGGACGGGCTTCTCGGGTCAGGTCCTCAACGCCGGGCCAGACCGCGACGTGAACCTGGTGATGATCAAGGCGTACAACGACTGGCACGTCGACGAGTGGTGCGGCGCGTACCCCGAGCGCTTCATCCCGTGCGGCATCCTGCCCTTGTTCGACGTCCACGAGGGGGCGAAAGAGGTGCGACGGCTCGACAAGAAGGGCTGTCACGCGGTCACGTTCTCGGAGAACCCTGCCGGCCTTGGCATGCCGAGCATCCACACCGACGCCTGGGACCCGTTGTTCGCGGCGTGCTCGGACACCGGGACCGTGCTGTGCTGCCACGTCGGATCGTCGTCGAAGAGCGCGTCGACGGCGCCGGACGCCCCGCCGCCCGTCCCGATGAACCTGTCGTCAGCGATGAGCATCTTCACGCTCGGCGACCTGCTGTGGGCCGACTTCTGGCACCGGTTCCCGAAACTCAGGTTCGCGCTGACGGAGGGCGACATCGGATGGATCCCGTACTTCCTCCAGCGCGGTGAGCACACGCTCGACCGGCACAACGCGTGGATGGGCCACGACCAGCCGCAGGGGCTGCGGCCAAGCGAGCTGTTCCGAGAGCGCATTCTCTGCTGCTTCATCGAGGATCGGGTCGGTGTGAAGCTGCTCGACGAGTTCAACATCGACAACGTGTGCTGGGAATCCGACTACCCACACTCGGATAGCTCGTGGCCGACCGCGCCCGAGCGCATGGAGGTGCTGCTGGGTGACCTCGACCGCGAGGTCGTCGACAAGCTCACACACCGCAATGCCATGCGCCACTACCAGTTCGATCCGTTCGCAGTGCGCTCCCGGGAACAGTGCACCGTGGGTGCGCTACGGGCCGAGGCCGCCGACGTCGACACGGTGACGCACGTCGGCCGGCTCGCCGACGAACGCGACGTCGAGACCTGGCGCAAGATGACCGGCACCGCGCCACGGTCGCGCTGAGTCGCGTAGGCGCGGCAAAATGACGGATCGCGTTCGCCTTGACTACGACGGCCCGATCGCAACCATCACGAACGACAACCCCGAGAAGCACAATGCGTTCGACGACGAGATGGACGCACGGCTCTTCGAGATCCTCGGCGAGCTGCGCGACCGGCCCGATGTGCGGGTGGTCATCTGGCGGGGCGAGGGCAAATCCTTCTCGTCTGGACGCGACGTCAGCTCGATCGGCTCGATGCGGGTCCCGCTGTCGCATCACGAGCTGATGCGAAGGGGTCATCGCGGCATTCAGCAGCTCTGGGATCTCGACGCTCCGGTGCTGGTCGCATGCAAGGGCTGGGTGATGGGAGCGGCGTTCCAGCGCGCGATGCTCTGCGACATACGGATTGCCGCCCAGGACACGCGCTTTCGCCTGCCCGAGCTGACCTACGGCGTCATCCCCGACACCGGCGGCGTCGGAGTGCTGTTCGAGATGTGCGGTCCCGGCCTGGTCACCGACCTGGTGCTCACCAGCCGCGTGCTCGGCGCCGACGAGGCGATCACGCACGGGGTCGTCAGCCGCGTCGTGCCCGAGCAGGGCCTTGATGCCACCGTGCGAGAGATGGCCGAGCACATCGCCGGTCTGCCGGCCGTGACCGTGAAGATGGCGCGCGAGGTGATCCGGCACCTCGCCGTCCCGGCCATCCGCTCGTCGATGGCGGACGAGATGATCTACCAGACGTTCATCAACAAGAGCGACGACATCGCCGAGCTCCGAAAGGCGCGCGCCGAAGATCGCGAGCCGCGCTACACGGGCAGCTGAGCATCGGAAGGGGGAGCGCGTGAGCGACGTGATCGGACTGCCGGAGCCGCCTCCGGTCGGTGAGAGCGCGCTTCCGCCCGGAACGTTCGACGGCGTCAGCGTGCTGGTGACCGGGGGCGGAACCGGCCTGGGTAAGGCGATTGCGGCGGAGTTCGCGCGCCTCGGCGCGCCGATCGTGATCGCCAGCCGCAAGGAGGAGCACCTCACGGCAGGGCGAAAGGCGATTGAGGAGCTCGGCGCGCCTGTGGTGGTCGTGCCGTGCGACATCCGGCAGCCCGACGAGATCACGGCCGCGTTCGACGCCGCCGAAGACGCATTCAGCCTGCCCGGGGTCTTGGTCAACAACGCCGCCGCCAACTTCCCGGTCCCCGCCGAGGACATGTCCCCGAATGCGTGGCGCACCGTCGTCGACATCACCCTGAACGGCAGCTTCTACTGCGCCCGTGAGTTCGCCCGGCGGCACCTTGCCGCGGGCACGCCGGGCTCGATCATCAACGTCGGCGCGTCGTACGCGTGGACGGGCGGGCCCGGCTTCGCGCATTCGGCCGCGGCAAAAGCGGGCATCAAGAACCTCACCGAGTCGCTCGCGGTCGAATGGGGCCCGTACGGGATCCAGGTCAACGCGCTCGTGCCGGGGCTCTTCCCGCACGAGGACATGACCGCCGACATCCGGAGCAACCTCGACCGGACGAACGACAAGGACCCGTGCCAGCCCGCGATGCGCGTCGGTCGCCGCCAGGAGCTCGGATGGGCGGCGACGTTCCTGGCCTCGCCGTACGCGCGGTTCATCTCCGGGCACACGCTCGTGGTGGACGGCGCCAACTGGCAGCGCCGCAGCCTCACCAACCCGCCCGTGACGACCGTGCGGGAGCAGATGGGGAAGGGCCCCTTCGAGCCGTCCTGACCAACGTGCCTGGGATCTACAGCTAGGTCAGTACTGCTCGAAGTTGCGGCGGCGCTCCCAGTCGGTGACGGCGAGGTTGAACCCGGCCCACTCCTGGCGCGCCGTGTTGACCAAGTGCTCGTGCACCTCGGCGCCGAAGGCCTTGATGGCCACCTCGCTCGCTTCGAGCTCGGCGATCGCGTCCACGAGCGTGTCAGGAACGCGTGCGACGTCTTGCGCCTCGTACGCGTTGCCGTCGCAGCGTGAACCGGGATCAAGGCCGTGCTCGATGCCGTGCAGGCCGCCCGCGATCGTCGCCGCGAACGCGAGGTACGGGTTCACGTCGGCGCCGGGGAGGCGCGACTCGACCCGGAAGGACTGTCCGTCGCCGACGATCCGGAACCCGCACGTGCGGTTGTCGCGGCCCCACGCGAGCGCGGTGGGCGCCCACGACTCCGGCAGATAGCGCTTGAACGAGTTCACCGTCGGGGCGAACAGCCACGCCAGCTCCCGGCCGGTTGCGATCAGCCCCCCGAGCCAGCCTCGGAACACGCCCGAAAGCTCGTCGGGCGCGGCCGCGTCCCACATCAGCGACGTCGAGGCGTCGCCGTCCCACACGCTCGAGTGCACATGGCAGGACGAGCCGCCTTCCGCCATCGAGTACTTCGCCATGAACGTGATCGACCGGCCTGCGAGCGACGCGATCTCCTTGGCGCCGTTCTTGTAGATCACGTGCCGGTCCGCCATCTCGAGCGCGTCGGCGTACTCGAGGTTGATCTCGTGCTGACCCCTGCCGGCCTCGCCCTTCGAGAACTCGACCGGGACCGCGGCGGCGTCCATCGCATTGCGGATGGCGCGGATCAGGTACTCGTCCCGGGTCGTCTGCAGCAGGTGATAGTCCTGAATGACGGGTGAGTGGGGCTCGAGATCCGCGTATCCCTTGGCTGCGGCTTCCTCGTACGAGTCGCGGAACAGGAAGAACTCGAGCTCCGACCCGATCTTGATCGTGTATCCCGCCGCCGCTGCCCGCTCGACCTGCCGCTGCAAGATCCGCCGGGGCGAGACCTCCACCGGGGTGCCGGTCTCGTGGTCGACGAGGTCGCACAGCACCAGCGCCGTCTTCTCGAGCCACGGCACGGGGCGCAGCGTCGTGAGGTCGGGCACGGCCTTCATGTCGCCGTAGCCCTGTTCCCAGTTGGCGAACCGGTAGCCGGGCACGGGCGTCATCTCGACGTCCACCGCGAGCAGGTAGTTGCACGCCTCGATGCCGGCTTCCTCGACGACGTGGTCGAGGAAGTAGTGGCCGGTCACGCGCTTGCCCATCAGCCGACCCTGGAGGTCGGGGAAGGTGACGAGCACGGTGTCGACGCCGCCGGAGCCGATCTGCTCCCGTAGTAACTCGAGCGTCAGCGCGCTGCTCATGTTGTTTCCTCGGCTATTCGGGTGTCACGTACGCCGCGGAGATGCCGCCGTCGACGACGAGCGCGGTACCGGTCATGAACGACGAATCGTCGCAGGCGAGGAACAGGGCGGCACGCGCGATCTCTGCCGCCTGCCCCGGACGTCCCATCGGGATATGGACGAGCCGGCTTGCCGCCCACTGCGGGTCGGCCATGAGCTCGGCGAGCAGCGGGGTATCGATGGGGCCCGGGCACAAGATGTTGGCGCGGATCCCGCGTCGCGCGTATTCAACCGCGATCTCGCGCGTCATCGCCAGGACGCCACCTTTGCTCGCGGTGTACGCGATCTGTGGCACGGCTGATCCCATGAGCGCAACGAGCGACGACACGTTGACGATCGACCCTCCGCCCGACTCGAGCAAGGCGGGAATCCCGTACCTGCAGCCGAGCCAGACCCCCTTCAGGTTCACGGCCATCACGCGTTCCCACGTCGCCTCGGGTGTATCGAGCGTGCCGGCGTCCTCGGACGGCATGATGCCGGCGTTGTTGTAGAGCACGTGCAAGCCGCCGAACGTGTCGAGCGCGAATCGCACCATGGATTCCGCCTCGCCGGCGCCGGACACGTCGGCCTTCACGAACGCGGCGCGCCCACCGGAGTCGCTGATGGCCTCGACCGCAGCCTTCCCTTCGCCTTCGGCGACGTCTGCGATCACGACGGAAGCGCCTTCGGCCGCGAACAGCTCGGCCGCGACCCTGCCGATCCCGCCGGCCGCGCCGGTGATCAGCGCCACCTTTCCCTCGAGCCGTCTCACGCCGTGTCATCATCCCGCATCGTGCAGGTCTCCATCACGATCTCCGGCCTCACGCGTCTGTTCGGCGGCGACCTCGCTGCCATGCTCGACGCCGCGCGGGTCGCTGACGACGCCGGCATCGACCAGCTCGTGCTGCCCGATCACGTGGTGATGGGGCCTCGCCTCGACCGCTACCCGTTCGGCAAGTTCCCGTATGGGCCCGAGGAGCCGTGGATCGAACCGCTCACGATGCTCGCCGCTATGGCGGCAGTGACGCGGCGCGTGCGCCTCGCGACGGGAGTGCTCATCACGCCGCTCCGGCCCGCGGTGTTGCTCGCCAAGACCGCCGCCACGCTCGACGTGCTGTCAGACGGACGGCTCGATCTCGGGGTCGGCACGGGATGGCAACGTGAGGAGTTCGACGCGGTGGGAGTGCCGTTCAGCGGACGGACGGCGCGCATGGAGGACACGGTCCGCGCATGCCAGGCGTTGTGGACGCAAGAACCGCCGGTCTCGTTCTCTTCGCCCACCGTGTCGTTCGAGGACTTGTGGTGCGAGCCCCGTCCCACACAGCAAGGAGGCATTCCGGTGTGGTTCGGGGGCGGTCCGAACGAGGAGACAGCCCGCCGCGTCGCCGAGCTCGGCGTGGGCTGGATGCCCATCGGTCTGATGCCGCGCGACGAGCTCGCCCGGGCGATTGACCTTTTCCGATCCGCCTTCGAGAACGCCGGGCGCGACCCAGCCACGCTCGCCGTGCGTGCCGGCATCGCCTCGATCACTGACGACGACCACCACCTCGACCTGGACCGCACCCTCGAGCCCGTGCCCGACTTCGAAGCCATGGGCGTCACGATGGTGTCGCTCGGCCTGGGGCGCTTCTTGCACGACCCCGATGACGTCACCCAGTTCTTCGCCGACGTGGGCGCGGCGTTCGCGTGAACATTCGGCCGTAAGCTCGAATTCGGTGTTCTGCCTCCGTCGTCCGACTGTTCTCGCGTTCGCGTTCGCGCTCGCGCTGGTCGGAGTCTCCGCCGTCGCGCCTGGCAGCTCGGCCGGGGCGGCGGTGTCGCATGCGACGAAATCAGCCGTCGGAAAGCCGTCGCTCGAGCTCGACTGGAAGGGCTGCGGAGACGAGGGCGAATGCGCTCAGCTCACGGTGCCGCTCGACTATCAACGCCCGGACAACGGCCAGACTTTGAAGGTCGCGCTCTTCCGTCTCCGTGCCACTGACCGGAAGCACCGGATCGGATCGTTGCTCATGAACCCGGGAGGCCCCGGCGCGCCGGGCGCCGAGTTCGTTCGCAGCATCGAGAGTGTCCTTCCCGACGAGATCCGGAAGCGCTTCGACGTCATAGGATTCGACCCGCGCGGGAGTGGTGAGACGCACCCGGTGAAGTGTCGCGACAACCTCGACGACGTGTTCACCCTCGACTACTCGCCCGATACGGCGGATGAGCGCGCCCGCCTCGACGCCGGATTGCAGCAGCTCGCGCAGTCGTGCGAGCAGCGCAGCGGCGACGTGCTGCGCTATGTGTCGAGCGAGAACACGGCCCGTGACATGGATCGCATCCGCAGGGCCGTCGGTGACAAGGCGCTCACCTACGTCGGCTACTCCTACGGAACGTACATCGGGACCCTGTACGCCGAGCTCTTCCCGAAGAAGGTGCGAGCGCTCGTCTTCGACGGCGCTCTCGACCCGAACCTCACCGGCGTCGATCTGGCCTTGCAGCAGGCCGTTGGGTTCGAACGGTCGCTCGACGCGTTCCTCGCCCAGTGCTCGCGGAACAACCGATGCCCGTTCTACAACGCAGGCGATTCCGCCGGAGCGTTCGACCGCCTGATGGCGCAGGTCGACGCGCAACCGCTTCCCGGACGCAATAGCCGAGTACTCGGCGGGGGAGAGTTCGATCTGGCCGTCGCGCAAGCCTTGTACGCAGGGGACGCGGGATATGCGCAACTGGAACAGGCGCTGGCCGCCGCGCAACGGGGCGACGGCGACAGGATGCTCCGGCTCGCCGACGAGTACACCGGTCGTCGACGGGACGGCACATACGACTCGAGTCAGCCCGCGTACTGGGCGATCGGATGCCTCGACGGGCCCGTCATCGGCGGACCCGACGCCTTTCAGGCTGCGGAAGCCCGGTTCCGCGCCGCCGCGCCGCGCATCGGTGTGCCGCTGCTCAATGCCGGTCTGATCTGCGCGTACTGGCCCGTGCCCCCCGAGCCGAGCCCGGCTCCGGTCCAGATCGACGGCACACCCCCGATCCTCGTCATCGGCACCACCCACGACCCGGCTACCCCGTTGCAGTGGGCCGAGGGCCTTGCCGGCGAGATCTCGTCCGGGGTGCTGCTGACCGCCGAGGGCACGCAGCACACGTCGTTCCTGCTCGCCGACAACACGTGCGTCGACGGCAAGGTCATCAAGTACCTCCTCGATCGCACACCCCCGTCCAACCAGACGAAGTGCGGCTGAGGGCGCGCCTTCCCCGCCCCAACTAGAATCTGACGACCCGTCAGATCACCTGCGCCCGGAGGACCGTCGCGTGGCCGACGACTTCCCGAAGATCGTCAGCGTCGACGACCACGTCGTCGAGCCGCGGCACGTCTGGGAGACGTGGCTTCCCGAGAGGTACCGCGAAGCCGGGCCCCGGGTCGAGCGGCGCGGCATCGGTCACATGAAGCACGTCGGCGGGGGGACGTACGAGCAGACCTTCGACCCCGAGGGTCCGCAGGCCGACTGCTGGGTCTACGAGGACCTCGTCTACATCCACAAGCGCCACGTCGCCGCCGTCGGCTACAGCCGTGACGAGATGACGATGTCGCCGATGACCTACGACGAGATGCGCCCGGGCTGCTACGAGCCCAAGGCACGCGTCGACGACATGGAGCTGAACTGGGTCGAGGCATCGCTCTCGTTCCCGACCTTCCCCCGCTTCTGCGGGCAGACCTTCCTCGAAGCCAAGGACCGCGAGCTCGCCGAGGCGTGCGTGTACGCGTACAACGACTGGATGGTCGAAGAGTGGTGCGGCGACAGCGGTGGCCGCCTCATCCCGCTCCCGATCATCCCGCTCTGGGACGCCGACCTGGCCGCCGCGGAGGTGCGCCGCAACGCGCAGCGCGGGGCGCGGGCGGTGTGCTTCAGCGAGATCCCACCCGCGCTGGGTCTGCCGAGCATTCACAGCGGCGAATGGGATCCCTTCTTCGCCGCGTGCGAAGAGACGGGCACGGTCGTGTGCATGCACATCGGGTCGTCGTCGAAGATGCCGGCGACGTCCGCCGACGCGCCGGTCGCCGTCGCAGCCACGCTCAGCTTCGGCAACGCGATGTCGTCGCTCACCGACTTCCTGTTCTCGGGCGTGCTCGTGCGGTTCCCGAGGCTGAAGCTCGCTTACAGCGAGGGGCAGATCGGCTGGATCCCATACATCCTCGAGCGAGCGGACGACGTGTGGCTCGAGCACCGGGCCTGGGGCGGCGTGCGCGACATCGTGCCCGAGCCGCCGTCCACCTACTACTACCGCCAGGTGTTCGGCTGCTTCTTCCGCGACCGGCACGGCGTCGCGTCCCTCGAGACCGTGGGTGTCGACAACACGACGTTCGAGACCGACTACCCGCACACCGACTCGACGTGGCCGGACACGAAGCAGGTCGCCCAGGAGCTCATGGCGGGGCTTCCCGACGACGTCGTGTACAAGCTCGTGCGCGGCAACGCGATTCGCATGCTCGAGCTGGAGCTCGACGGCCGGCTCCGCGACACCGCGGCGGCGGGCTAGCCGGCCGGCGCGGCATCGTGGACCTCCGGTACTCCGACTCCGACGAAGCATTCCGCGCCGAGCTCCGCGACTGGCTCGAGCGCACGCTGCCCGAGCTCCCGCCCCATCCCGCGTGGACCGACTGGGCCGGCCGGCGGCGCTTCGACACGGACTGGCAGCATCGTCTCTTCGACGCCGGGTACGCGGGGATCAACTGGCCCCGGGCGTACGGCGGTCGCGACGCGTCGCCGTCGGAGCAGCTCGTCTACCTCGAGGAGACGACTCGGGCCCGTGCGCCGTACGTCGGCGTGAACTTCGTCGGGTCGCTCCACGCCGGGCCGACGATCATGACCGAGGGCAGCGAGGAGCAGAAGCGCCGGTACCTGCCGCCGATCCTTCGCGGCGACGAGGTGTGGTGCCAGGGCTTCTCGGAGCCGGGTGCCGGGTCCGACCTCGCGTCGCTCCGCACCCGAGCCGTGCGCGACGGCGACCACTACGTCGTCAACGGTCAGAAGATCTGGTGCTCGTTCGCGCACATCGCTGACTACGGCGAGCTCCTGGTGCGCACGGATCCTGACGCGCCGAAGCACGGTGGCATCAGCTGGCTGATCCTGCCCATGGACACGCCAGGCATCGACGTACGCCCCATCGACACCGTGCTGGGTTCCTCGGAGTTCTGCGAGGTATTCCTCGACGACGTTCGCGTCCCGGTGACGAATCGCGTCGGTGCGGAGAACGACGGCTGGCGCATCACGCAGGTCACCTTCGCGTTCGAGCGGGGAACGGCATTCGTGAGCGAGCTCGTCGAGGCACGACGGATGGCCGAGGACCTCGCTGCGTCGACGAGCGATCCCGCGCACCGTCACGAGCTCGGGCATGTCGTCGCCGAGCTCGACGCCGTGTGGGCCCTCACCAAACGCAACGTGTCGCGCGCCGCCCGCACCGGCTCGCCGGGCGACGGCGCCCTCATGGTCAAGCTCGCGTACTCGGAGAGCCGCCAGCGGCTCGGCGACCTGTCCGTGCGCGTCCTAGACCGCAGCGCGTTGGACGTCGACAACGAATTCGTGGTCGAGCGGTTGCGCACCATTGCGCTCACGATCGCGGCGGGCACGTCGCAGATCCAACGCAACATCATCAGCGAGCGGCTGCTCGGATTGCCCAGGGAGCAAGCGTGGACTTCGACCTGAGCGCCGACCAGGTCGCGCTGCGCGACGGGATCCGCAGCCTGTGCGAGGGCCGCTTCCCGATCAAGCGGGTACGTGAAGGGTTCGATCGATCGGCCCACGCCGAACTCGCCGAGGCCGGCGTCTTCTCGCTGCGCTCCGACGGGTTCGGAGTCGCCGACGCCGCCGTCGTGTTCGAGGAGCTGGGGCGAACGGCCGTGCCGGGGCCGCTGGTATGGGCCTACCTCGCGCACGGCGTCGTCGACGGGATCGTCGGCGGGCTCGAAGTCGCGCATCGTCAACCGCCGTGGATGATCGAGCACCTCGACGTGCTCGACACCCTGCTCGTCGTGGACGAGAACGGCGTCCGCGCCGTGCCGGCCGGCAAGATCGCCGGCGCCGATCCGGTGAAACGCCCGCTCGACCCGTTGACGCCCGTCCACCGCGTCGACGACCTGCCGGCCGGCGAGCCGGTCGGCGGTGACGAGCTCCTCGCGCGCTGGCGGCTCGAAGGCCCCGTCGTGACGGCGGCGTTCCTCGTCGGCGCAGCCCAGGCGTGCACCGACCTGTCGGTCGCCTACGCCAAGGAACGGCGACAGTTCGACCGCCCGATCGGGTCGTTCCAGGCGATCAAGCATCTGCTCGCCGACATGCTCGTGCGCACCGAGGTCGCGCGCGCATCGGTCCACGCCGCCGCGTGCACGCTCGACGACCCCGATGTCGGCGACGTCGCCCGCGCCGTCGCCGCCGCCAAGATGCTGGCGGGCGAGACCGCGATCGCGAACGGCAAGACCGCCACCCAGGTGCACGGCGGGATGGGTTTCACCTGGGAGGTCGACGTCCACCTCTACCTAAAGCGGGCGTGGGTGCTCGACACCGTGTTCGGCTCCGTCGACGAGCACGCCGACGCGGTGGCCGCGACCGTCACGAACGCTCGGCAATGACCGACTGGGACCCGCTGCTCAAGGACCTGCAGCAGCGGCGCGACACGGCGCGCGCGATGGGCGGTACCGAGCGGCTCGAGCGCCACCGCGCCGGAGGCCGGCTCGACGCGCGAGCGCGCGTCGAGCGACTCCTCGACCCCGGCACGTTCATCGAGCTCGGCGCCCTGGTCGGCTCCGTGCACCGCGGCGTCGTGCCACCAGTTCCGGCTGACGGGCTCGTCGCTGGGCACGGCGTGATCGACGGCCGGCCCGTCCTCGTCGGCGCCGAGGACTTCACCGTGATGGGCGGCTCGATCGGCTTGGGTACCACCGCCAAGCGGCAGCGGCTCGCCGAGCTCGCCGGGCAGGAGCGGGTGCCGCTCGTCATGCTGCTCGAAGGCGCGGGCGAACGCGCCCAGAACGCCTTCGAACGGCGGGGGCGCGCTCCGAACGACCTCCAGACGCTCGCGCAGATCTCGGGGCTCGTACCGACCGTCGCGGTCGTCATGGGCGCCTCGGCCGGGCACGGCGCGCTCACGGCGCCGCTCATGGACTTCGTGGTGATGGTCGGGGGCGCATCACTGTTCTCGGCCGGACCGCCGCTGGTGAAGGAGGCGACTGGCGAGGACGTGACCAAGGACGAGCTCGGTGGCGCCGCCGTGCACACGACGGTGAGCGGTGTGGCGCACAACGCGGCGGAAGACGATGTCGCCGCGCTCGACCTCGTTCGCCGGTACCTCTTGTACTTCCCGTCGAACGCGTGGCAGTACCCGCCCGCGTCCAGCACAGCGGCCGACATGGGGCCGCGTGACCTCGACGGGCTCACCGACCTGATCCCGGCCGACCCCCGACGTGGCTACGACATCCGGCCGGTCGTCGAGCTCGTCGCTGACCGCGACTCCGTGCTCGAGATCGAGCCGGCATTCGGTCGTCCGGTTATGACCGCGCTGGCGCGCCTCGGGGGAGAGCCGGTCGCGATCGTGGCGAACCAGCCTGCCGCCAAGGCCGGCGCCATCGACAGTGACGCGGCCGACAAGGCCGCGCACTTCCTGGAGGTCGCCGCCGCCTTCCATCTGCCGGCCGTGTTCCTGGCGGACAACCCGGGCGTCCTCGCCGGCACCGCGGCCGAACGCAGCGGCGTCCTCCGTCACGCGGCGCGCATGTTCGCCGCGCAGGCGCGCATGCAGTCACGGAAGTTCCACGTCACGCTGCGCAAGGCCTACGGGTTCGGCAGCTCACTCATGGCCATGAACCCGTTCGATCGCCAAGCCGTCACGCTCGCGTTCCCGGGCGCACGGCTCGGCGCCATGCCGGCCACGGGTGGGGGCGCGGCGGCGGGCGTCGACGGCGACGCCCAGCAGCTGCTCGACCACGCCGAGCTCGGCGGCGTGTACTCGTCCGCCGACACGATGAGCTACGACGACGTGATAGAGCCGCGCGAGCTGCGCAACGCGTTGCTCGCGGCGCTGCGACTGACGTCGGCACGTCGATCCGAGCCGGCACGCCCCGCCCGCCATCACGGCATCCGCCCGTAAGCATCACGATGCGTATCTGACCGTCGCTATGCGACGGTCAGATACGCACCACCTCGGGCTCGACCACCACGTCGGTCTCGAGGCTGTTGGCGATGAAGCACTCGCGGTGGCCGACCTCAACGAGGTGGCGAACGCGGTCCACACTCACGTCGCCGCGCACCGTGATGCGAGGGCGCAGCGTGATCCGGGTGAGGCGCATCAGCTGCTCGTCCTCGGGCATCTCGCCTGCGGCGTCGTCCTGGTAGTCGACGACGTCGATACGCGCGCGGGCCGCGACCGCGAGGAACGACAGCAGCTGACACGAAGCCGCCGCCATGACCAGCAGCTGCTCGGGGTTGAGGAGCGCCGCTGTACCGCGGAACACCGGATCGCTCGATAGTTGCAGCGTCGCGTCGGCCGGCGGCGCGCGCGACTCGTGCGACCGGTCGTAGGCCTCGTATCCCGCGCCGGTCGACCCGTGCCAGGCGCACGAGACGTGGTAGCGGTGGGTGCCGATGGATGTGACGCTACTGTCAGGTCCCGTGACCGCGCGGCCGCAAACCACGGTGCTCGAGGCGTTGAGCCGCCGTCTCGATATCGACCCTGACAGTCCGTACCTCGACTTCGAGGGCGTCGAGTACAGCGCCCGGCGCATGGACGCCGAGAGCAACCGGCTCGCGCACGCGCTCGCCCGGCTCGGTGTCGGGAAGGGTGACCGCGTCGCGACGCTGCTCGAGAACAGCCCCGCACAGGTGGTGTCGTTCTTTGCCGCGCTCAAGCTCGGCGCCGTGCAGGTGCCGGTCAACACCGCCTACAAGGGCGACTTCCTCCAGCACCAGCTGGCGGACTCGGGCTCGAAGGTCATCGTCGTGCAGGGCGACTTCGCCGGCCGTGTCGCGCCCGTGGTCGGGACGGATCTCCCGGCGCTCGAGGCCGCGGTCGTCGTCGGGCCTCCCGACGCGGTGATCGACGGCGTCCCCGCGCACGACTGGGATGAGTTGCTCGGCGCGTCGTCGGACCAACCGGTGCCCGACGCCGGTGTGCGACCTGGCGACCTGGCTTGCTTCATCTACACCGCCGGCACGACCGGCCCGTCCAAGGGCTGCATGCTCCCGCACAACTACATCGTGGCGCTGGCCGATCAGATCGCCCGGACGTGGCAACGGCGGCCCGACGACGTCGTCATCACGCCGCTGCCGCTGTTCCACTTCAACGCCATCTCGGTGTGCGTGGTGGGGACGCTCGTCGTCGGCGGCAGGGCGAGCATCGCCCGGCGGTTCTCGCTGTCGCGCTTCTGGTCCGAGGTGCGCCGGACGGGGGCGACGATCGCGTCGATGCTCGGTTCGTTGGCGATCCTCATCGCCGACGCCCAGGATCATCCCGACCAGCAGGGGCACCGGTTGCGGCTGTGCGCGGCGGCGCCGATGCCGCCTGACATCGACCGCATCTGGAACGAGCGCTTTGGATGCAAGACGTTCAGCGCCGGCTACGGGCTCACCGAGGCGTCGCTGATCTCGATGCTGCCGGCCGGGGAGGCTAACCGGCCCGGCGCGGCGGGCAAGCCGAACGCGCTCGACTTCGAGGTGCGGCTCGTCGACGACGACGACGTCGAGGTGCCGGTGGGGGAGATCGGCGAGATTGTGTGCCGACCGACGGGCCCGAACCTGATGTTCGCCGGCTACTGGCGCCGGCCCGAGGAGACCGTCGCCGTGCTGCGCAACCTGTGGTTCCACACCGGCGACCTCGGCCGCCTCGACGAAGAGAGCTTCCTGTACTTCCTGGACCGCAAGAAGGACTACCTGCGACGTCGGGGCGAGAACATCTCGAGCTTCGAGATGGAGCGCACGTTCCACGCGCACCCGGCAATCAAGGACGTCGCCGTGCACTCGGTGCGGAGCGAGAAGGGGGAGGACGAGGTCAAGGTGACCGCCGTGCTCCAGCCCGACGCCGAGCTGGACGCAGCCGAGCTATGCGAATGGTCCGCCGAACGGGTCCCGTACTTCGCGATCCCGCGCTACATCGAGTTCCGCGACGACCTGCCCCGCAACCCCGTCGGCCGGGTCCTCAAGTACCAGCTGCGCGACGAAGGCGTCACCGACGCAACCTGGGACCGAGAAGCGGCGGGCGTCACCTTCGAACGCCGCTGATCAAGCCAGCCATGACGCACGGATCGCCGGTCTCGACGGCACTGAGCTCGTTGTTATGTGCGATCGGCACCTTCCTCTGCCTCGTGCTCGGTCGCTGACGTCTCCGCAGAAATCAGTATGAGATGGTGCCGTTGTCGTTGACCGTTGCGGTCGCATCGGGGTTGGCCTGCGAGCCGGTGAACGTGTCTTTGCCAGTCGCACCTCGGAATGCGCCAGTCCCACCCGTGAACGTCAGTTCGCCGTTCTGTATCACGCTGGAGTCGGACTGCAGCATTGCCTTACCTCCGCCGACCGATTACGCAGGGCTCGACGCCGCTGCCAGCCGGGTACCGAACGCGTTGCTCGAAGACGGTACGGCGCGGCGGTGGCCGTCCTCGATAAGAACACAGAACGTCGAACCAGAATGACGCTCGGGACGGCCGGTCAGCACGTACATAGCGCACATCTGGTTTGTCCACAGAGAGCAGGGCGTTGGCCGGCACATGGAAAAATGCACAGATGGCAGTTCTGCCTGACTCGGGTCGGCCGAGCGAGCGCCTTCGTCAGGAGATCATCGGCTGGCTGACGACGGTCACCCGCAGCGGGCAACCGCAGAGCTCACCGGTGTGGTTCGCGGTCTACGACGATGCGATCTATGTCCAGAGCCGGCCGGAGGCCGCGAAGCTGGCGAACATCCGTGCCGGCAGCAAGGTTTCGTTCCACCTCGACAGCGACGGCCTTGGCGGCGACATCGTGACCATCGACGGTGACGCGGAGATACTCGATGGGCCGCCGTCGGGCCTGTATGACGCGTATTTCGCGAAGTACGAGAGGGTGATTCGTGAGCGCCTCGGCACGACGCCCGAGAAGATGATCGAGCAGTACAACACGACCATCCGCGTCGCTCCGCGGCGAGTCCGAGCCTGGTAGGAGTTCGATGCCCGATACACCTGACGAGCTCGCCGACGTTCCTCCGGAAGAGTTCGTCGCCGCCCGGGACGAGCTGGCGAAGCGGCTGAAGGCCGAGGGCAACGCGGAAGAGGCCGCCGCTGTCAAGAAGTTGCGCAAGCCCACTGTGGCGCGGTGGGTCACCGAGCAGGTGCGCCGTCGTCATACCCGCGAGGTCGACGCGCTCCGGGAGGCGTCGGCCGACGTGGCACAGGCCCAAGAAGCCGCCGTCACCAGGGGCGACCGCGACGCGTTGCGCGATGCGACGGCAAAACGGCGGACCGCCGCAGAGGCGGTGGGCCGAGCGGTTGACGAGGTCCTTGCCAGCAGCGGACGTCCGGTTCAGTACCGCGACGAAGCGGTGAGCGCCATCGAGTCGGACGTCAACGCCGACATCGCGACGGGCACGTTCGGTCTTCGAGACGACCTGGAGCTCCCGAAGCGGCCGAAGAAAAAAGCACCGACGCGGGACCTCGCAGCGGAACGCCGTGCCGCCCAGGCCGAGAAGGCGATCGAAGCGGCCGAGGACCGAGTTCGTCTTGCACGCCACGAGTTGGCCAACGCCGAGTCGGATCTGGCGGCGCTGCGGGACCGCTACGGACGCTGACCCCAGAAGAGAATGCGCTTGAACGTGTAGAGGTACGGGCGGCGTTCGCCGATCACCTCCAGCAACCGCCGCCGGTAGCGCTCCAAGAAGACGTCGTAGAGCTCGTCCGAGAGTCGGGCGCGAAAGAACGTGAGATGGGTGCCCTTGACCCACTCGACGACGTCGGCCGACGACGCGAGGTGGTGGGGGTACACCTGGAGGCGGACAAGCTGCTCACCGAAGCCGAGCTGGTCGAGGAGCTCCGTGTACGCCTCCGGTGCGAGGACCCGTGTCGCCGGATCAGGCGGAGGATCGTGGGCGAGCGCTTCGACGAACGGCGACTCTTGCGCGACGTCCATCCCGACGGTGTGCGAGGGGTGGTCGGTGTTGGCCGGGACCTGGACGGCGAGCTGTCCGCCCGCAGGTAATGCCGCTGTAAGCCGAGTCAGCAGCCGGCCGTGATCCGGAAGCCAGTGCAGGGCCGCGTTCGAGAACACGAGGTCGTACGGCTCGGGCTCCCACGTGGCGATGTCACCCTGCTCGAAGCGAACGCCGTCTCCCGCAAACGGCTTCGCCCGTTCCAGCATGCTCGCCGAGCTGTCGATGCCGATTGTCTCCGACGCGCCGAGATGGCGGTGCAGCTCTTTGGTGAGCTCGCCGGTGCCGCAGCCCAGATCGACGATCCGACCTTCGTGCAGGGGCTGCACGAGCGCCACGAGATCCCAGAACGGGCGGGACCGTTCCGCCTTGAAGCGTTCGTACTGGTCCGGGTCCCACTGGGTCACGCTTGGCGCATCGGCCATATGGCGTCAGCCGCGATCGAGGACGAGCTTAGTCGCCGGCTCCAGCCACGCTTCGGCGGCCTGCTCCCAGGGCACGACGGTCGTGGGCACTATGAGGGGATCGAGTCGGCCGTGCGCGACGAGCTCGAGAACTGGCGGGAGGAGCAAACGCGAGTCCGCCCTCGAGGTGTGGAACGTTACGCCATTGGTGTACATGTCGAGGAGCGGTATCGGTGTCGTTCTCTCGAAATAGATGGCGACACTGGTGCAGGTCCCGTAGTCGTCCGTCGAGCGCAAGGTTGCCGCGAGCCCTGCGTCGTCACCGGTGGCATCAACCGTGATCAGCGCGCGGTCGAACCGGCGGGGCCACGGCCCCTGATGATGCTCGACGTCGGCCCCTAGGGCTTCCGCGGCCGCGCAGCGGGCGAGATCGGTATCGACGTAGCGGACGTGTTCCGAGCCGAGGGCGATTGCGGCGGCGGCTGCGTACAAGGCGATTGACACGGCCGCACCCCCGACGACGAGGACTTCCGCGCCGGGCCGGGCGGACAGCTGGGGGCCGACGGCGCGATAACCGTCCACGACGTTGTCCGGCAACGTGCTCAGCATCGTGGCCGGTAGTTCTTTCGGGCTTGGCAAGAGCATGTGATCTGCAGCGGGCACGGCAAGCAAGTCCGCGACCGCGCCGCCGTGCCCCCCTCCTACTTCACCGAAGCCGAACGCGGCCCCGATCTGCGCGCGGTAGGTGTGGCATGCGGCAAAGCGTCCTTGGCGACAGGCCTCGCACACGCCGCACGACACCTGGAACGGGACGAGTACCCGTTCACCGATCCTGCGCTCCGACACCGCGTCCCCGACGGCGACGATCTCGGCGACGGTCTCGTGACCAACCGGGAAGGGCCCGGGAAACAAGCCGCCTGCGGCCATCGGCAGATCAACGTCGCAGCGGGCGACGGCGAGTGGGCGCACGATCGCCCCGGCCGGATCCGACGGGTCCGGCTCCGGGGCGTCACGCCACTCGACACGACCGGCGTCGACGAACGTCAGCTGGCGAATTTTCGTGCCCTCCAGATCTGCTCGGCGGGCCACCGGCGGGCCCAATCGTCGGGAACGAAGTCGTCGTAGGTCGTCGTGGCGCCGTCGGGCGGGCGCATCTCGATCAGGTCTTCGACCACGAACCCGTGGTCGCGCAGCAGGCGTATCCACTCGCCGTGCGGCAGCTCGAAGTCCATGGTGCCCTCACCGAAATACATGCGCCCAAGGTCCCAGTAGGACCGGTGCAGCCGCGTGTCCTGGCGCTGACGACGCTCGTCCCACGTCAGGTACACGAGCGGCGTCGACTGGCAGAACGCGAGCAGGCCGTCGGTACGAAGCAGGCGCGCCACTTCGGGCACCGTCACCTTGGGATCACAAAAGCTCATCGCGCCGTGGTCGCAGAACACCACGTCGAACGATGCGTCGCGGAACGGTGTCGCCTCCGCGCTGGCGGCCACGAAGGGCAGTGCGACACGCGCCGCGTCGCGGTTCGCACACGCATGCTTGAGCTGGACGAGCGACTGGTCGAGGCCGACGGGTAATGCACCTTCGCCCGCGAGTGCGATGGACCACTGGCCGGCGCCGCAACCGAGCTCGAGCATGTCGAGGCCGTCGACGTCGCCGAGCACACCCAGTTCGGACTCGGGAATTCGCCACGCCCCCCACGCCCGCGCTCTGGCGGTGAGGTCGTCGCCGTGCTGGGCCTGGTAGTCGTCGGCGTCGGCGTCCCAGAACTCGCGGTTGTGGCGCTCGTGCTGCTCGGCGCCGCTCACGCAGAGTCGATGAGCTTTTCGCGCGCTTCTTTCTGCTTCTGTCGCTGCTTCTTCCACTCCTTGAGAAGCGCCTTGTGCCCGGCCTTGGCCGCCTTGCCCGCGGCCTGGAGGTTTGCATCGATCTCATCGGCGAGGTTCGAGAACGCGTCGCCGATGCTGTCGAGGCCCTCCTCGAACTGCTTGGCCGTGCTCTTCCAGGCATCGCCGGATTTCTCGGCCGCCCGATCGAGGCGGACCTTGAGCTCTGCTTGGCGCTTGCGCAGCACGTCGATCGCCTTCTCGAACCGCTCACGAGCCTCGGCGCCGGCCAGGTCGGCCTGCACCCTCAATTCGTCGATCTGCTGCTGAAGCTTCTCGAGCGCCTCCCGGGCCTTCGCTCGGTATTCGTCCTGGGTGGCCATCACTGCTCCTCGGGTGGGTGGAGGGCGTTCGTGGGGGACGCGCCCCACCGTAGGCGCGTCATCCCTTGGGAAGCACTACGAACGCGAGCGCAGAGAAATGGAGGACCACGGCCACGAGTACGAAGACGTGAAAGAGCTCGTGGTAGCCGAAGGTGCTCGGCCACGGGTCGGGCTGCTGGGTGCCGTGGATCACCGCCCCGACCGTGTACGAGATGCCGCCCAAGAGGACGAGCACGAAGCCGGCGACGCCGAGCGACGTCCAGAGCTGCGGGAATGCGATCAGCGCGACCCAACCCAGCGCGATGTAGTTGGCGGTCACCCAGCCGCGCGGCGGGCGGTACCGCACCCATTCGAATGCGATCCCGACGAATGCTCCGAGCCATACCGCTGCGAAGACGACTGCGCGCGTCCAGCCGGACAGCGCGATCAGCGAGATCGGCGTGTACGTCCCCGCGATCAGAAGGAAGATGCAGGAGTGGTCGAGCCTGGTGAGCACCCGCGCCTGCCCGGCTGTCCAGTTCCCGCGGTGCAAGAGGGAACTGGCGCCGAGCATCGCCGAGACCGAGAAGGCGTAGACCAGAGCGGTCCACGTAGCGAGACCGCGTGGCGCGGTCGCGACGAGCACGACGCCGAGCGGCAAGGAGATGAAGAACCCGTAGAAGTGCGTCAGGCCGCGCAGGAGCGGCTTGACCGCCTGCTCGGTGATGGCCTCGGCGACGGTGGTCTCGGGCACCAGTCGGACGCTACTGAGGGTCTGGCGCGCTCGTACCGTCGGTCCGCTCGCGGCGTCGGGCCAGGCCGCGAGCTTCCAGGCTCCGGGTCCACGGCGCCAGGAACACGCCGGCGACGGCCGCCGCGACCGCCACGACGATGAGCGACGCGCCCAGGAACAGCGCCACGATGACGGTCAGCAGGAACGCGACCGCGGCGTCGATGGCCCAGTGGACGATCAGCGGCCGTGGGGGCCGGTCCGGAAGCGGGCGCGGCGCTTCTCCGTCGGCCACGCGTGGCGCGCTCTACGCGGTCGGCGACAGGTCGGTGATCTTGACCGGCCCCTCGCGTTCGGTCTTGGGCCGTTTCGCCGTCGCACGCGGCTCCACGTCGACGCCCGCGGCCTCGGCGCGCAGCGCGCCCACGGTGCACTGCTCTCGCGGTCGGTGCTGGAACGGCTCGTACGAGAAGAACCGCATCGCATTGAGGTGCGTCATGCGGTCGATCTCGTCGTCGGCGAGGTCGGCGGCGCTGAACTCGCCGTGCAGGCGTTCCGGTGCCCGCGGCCACGTGGTGTCCGAGTGCGGGTAGTCGATCTCGACGGTGATGCGGTCGACCCCGATGTCGCGCGCGAGCCGGGCACCAACCGCGTCGGAGATGAAGCACAGCACGACGTGCTCCATGAACACCTCGCTCGGCATCTTCGATCCGAAGTCGGCGCCCGTCCAGGCTTTGTGCACCCGGTAGCTGTGGTCGAGGCGCTCGAGGAAGTACGGCACCCAACCGATCCCGCCCTCCGAGAGCGCGACCGTGACGTCGGGGAACTTCTTGAACACCGGCGAGTGGATGAGGTCGGCGGCGGCCTGCACGATGTTCATCGGCTGCAGGACGATCATGACGTCGATCGGCGCATCGGCCGCCGTCGTCACGAGCTTCGACGACGACCCGATGTGCATGCACACAATGGTTCCCTCGTCTGCACACGCCTTCCAGAACGGGTCCCAGTGGTCGGAGTGCAGGCTCGGCAGCCCCAGCGGCTCGGGGTTCTCGGGGAACGTCACCGCATGGCAGTCCTTCTTCGCGACGCGGTGGATCTCGCCCGCCAGCGTTTCCGGATCCCAGATCGTCGGGACCGCGAGCGGAATGAAGCGGCCAGGGAACGTGCCGCACCACTCGTCGATGTGCCAGTCGTTGTACGCCTGGGCGAGGGTGAGCGCAGCCTCCTTGTCTTCGAGTGCGGCGAAGAGACGGCCGGCAAAGCCCGGCAAAGACGGGAAGTTGAGCGAGCCCAGAACACCGTTCGCGTTCATGTCGAGGATCCGCTTCTCGATGTCGAAGCAGCCCTCGCGGATCTCATCGAAGCTGGTCGGGTCGATGCCGTACTCCTCCGGCGGCCGGCCCGCGACCGCGTTCAGCCCGATGTTCGGCACCTCGAACTCGAGGAACTGCCAGACGTCAGTGCCATCGTCCTTGTGCACGATCTTGGGCGCGATGTCGCGGTATTTGGCGGGAAGATGGCGCTCGAAGAGGTCGGGTGGCTCGACGACGTGGTCGTCGACACTGACGATGATCATGTCTTCGGTCCTCATGACGGCCAGCGTACCGTCAGTCCGGTGGTTCTTCGCCGGGCGCTTCCGGTTGCACCTCGATGGTGTCGACGTGCACCCCCGCCGGCGCCGTCACGGCTGTCACCACCGCGCGGGCGACGTCCTCGGGCTGGAGGTACCCGGTGTGACGCTGGAGACCGTAACGGGGCCAGAACTGCATGAGCTCGTCGAGTTGGTCCTGCGGCCAGCGCGCGCCGAATTCACTGACCGTGGGCCCGACCCGCACGATGGTGGAACGAATGCCGGTGCCCTCGAGCTCCATGGCCAGCGACCGCGCCAGCAGCTCGAGCCCCGCCTTCGTCGCGCTGTACGCGGCCATGCGCGGGCGCGCGTGGCGCGTCGCGTCCGAGGAGATGAACACGAGATCGCCGGCGTCGCCGCGCTCCAGCATCGCCGCGATCGCCCGCCGGCTGATCAGCATCGGTCCCAGCAAGTTCGTCTCGACCTCGCACCGCAACGCGTCGTCGGCGATCGTGTGGAGGGGGCCGGGGGTGGCGGTGCCGGCGTTGTTCACGAGGACGTCGACGGGCCCGAAGGTGCCCTCGGTGGCGGCGAAGAAGTCGTCGATCGACCGCGCGTCCGTTACGTCGAGGACATGGGCAAACGGCCGGCCCCCAGCCGCCTCGACCTCCGCTGCGGTCACTTCGAGTCGCACGTCACGACGGGCGCCGACAGCGACCCTCCAGCGCTTGGCGCCGAACGCACACGCGATCGCGCGCCCGATCCCGGACGACGCGCCCGTCACGATCGCCGTCCGCGGCTCCATCGGCCGGAGGCTATTCGCCGACGGACAGGCCGCCCCAGGCCACGACCGGCCCGGCGGCGTCGACGAGCGCGCGCGTGAGGGAGGCGTCGACGGGCACGTCCAGGATCGACACGCCGGGCTCACGCGTCGCCGCTTCGAGGTGCTCGAGGTGGTCGGCGGCGACGCGCACCGGGCCTCCTTCGCTCCACACGTCGACGACGAGCGCGGCGCCGAGCTCGGTGGCGAGCTCGAGCAGGGTCAGCGTCGCGTGGTGGAGCGGCTCGGTGGTCACTGCCACGGCGGCAAAGCCGCGCCGCGAGGCGACGAGTGCGAGCGCGGTGGCGAGACCAGGCGTGGCGACGGCGGGGACGACGACCGTCCCCGGCTCGGTCGTCGGGAACGTGCGCGCCACCCACAGACCGGCCAGGCCGGGATCGGCCGTGATCACCCCACGCGGCGGAAGTGCGGCGCGGAGGTCGCCGACCGCGCGCGCGGGGTGCAGTGGCACGCGGTCATCGACGTATCCCGGCTGCGCGATTGCTGACAGGCGCCGGTAGAGCTCCGTCATGGGCATCGGCTCCGTCGCCGGCGCGATAGAGGCGGCGAGGCGCCCCAGCTGCTGAGGCGCGACCTCGACGACCGGCGCGAGAGCGACCCGTTCGGAAGGAGACTCGACAAAGTCGGTTCCGGTGGCGACGATCGCGTCGTAACGCGCGAAGTCGAGCAGCTCGAAGTCGCGCGCTTGCAGCCCGCACGTTCCCATGTGCTGCGGACTGTCCCACGGGAGAACACCCTTGGCGCCCCACGTGTTCGCGACAGGGACGTTGGCGGCGTCCGCGAAAGCACGGAGCGCCTCGATGCTTCTCGTGGCGACGACTCCAGGGCCGGCGAGCACGACGAAGCGACCGGCCGGGAGGTCCGCCGTCTGCACGCGGTCGCGTGCGTCGTCCGGTTCAGGGTCCAAGCCGAGCGAATACGCCAGCGCGGCCGGCACTTCGATGTGGTCGAAAGCCTCGGCGATCGGTTCGACGTCGGTACCTGTGGCCGCCGCACGCACTAGAAGGCCGACCGTTTCCACGCCGCCATCGTCCCACGGGGGTGAAAGTTGGCGGCAGATACAGTCACTCCGCCATGCCCCACCGCAACCTCTATCTCCACGAGCTGATCGACATCGTCGGTGAGGGCGCGATGCGCTACATGGACCACACGGCCGGGTTCAACGCCGAAGCGGCGGCCGACCGTGGTCTCGAGCTCGTCGGCACCTGGTACACGATGGGCTCCACGGGCCGGTGGCCGCAGGTCGTGAACCTGTGGGAGAGCGTCGAGGGATGGTCAGGGTGGCACCGGCTCATGGAGGCGACGAACCTACGCCGAACCCGGAACCCGGAGCTCGTCGAGTGGTGGCAAGAAGCGCTGAAGACGCGCACCGGGGGATTCGACCGGCTGCTCGGCGCCGCGCCCGGTTGCCCGTCGCTCGCCGAGCTGCGCGCGAGCGGCGTGACGGGCTCGGTGTTCGTGCACGAGATCTCGGAGGTGCGCCCGGGCGACGCCCTGAACTATCTCGCATCGGTGCGGGAGCTTCGGGCACCGATCCTGGCCGACCACGGCCACAGCCTCGTCGGTCTGTACGAGGTGCTGCTGACCGACGTCGAAGTGGTGACGGTCTGGGCGACTGACCCGGCCGGGCACGAGTCGCTGATGCGTGCTGCCGACGAGCGGACCGACGACCGCATCGCCCGCTGGCACGAACAGGCGCGCGCCGCCGGTCGCACTCGCTGGCGCGAGGAGCTCATGACTCCGCACCCCGACACCCTGCTGTCGCGCGGCGACTCACTGTGAGCCCGGCGCCGGCCTCGGGCCCGCTGAAGGGTGTGCGCGTGATCGAGAGCTCGTTGCTCGGGCCGGGCGAGCTCACGTCGTTTCTCGCCGATCTTGGCGCCGATGTGATCAAGGTCGAGCCACCGCAGGGCGACTACGTGCGCCAGATGACGTGGCCGATCGTCGAGGGCGAATCCCTCTTGCACCTGCACATCCACCGCGGGAAGCGGAGTGTGACGCTCGATCTGCACAACCCTGCTGCGGTCGAGGTGTACACGGACCTCGTCCGCAACGCCGACGCGGTGGTCGAAGCGATGCGACCGGGGGCGCTCGAGCGGCGCGGCCTCGGGTACGAGCGCCTCAAGGAGGTGAACCCGCAGATCGTGTTCTGCACGCTCTCGGGTTACGGCATGACCGGGCCGTACCGGGACCTGCCCGCGCACGGGATCGCGTTCGACACCTGGGCCGGCGTCGTGCAGCCCGCGTCCGACGACGAGGGCTTCTGCTACATGCCCGAACACCCGTCGATCGGGATCCACGCCGGACCGCTCCTCGGTGCGTTCGCGCTGCTCGCCGGCGTCGTGCGGGCGCGAGCGACGGGTACCGGATGCCAGATCGAGGTCGCGCAGTCCGACGCCGCCGCCTACATGGACTGGTACCGCATCGAGACCTGGAAGGCATACGAGCGCCCCGAGTCCGAGGTCACCGGGAACCCGAGCGACGACTACGAGCGCCGCGCGCCCGGCACCGCAGGTATGCGCGATGGGGTTCGCTACCAGATCTACGAGTCGTCCGACGGCCACGTGCTGTTCATGGCGTCCGAGCAGGCGTTCTGGCGCAACTTCTGCCAAGGCGTCGGCCGCATGGACCTGTTCGAGCGTTGGCCCGGCAAGGCCTATGCGGATCACGCCCGCAACAACCGCGAGCTGCAGCGCGAGCTGCGCGAGATCTTCAAGACGAAGACGAGCGCGGAGTGGATCGACTTCGGCAACGAGGTCAACGTGCCCATCGCGCCCGTGAACTCGGCGCGCTCCATCGCCGACGATCCGCAGTTCCGCGACCGCTTCCCCTGGATCTCGGCGTCGCGCCTCGGCGCCGACGAGATCCCGCTGCCGGTGCACGTCCTCGGTGAGGACCTCCCGGCGCCGGCGCGGGCGCCGAGGGTCGGTGAGCACACCGACGAAGTCCTGGCCGACGTGCTCGGCTACGACGCATCGCGAATCGAGCAGCTCCGCGGCGACGGTGCGCTCGGCGAGCCCGGCCCCGGGACCTGACGGACCGTCAGGTCGAGCGCTACCGACGGGTAGCCTGACAGGCCGCGGCGAGCGGCGGCTTGGCCGACCGCCGCCGCAAAGCCGGAGCTTGCGACGGCGAAGGAGGAAAATGAGCTCGTCGCCGACGACCGCGGCCACGACCGAGTCGGCGGTAGCGCTCGACGGTCGGCCCCTGGGAAAACGGGGTGCTGCGACTCGCCGGCGCCTGGTCGAAGCAACCGCGCAGCTGCTCGAGAGCCAGGGTGTACGCGATCTTCGGGTTGTCGACATCGCCCGGGTGGTCGGCACTTCTCCGGCGACCTTCTACCAGTACTTCCGTGACGTCGAGGAGGCGGTGCTGGCACTGACCGCGGAGGTCGGGGAGGAGCTGGCGCCCGTCGACGAGCTCCTGCGCCGGTCGTGGACGGGCCCCTCGGGACTCGACGCCGCTCGGGAGATGGTCGACGCGTTCATTCGTTACTGGGACGAGCACCGGGCCGTGCTCCGTACCCGCAACCTCGCCGCCCAGGAAGGCGACCCGCGCTTCCGGCACGTCCGCAACGACTCGCTGCGGCCGCTCACCGATCATCTCGCCGCCGCGGTCGCCGACTCGCAGGCGGCGGGGCGTGTCAGCACCGAGATCGCGCCGATGGCGGCGGCGGCAGCGCTCGTCGCGCTGCTCGAGCGCATGGCCGCCTTCCACCGTGACCTGGAGACACTCGGCATCACCCGCGCCGACGTGGTCGAGACGACAGCCCGCATCGTGCACCAGACCGTGACCGGCGGGAAGGACTAGGGATCACGCCTTCCCTCGACATCGTCTTTCTCTGCACCGGCAACGCGGCCCGCTCGGTGATGGCAGGCGCGTTCCTCGAGAACCGAGTGCCGGGCCTGCGCGTCACGACGGCGGGGACGCACGTCGTCGAAGGCATGCCGATGAGCTGGCGCACGCGCGACGCGATTGCGGAGTTCGGCGCGGAACGCACCATGCACCGCAGCCATCAGCTCAACGACGCCGACGTCACCTCCGCAGATGTCGTGATCTGCATGGCCGCGGAGCACGTCGCTTACATGCGGCGCATCCACCCCGAGGCCGCCGCGAAGACGGTCACGCTCCGGCGGCTGGTCCGCGACCTCCCTTCCGCGCCCGGCGCGACCTTCCGTGAGCGCATCGCGTCGCTGGGTCTCGCCGACGTCGAGCTCGAACCGGCGGAGGACGTCGAGGACCCCGCTGGAGGCGACCTGCCGGTTTTCCGCGCCTGCGCGCGCGAGATCCACGACCTGATCGACCTGCTCGTCCCCGAGCTCGGGGACAGAGCCACGCGCGACGAGGAGATCGCGTAGCGACTACGACGCCGCGAGCGCAGCCCTCGTGCCCGACGGGTGGGCCGTCACCTCGAGCTCGCGGCCGAAGACCTTCTCGAACAGGTCGCGCTTGCGGTGCGTTGCCCACCGTTCGAGCTCGGTGTCGCGATCGGTTGACAGCCGGATCATCACCAGCGACGGCCCCACTCGGACGTCGATCGCCTCCACCGCCTGGCTACGGCTGCGGTCGAGACCGTCGGCGATGCGCAACAGCGCGGCCAACTTTCGTAGCCGCTTCTCGTCGCCGGGGTCGATCGGGGCCAGCTCGTCCGCAGCGCGGGGATCTCCGCGCCGGTGCCACCGGGCAAGCGCGCCCAGAAGTGCAACCTCCTCGGGCGCGAAGCCGCGCAGCTGCCCGTGTCGGACGAGATACGCGGCGTGAAGGTGGTGCCCGTCGTGGGCGACGTGCTCCCCGATGTCGTGCAGCAGCGCGGCGTACTCGAGCAGCTCGCGCTCGGTCTCGCCGAGCCCGTGCAGCTCCTCGGTCTGGTCGAACAGGTTGAGCGCAAGGCGGGCAACCTGGCGCGAGTGCTCCTCCGGGAAGCTGCACCGCCGAGCCAGGCTCTGCACCGACGCCCGCCGAATCGCGCGAGGATCATCAGTCCAGTCCGCCGGATCGTGGTGACCGATCGCATCGAGCAGGATGCCCTCACGCAGCGACCATTCGCTCACGATCATCTTGCCGAAATCGAATACCTCCATCGCGGTCGCCAGGAACATCGAGCCGGCGACGATGAGGTCGACGCGCCGCGGCTCGAGCCCGTCCATCTTGCGCCGCTCGGACGCCTTCGAGGACAGAAGGTCCTCGTGCAGCGCGAAGAACTCATCGCGCGTGAACGCAAGCTGGTTGAGCGAAACGGGCACCTGCGCGTCGCGCCGGGCCGCGACCATGCGGGCGAGGTCCTCGAGGGTCCCGCTGCTACCCACCACGAGCTTCGGTTCGAAGCTGCTGATGTGGTCGGCTGTGGGACGCAGCGTGTCCCGCAGGTGCTCGCGCAGTGCGCGCCGGTCCGGCTTCGAGATCGGGTCGGAGTGCACGAAGTCGGCGGTGAGGCGGGCGACGCCGATGTTCTCGCTCGCCGCCCACTGCAGACCGGCGGCGGTGCCGACCATCACCTCGAGGCTGCCGCCGCCGAGGTCGAAGCACAGCGCCGGCGCCGGCTCGAGCACCACGCTGGCGCGGATGGCGCCGAAGATGAGCCGGGCCTCGGTCAGGCCGTTGATCACGTCGACTTTGACGCCGGTCTCGCGCTCGATGCGGTCGACGAGATCGCAACCGTTGACGGCCTGCCGGATGGCGCTCGTCGCGCACGCGATGAACTCGGGCGTGTCAGCTGCGTCGGCCAGCATCTTCATGCGGCGCACGGTGGCGACGGCAAGGTCGGCGGCGTCCGGCGGGATGCGACCTTCGCGGCTCACGTGGTCGCCGAGGCGGAGCATCTCCTTCTCGCGGGCGAGCGGCGTGAAACTGCCGTCCTCATGGACGTCGGCGATCAAAAGGTGGAACGAGTTGGTTCCCAGGTCGAGCGCCGCGATGCGCATTACGGCCGACTGTAACGGCGTTACCCGCCCAGAGTTACGATCTCCGCATGAGCGAACTGATGGCTGAGCAACGGATGCTGATCGACGGCAAGCTCTTCGAGGCGGCGTCGGGAGCCACGTACGGCAACATCAACCCGGCCACCGAAGACGTCGCGGGCGAGGTGGCCGACGGGGGCGCCGAGGACATGGACCGGGCGATCGACGCCGCTCGTCGTGCGTTCGATGACACCGACTGGGCGGGGAATCCGGCGTTCCGGAAGCGATGCCTGCGGCAGCTGAAGGACGCGCTCGACAAGGAGAAGGAGACGCTCCGGCCGCAGATCGTGACCGAGGTCGGCGCGCCGATCATGCTCACGTACGCCGTGCAGCAGGACTCCTGCATCGAGGACATGCAGTGGGAGATCGATCTCATCGACCGGTACGACTGGGAGCAGGAGCTCCCGGTCCATGAGTTCATGGGCATGCGCAGCTCACGCAAGGTCGTGCGCGAGCCGGTGGGCGTGGTCGGCGCGATCACCCCGTGGAACTTCCCCTTCATGCTCAACCTGTCGAAGATCACGCCTGCGCTGGCGGCCGGCAACACCGTCGTCCTCAAGCCCGCGCCCGATACACCCTGGAGCGCGACGTTCATCGGTCGCGTCGCCGCCGAGCAGACAGACATCCCGGCGGGTGTGCTCAACATCGTCACGTCGAGTGATCCGGCGACGGTAGGCGAGGTACTGGCCAACGACCCGCGCGTCGACATGATCAGCTTCACCGGCTCCACCGCCACGGGGCGCCGCATTATGGCCAACGGGGCTCAGACGCTAAAGAAGGTGTTCCTCGAGCTCGGCGGCAAGTCCGCAAACGTGATCCTCGACGACGCCGACCTCGCGTCGACTGTCCCGTCCGGGTCCATGGTGTGCATGCATGGCGGGCAGGGCTGCGCGATCACGACACGGATGTTGCTGCCGAAGTCGCGTTACGACGAGGCGGTCGACATGCTCAAGGCCGCGTTCGAGGCCGTCCCGTACGGCGACCCGACCGATCCCGGCAACATCATGGGGCCCCTGATCAACGCCCGGCAGCGCGACCGCGTGCTCGGCTACATCGAAAAGGGCAAGGCCGAGGGAGCCAAGCTGCTCGTCGGCGGCGGCCGTCCACGGCATCTCGAGAAGGGCTACTACGTCGAACCGACGCTGTTCGTGGATGTCGACCCCGACGCGACGATCGCCCAGGAGGAGATCTTCGGGCCCGTGCTGTGCGTCCTGAAGTACGAGAACGACGACGACGCCGTCCGCATCGCCAACAACTCCATGTACGGGCTGTCCGGCGCCGTGACGAGCGCGTCGATCGACCGAGCCGAGGCCGTCGCCCGGCGCATCCGCACCGGCACGGTCGCCGTGAACGGCGGCCTGTGGTTTGGTCCGGATTCGCCGTTCGGTGGGTACCGTCAGAGTGGCAACGGACGCGAGCACGGAATCGAAGGATTCGAGGAGTACCTCGAGACGAAGACGCTGGGATTCCCCGCCCCGGCGTAGGAGGAACGACGTGACAACGAACGAGATCGAGACGCTCATGCAGGGAACGAACTACCTGCCGAAGTTCGAGACCGTCGAGGAGGATCGCCTGCACCGCAAGCAGCGGCTGGCGGCGGCGTTCCGGCTCTTCGGGCGGTTCGGGTTCGACGAGGGTGTCGCCGGCCACATCACGGCCCGGGACCCCGAGCGCCTCGACCACTTCTGGGTGAACCCGTTCGGCATGAACTTCAGCCACATCCGCGTATCCGACCTGATCCTCGTGGACGACAAGGGCGAGGTCGTCGAGGGTGAGTACGGCGTGAACACGGCGGCGTTCGTCATCCACTCGCAGGTGCACGCCGCCCGCCCAGACGTGATCGCTGCTGCGCACGCGCACTCGATCTACGGCAAGTCGTGGTCAGCTCTGGGCCGGCTGCTCGACCCGATCACCCAGGACGTGTGTGCCTTCTACGAGGACCACGCGCTCTTCGACGACTACACCGGCGTCGTGCTCGACCTCGAAGAAGGCAAGCGTCTCGCCCACGCGCTCGGCGACAAGAAGTCGGTCATCCTCCGGAACCACGGCCTGCTCACGGTCGGTCACTCGGTCGACGAGGCAGCGTGGTGGTTCATCACGATGGAGCGGTCGTGCCAAGCGCAGCTGCTCGCGCAAGCGGCCGGCGACCCCGTGCTGATCGAACCCGACATGGCGAAGCTCACCGCGTCGCAGGTGGGCTCGCACGCGGCAGGGTACTTCAGCTTCCAGCCTCTCTACGACAAGATCGTCCGCGACCAACCGGACCTGCTCGAGTAACGCGCATGGGCAGGCGTGACTACGAGAACGAAGCTCGCGCGGAGGAAGCCGACTAGCTCCCGGCGCGGCGGCTCCGCAGGTATTCGATCGAGCCCTGCAGGAACCTGTCGGGGTCGGCGACCTTGCCGGCGACGATGTCTTGGAACCACTCCGGCACGTAGATCTCCAACGTGCCCGAGTCGAGCTGGTTCACGACGGGCTGCACGACGGCGTCGACAGGGAGCGCCATGCTCATGTCGGCGATGGGCTCGTCGTTGTCGGGCAACCGGAACAGCTCGGTGTCGATGATGCCCGGGTTCACGACGTGGACCTTCACGCCGGTGTCGGCGAGGTCGACGGCCATCGCTTCGGAGAACGCGGTCAGCGCCGCCTTGGAGGCGGCGTAGGCGGCCTCCGTCCCAGGCCCGAGCCGCGCTGCGACCGACGAGATGTTCACGATCCGTCCGTCTCGATCGGTCAGGCCAGGCAGTAGCGCGAGCGTCAGGCGTACGGGCGACAAGTAGTTGAGCGCCATCACCGACTCGACGACGTCGGGCGTCAACTGCGTGACGGCGCGGCGCTTAGGGACACCGGCGTTGTTCACCAGCACGTCGATCCCGCCCAGCTCGTCGACGGCGAGGCGCGCGAACGGCTCAATCCCGTCGAGTTCAGACAGGTCGATCACCCAGGACCGTGACTCGGGCGAGTGTTGACGGACGCGTTCGAGCACGTCACGCAGACGGTCTTCACGCCGCGCGCAGATCCCGACGATCGCGCCGCGTTCGGCAAAGCCCTCGGCAAGCGCCGCGCCGATGCCCGACGACGCTCCGGTGATCAAGACCTTCCTGTTTGCAAGCGAGTAGCTCGTGCCGGGCAGCTTAGGAGGGCGGTAGCCTGCGCCGCCGTGCCGCTCGAACCGTCCGCCGCGCTCTTGACGGATCGCGTCGCGGTCGTCACCGGCGCGGCCGTCGGCATCGGTGAAGCGATCGCGCTCGGCTTCGCCAACTTCGGCGCCCACCTCGCGATCTGTGACCGAGACGTTCCCAATCTCGACCAGACCGCAGACGCGATCGAAGCCATCGGGCGGCGCGTCGTCGCCGCGGAGCTCGACGTGCGTGAGGCCGATCAGGTCGACGGCTTCCTCGGTGTCGTGGGAGAGCAATTCGGGCGCGTCGACGTCCTCGTGAACAACGCCGGAGGCGGTTTTCAGGCGGCGTTCCTCGAGGTGAACGCCAAGGGCCAGGACTCGCTGATACGCGAGAACTTCGTGAGCGTCACGCATTTCATCCGGAGTGCCGTCCCGCTGATGGTTGACGCCGGCGGCTCGATCGTCAACCTCACTTCGATCGAGGCCCATCGCGCCGCGCCCGGCTACGCGGTGTACGCGTCGATGAAGGCCGCCGTCGCGAACCTCACCAAGACACTGGCGCTCGAGCTGGGTGACCGCATGATCCGGGTCAATTGCATCGCTCCCGACGTGATTCCCACACCCGGCATCGGCGCAGACCTCCCGATGAACACACCGTTGCCTCGTCGCGGTGACGTGGACGACGTCGCTGCCGCGGCCGTCTACCTGGCCAGTGACCTCGGCCGGTTCGTTTCCGGTACCACGATCCACGTCGATGGCGGCAACTTTGCCGCCGGTGGATGGCGCCGCGCCGACGACGGAAGCTTCACGACGTGAAGTTCGGGATCGCCCTTGGCGCGCTCAACGCCCATTTCCACTTCGACGTCACGGACGAGGCCGAGCGCCTCGGCTACGAGTCGGTCTGGCTGCCCGAGCACCTCGTGCTTCCCGTGCGGATGAGCCGGTCGCCGCATCCGGGGGAGGAGCACCCGCCCGTGCCGCCGACGACACCCGTGTTCGACGCCTTCACGTATCTCGGCTACCTCGCGGGCCGCACCAGCCATGTGCGGCTGGGAACGCACGTGTACAACATCGGGCTCCGCCATCCGTTCATCGCCGCGCGCGCCGTGCAGACTCTCGACGTCGTGTCCGGCGGACGGGTCGAGTTCGGCGTGGGCGCGAGCTGGCTCGAAGAGGAGTGGCGCGCCGTCGAACTCGATTTCGAGTCCCGGGGGCGCCGTGTCGACGAGGCCCTCGAGGTGTGCAAGCGGCTGTGGAGCGAGCCCGAGGTCGCCCACCAAGGGGAGTTCTTTCGGTTCGACGCGGTCGCCTTCGAGCCCAAGCCGGTCCAGCAACCGTGGCCGCCGATCCTGATCGGCGGAGAAAGCCCCGCCGCGCTGCGACGCGCCGCTCGCCTCGGTGATGGCTGGGTCGGCATGGGCCACACGCTCGAGACCGCCGGCGCACAGATCACGCGTCTGCGCGAGCTGCGTGGCGAGTACGGGCGCGATGACGCGTCATTCGAGATCTGCCTCGGCGGCGCGATCGAGACCGCCGACGACGTGAAGCGGTGGGAGGAGATCGGAGTGACGCGGCTCATCGTGTCGCCGTGGCGCCGGTCGCCCGAGGCGATCGACGGCATGCGTCGCTTTGCCGACCTCGTGGGGCTCGAGCCGCGCGGCTAGCTAGTCACGCATCAGGACTCACGCAACAGAGCGTCGGGGTGGCGTGCGAAGTCACGGATGCTGCCCCGATTGCGAAACGCGACGGGCATGACCGACGACTGCATCGTGTAGCAGACGCCGCCCATCATCGGGCCGAGCTCGGCGGCCGAGTCGTAGGCCTCGAGGTCCATGCCCCGGCCCATGCCGATCTCGCACGCCCGGCGCAACACGATCGCGGCCTCGGCCGTCTCGGGGTCGAACGTCCGGTCTGCCCACCGGAAGAAGCCACCCCGCCACGGCGCGGCGTCGTACGGCGGGCTGTCGACGAGCCGGCGCAGACCGTCGCGCCCTGACAGCGTCCACACCAGCACGACCTCGCCGTCTCGCCAGAGGCGCGGTGCCATCATTCCGTCGACTGCGGGCGGGATCTCGGCGTCGTACTGGCGCCGCTCGAGCCGGCGGGCAGCGTGGCTGATGCACAGGCCGGCGAGGTCGAACTGGTGGGTGCAGTTCATGCGCGGGTCGGCGACCGCGGCGATCGCAGTGCACCGAAGGGACAGGGGCATCCCCACGATCGGCTGCAGCTGCGCGGCCGCGTCGGGGCACGTGGCCCACGGCCAGCGGCGGGAGCGGGCCTCGATGCCGGTCACGCGCTCGCCGTCGTGGCGCAGCGTCACCTCGAAGTGGTGGAAGTCGTCCTCGAGCCCGCCCTCGACGACGCCGTTCTCCGCCGTGACGGTTCGGATCCGCCGCCGGTACGGTCCGTCAGGATCGCCGACGCGGACGACCGGCGCGTCACGGTCCCTCACGCGCTCCGGTTCCTTCCGCCTGGATATCCACCCCCGCCGAACTGCGCGTCGAGGGCGTCGTAATCGACCGCGAAGCCGTGCCGGGGTAGCTTCTCGACGAACTCCACTGTGCGCGGCTTCTTGTAGGACGCGATGTGCGAACGCGAGTGCTCGATGATCTCCTCCGCGGTCGCGGTCGCCCCGTCCTTCAACACGACGATCGCCTTCACGCTCTGCGTCCACCGTTCGTCAGGCACGCCGATGACCGCGCACTCGGCGACGGCGGGATGCTTGGCGATGGCGCACTCCACCTCGGCCGGGTAGATGTTCTCGGCCGCCGATTTGATCATGCGCGTCGCCGGCCCGATGAACGTGATCGTCCCGTCGGTCTCCCGTCGGCCGAGGTCGTTCGTGTGATGCCAACCGTTGCGCTGACGGCGCGCGTTCTCCTCGGGGCGGTTCCAATATCCGTTCATGACGGTCGGCCCACGCGCCACAATCTCGCCTGTCTCACCTGGCGCCACCTCGTGGTCGTCGGGGTCGACGATTCGGACCTGGACGACCGGCGACGGGCGGCCGTGTGAACCGATCGCGGCGTCGGCGAGCGTGTTGAACGTCAACATCCCCATGACCTCGGTCTGGCCGTAGCCGCCGGGATCGCGCGCCCACGGGCTCGTGTCGACCGTGATCATCTCGTTCCATGCCCGCTTGCCCCGGAAGGCGCGGAGTGTCTTGAGGTTGTACCGGTGGTCCTTGTTCACCTCGAGGATCTGCTCGAGCGTCGGGCCGATGAGGAACGCGCCCGTGCAGCGCTCCGCCTCGATGAGCCGGCACAGCTCCTCGGCGTCGACCCGCCGGGTGAACACGTTGGTGCCGCCGGCGACGAACGTCGCCAGAGTGGTCATGAACGTAGCGATGTGGAACAGCGGGCCACAGTTCAGGTACACGTAGTCGGCACCGATGTCGGCGAGGTGTCCCATCACGACGCCCTGGGTGATGAGCGCGGTGTGGCTGAGCATGGCGCCGTTGGGACGGCCGCTGAACGCGGCCGTGTAGATGAGGAGCAACGACGACGCCGGATCGATGACGTCTCCGCGGTCGTCGCTCGGTGCGTCGGCGATGAACTGCTCGTAGCTCCCATCGCCGTCGGCGTCGTGCCGGAGCCACAACGCCGAAGATCCGGCGAGGTCGCGAGCACCGCGGACGGTGTCGCCGATCTCCTCGTCCTGCCAGATGACGACCTTCGCGTCGACGTCGTCGACGACGAACGCCATCTCGTCGGCGCTCTGCCGCCAGTTGGCGGGGCAGAACATCGCTCCGAGCTTCGCCGCCGCCACCAGCCCTTCGACGACGCGGAACGAGTTCTGGCCGAGCCACAGCACCCGGTCACCCGGCTCGACCCCCGCGTCGCCGAGCGCGTTTGCGAGCCCGTTCACGCGGTCGTCGAGCTCTGCGTACGTGAGGCGGACGCCGCGACGGAAGTCGCGATCGACGACGGCCGGCTTCTGGGGCCAGCTTCGCCGGTGCTCGCGCAGCACGTCGGCGAACGTGAGCCCGTGCAGCGCGTCCACCGCGTCCACCGCGTCCACCGCGGCATCTTCCCACATTGACCTGACACCAGTGTCAGCCGCGCGCGGTGACGAGTATCCTCCGCGCGCATGAGCGGGCCCGGAGTGATCGACTGCGACCAGCACCTCTTCGAGTCGAGGACGCTGTGGACCGACTACGCCGACGCCCGCGGCCGCGACCAGGTGTTGCAGATCGTCGACGACGATGCCGGCAACTCGTGGCTGACGTGGCACGGACGCCGCATCGTCCTCGCCGACGTGACCATCCCCGGCGAGACCGACGAGGTCGGCGCCCGGCTCCAGCGCGCGCTGGCGGGGAACCCGCCCGAGCATCGGTACGACGACGCGCTCCCTCTTGAGTACTGGCAGCCCGCGGCCCGCATCGCCGAGCTCGACCGCCTCGGCCTCGAGGAGGCCTTCCTGTTCCCCAACTACGGCCTCGTGTGGGAACACACGCTCGCCGGCGACCTCGACGCCACGAAGACGAACATGGCGGCCTGGAACCGGTGGGCACTCGAGGTCACGGCCGAGGGCAACGGCCGCTTCCACCCGGTCGCGCACCTGACGCTGCGCGACCTCGACTGGCTGGACGAGCAACTGGCCGCGCTAGCGGGCGGCGGCGTGCGGCTGGCGATGATCGCGCCGGCGCTCGTCGACGGACGGCCGCTGTCGCATCCCGAGCTCGATCGCGCCTGGGCAGCGTTCATCCAGCACGACATCGCGCCAGTGTTCCATGTCGCCAACCAGCAGCGGCCGTTCGACGAGGCGTGGTACGCGACCGACCCCGAGCCGACCAATCCGGTGCTGTCGTCAGTCTTCCTGTGGGTGCCGGCAGCTCTCGGAATCGCCGACCTCGTCGTGAACGGCGTGCTCGAGCGGCGTCCGGAGCTGCGCATAGGCGTCATCGAGCTGTCGGCGGTCTGGATGCCGATGTTCCTCATGTACCTCGACGGCGGCGTCCGCTTCGTGACGCGCCTCCACGGCAAGGCGATCACCGATCTGCCGCTGGCGCCCAGCGAGTACGTGCGCCGCCAGGTGCGCGTCGCTGCGTTCTCGTATGAGCGTCCGGAGCGGCTGATCCAGAAGGTCGGCGATCTGTTCATGTGCTGCAGCGACTACCCGCACTCCGAAGGCACCGCGCACCCGCTCGAGGACTACCGCGCCCTCGACGACACGACTTCCGATCCCGCGAACGCGCCCGGGCTGTACCGCAACAACGCGGCGTGGCTCCTCGGGCGGGGCAACGGCGCGTGACCACCGCCAACGCCGAGTTCGAGTTCCTCGCTCCTCGCCACGACGTTCCAGCCGGCGGCCGCAGCGGCTTCACGATCGTCGACGAGCGACAGGTCCACTATCTGGAGTGGGGCCGCAGCTCGGCGCGGCCCGTGGTGTGTCTGCATGGCGGTGGCCAGACCGCGTACATGTGGGAGGAGTTGGGCGCGACGCTCGCCACGACGCATCACGTTCTCGCGCCCGACCTCCCGGGCCACGGCGACTCGGACCCCATCGACGCGATGGATCGTCACTCGCTCGCTGCCACGATCCCGCCGCTGCTCGACGAGTTCGGCATCGAGCGCGCTGCGTTCGTGGGCGCCTCGCTGGGCGGGATCGTGAGCCTGACACTCGCCGCCCGGAAGCCCGAGGTCGCCGTCGCCATCGCGCTGATCGACATCGGCCATCGACTCGAGGACGAAGGCGTCAACCGCATCATCGACTTCATGACGCGCCACGAGTCGTTCGGCTCGCTCGAGGAGGCGGCGGCCGAGGTGGCCGAGTACCTGCCGCATCGCCGTCAGGTGAAGGTCGACAACCTGCGTCGTAACCTGCGTCAACGGCCGGACGGCCGGTGGGAATGGAAGCACTCGTACGGACGGCGGCTCCGCTCCGCGGGCCAGCCCCCGGGAGGATGGCGCCAGCTCCTCGCCGGTCTCGACGCCGAGGTCACCGGGCTCACGTGCCCGGTGCTCGTGCTTCGAGGCGCGAAGAGTGACGTGCTCTCGAGCGAGGGGGCGGAGGAGGTGGCAGCGTTGATTCCCGACGCCCAGCTGGCGACGGTGGGCAGCGCCGGACATCACGCCGCCGGCGACAATCCCGAGACGACCGTCAGCTTGGTTCGGGCGTTCCTGGCCGAGACCGGTTGGTGAACGCAGCCTTCTTGCGTCAGCTAGGCCCGTTATGGGTGCCTATTTGACGCAAGAACACTCGGATCGACCGGAAAGCCGACGGAAGCCAGGAGCCGCTCGCTCTCGTCCCACAGGCGATCGGCGGCCGCGTCGTCGCGCGCCGCCCTGCTCATGTGGCCGGGGCGGCGGCGCACCCAGTAGCCACCCGTGACGCCGTCGAGTGACGGCTCGGAGGCCAGGTGGATCGACGTGCGCGCACCCCTCTTCGCGCTGATCTCGAACAGCCGAAAGATCTTGTTGCCGAACCCGAGGAAACCTTTCATGTCGCCGTCCATGCCGAACCCACTGCGAACGGCTCCCGGGTGTAGAGCGTTGGCGGTCACCTGCTGCGGTTCGAGGCGACGAGCCAAACCGCGCGTGAAGAGAACGTTGGCCAGCTTGGATTGGGAATACGCTCGCATCGCTGTGTAGCCGCGCTTGGTCTGCAGGTCATGCCACCGCATCCCTCGCATCCGCACGTGGTGACCGACCGACGCCACGTTGATTATGCGCGCCGGCGCGGAGGCCTTGAGGCGGTCGAGAAGCAGCGTGGTCAGGTAGAAGTGGCCGAGGTGATTGACGCCGAAGGTCTGCTCGAAACCCTGTGCGGTCATGCGCCGCTTCGTCCACATCCCGCCCGCGTTGTTGATCAACACGTCGAGGCGCGGCCAGACCTTGCTGATTTCCTCGGCGCACGCTCGGACGCTGGCAAGGTCGGCGAGATCGAGCCTGACGACGTGCACGTTCTCGCTCCCAGAGCGAGCCTTTACCTCGGCGGCGGCGACGATGGCCTTCTCCTGGTTGCGGCAGACCAGCACCACGGTGGCGCCCATCGAAGACAGCGCAACCGCGGTCTCCTTGCCGATGCCGACGTTCGATCCGGTGATGACGACGACCTTGCCGTCCATCAGCCCGAAAGCGGGGTTCCGTCTCGGCGCACACCGGCAACGCGCCGCCACGGACGCGGGATGCGTCCTCGCTTGATGACGCCGGCGTCGATCAGCGCGTTGAGGACGGCACCGGCGCACTGACGGCGGAGCTCGATGCGCCGCGGCAGGCGGCGAACCTTGCGCCAGGTTCGGAATGAAGGCAGCCCGACCGTCGCGTAGACGAACGGCTGCACCATGAAGTCGAACATGCCGACGATGCCGAACGGCACGATCCTGCGGACCGCGAAGCGATCCGTCCAGGTGGCATTCCGGTAGTGCTCGCCCACTGTGGTGCGCGCGAAGGCGAGGTGACGGGCTTCCTCCATGCGGTGGTAGCGGCTGACGTCGCGCACGTAGTCGTCGGTATCGGGGTGCTCGGCGGCGAGCTTCTGGAAGAGATCGGGGATCTCCTCGCCCGCGAGCACGAAGGCGTCGAGCGTGGCCGGGCGGCGCATCAGCAACGGGAGCATGCGCGAGCGGATGCGAGCAGCGAGGGGGCTCTCGAACGGGTTGTGTTGCTTCGGCTCGAGCTGGTCGACGAGTCGCACGAACAGGCGGGAGTGACGTGTCTCCTCGCCGAGCTCGTGGAGCGCGTAGGTGAAGCGTGGGTCGGTGACGTCGGTGCTGAGCGCGAGCTGGTAGCCGAAGCCGGAAAGGAGGATTGCCTCGAAGAGGATCCCGAACCGCACGATGGAGGCCATCTCCTCCCGGGCCAGGGTGGCCCGCTGCTCGGGGGTGAGATCGAGGTCGAGCCCGTCGATCGAGAGCAGCTCGTCCGGGATCACCTGCTGCTTGGTCAGGGTGCCGGTGACCTCTTCGTCGGGCTCGATGATCCGGCGCAGCGACGCCCGGTTGAGCTGCTCGATCCGCTTCGTGTTGCCGGTCTCGGGCCGGGTCTCGGTCGCAGTGATGACTGTCCTTCCTGGGCTCGAGGACGATCGGGTCCAGATGAACGGCGGACGAAATGCCCAAAGGGCGCGGTACCGACCGCCTTCCCGTAATGTAGAGGATCTGAGAAGTTGATGCAATCCCTCATTTCAGGAGTTATGCTCTGCCGGTGGCCCAGCGAAACCCGTCGATGACCAAGGGGGAGCGCACCCGCCAGGCGCTGCTCGATGCGGCGATCGCCCGTTTCGGCCGTGACGGCTACCGGGGAACGTCGGTGGCCGAGGTCGCCCGCGACGCGCGGCTGAGCGGGACCGCGGCGTACGTCTACTTCCCGAACAAGGAGGCGCTGTTCCTCGCCGCCGTCGACGAGGACGCCGCCGCAGTCGTCGACGAGGGACTGGCGAGCCTCACCGACGCCGTCGACCTCGACCACTGGCGGGGGACCCTCATCTTCACGCTCCTGTCCGCGGTCGACCGCCATCCGCTGGCGCGGCGGGTCCTCACCGGCCTGGAACCAGAGTTCACGGTGCGGCTGATCACGATCCCCGCGCTCGAGCAGCTGCGCAAGGAGTGCGGTGAACGGATCGCGTCCGAGCAGCTCGCCGGGCAGGTCCGGACCGACATCGACGCCCAGCAGATCGCGAACGGACTGGTGACGATCGTGTTGTCGTTGCTCATGTCGTTGCTGCAGACGGGCGCCGATCCCGCAACGCTGCTCGGCGCCGACGTGGCCGCGGTCGTCGAGGCCGCACTCAGCCCGCCGCGATAGCCGTCGCCGTGAGCGCGACACCGAAGCGACGCTCGCTCGTCGGACCGGTGCTCGTGAGCCTGGGGTTCGTCCTGTTCGTCGGCCCCGGTCCGCTCACCGTGCTCGTGCCGTGGCTCCTCTCGGGCTGGAAGCTGCACGAGCCGTTGCTGGGATGGACTTGGCTGCGCGCGCTCGGCGTCGCCCTCATCGTCTTCGGCACCCCGGTGCTCGCCGAGTCGATCGCACGCTTCGTGTGGCGAGGCCGCGGGACGCTGACGCCTGCGGTGCCGACGCAGCATCTTGTGATCAGCGGCCTCTACCGATTCGCTCGGAACCCGATGTACCTCGGCGTCGTCGCGATCATCGTCGGCGAGGCGTTGCTATTCGGCACCGGCCACGTGCTGATCTACGCGGCCGTCGTCGCGCTGGGCTTCCATCTCTTTGTCGTGCTGTATGAGGAGCCGACACTGCGCCGGACCTACGGGTCCGAATACGACGAGTACTGCACCCGAGTGCGGCGCTGGATCCCACGGGTCGTACCTGTTCAACCATCGACCGGCAGTGAGGACTAATGCGCTCGCGCACCGGATCGCCCTTGGTCTCAGGGGATCAACGCAACAGCACCCTCGATCGGGTTCGATCGGATCGGGAGGTGCGGCATGGATCGGTTGTCGGAACGTGAGAAGGAACGGATCGCAGAGCTGTGGGCGGCGCAGGCTCCGGCGTGGGTGATCC